>JBEPVP010000147.1:0-9283 GCA_041690935.1 Rhodanobacter sp.
GGGCAGCGTCATTTGTGTATAAGAGACAGGGTGAGGGGGCTGCTCTTGAGCCAGAGCGCCCCCTCACCCAACCCTCTCCCCCGGACTGCGTCCAGAGGATAGGGCTTCAAGCAAGCCTCGCCGGAAGTTGCACTCGTGCGCATCTCAATCATGCATGCGGATCCGTCGTGGTTCGCCGCCATGGAAACTCACCGTGCCGTGGCTGGTGACCATGGCGGCACCGCCAGCATCGGTATGCGTTTCCAGCAGCTCGTTCACCAGCGCGATGCCGATGCGGTCGAGGTTCGCGTAAGGTTCGTCGAGCAGCCACAGCGTGGCCGGCAGCAACAGCAAGCGGGCCAGTGCGGCACGCTTCTGCTGACCGGCGGACAGCCGGCGCACCGGTTCGTCCTCGTAGCCGCGCAGGCCGATCGCGGCCAGCACCGACGCCACGCTGGCACCGTCGCGGCAGCCGTGCAGTCCGGCGGCGATCTGCAGGTTTTCGCGCGGGCTGAGGTCGGCCTTGAGGCCGAGCTGATGACCGAGAAACAGGATCTCGCCGGCGCAGCGGTCGCGCTGCAGCGGTTCGCCGCGCCAGCGCAGCTCGCCTTCGCCGACGTGCAACAGACCGGCGAGCATGCGCAACAAGGTGGTCTTGCCGCTGCCGTTGTCGCCTTCAACCAGGGCCAGCTCGCCAGCGTGCAGGCGGAAATCCATCGGCGCGAACACCGGTTCGTCCTGGCGATAAAAACTCAAGGCCCGCGCTTCGAGCAGGGGCACGGCGGTGTTTGCGGCGGTCATTGCCTTGATTGTCCGCAATGCCGATGGCGCTTGTCCATGCGGCGTGCTGCCGCTGTCGCACTCAAGCAGCAGGCGCAAGGACGCCAGGTCGTGTCCCTGGCCATGTAGGCAGGTGTTCTGGGTAACCTGGTTGGACCGAGTACCCGACGTGCCGGGACTCTAGTCATGTCGGACAAACTGAGTTCGTGCCCGCGGGTGCCCACGCTGATCGCTGGCTGATCCCGGAACCCGGGGGCCGCATCTGCATCCAAATAACCATGCAAGGATCTTTGCCTCCACCTGTCGATGTCACATGGATCGACTACACCGCGCTGAACGACGACGCGCTGGCCATACTTGTGACGCATGGCAACCAGGAAGCGTTCCGACACATCATGCAGCGCTTCGGCCCGCACCTGTACCGGATTGCGCGCGGCGTGGTCAAGGACGACACAGAAGCCGAGGACATCGTGCAGGAGGCATTCACAAGGGCCTATTGCAAGTTCGATACGTTCCGCGGCGATGCTCCGCTGCGAACCTGGTTAATCAGCATCCTGCTCAACGAGGCGCGCAGTCGCTTGCGCAAGCGGCGCACCATGGTCGGGCTTGAACAGGTCAGTCCGTCATCGCTGGATCCTTACTGGGTTAGCCAATCCGAACTCGGGTTCGACGGCGGTGACCCGGCTTCGCTCGCCGCTCACGCGGAGATCCGCCGCCTGTTGCAAGACGCGATCGACAAACTGCCGGATCCTTATCGCACGGTCTACAGGCTGCGCGAGATCGAGGAATGCAGCGTGGAGGAAACCGCCGCTCGGCTGGCCATCAATCCGCAGACCGTGAAAACCCGACTGCATCGCGCGCGTCGGTTGCTGCGCAAGTCACTGGACGCAACGCTCAGCACCATGCTGACCGATAGCTTTCCGTTTCTTGGCGTGCGTTGCGCATGCATGACCGCTGCAATGATGGCATGGCTCGCAGCGGAAGCAGCCCCTCACGCGGGCGAGTAGTTGCGTCGGGCCACCATGCGACATTCCGCCCGGGTGACCTTGTCATTACATGCTCGCCACCGGCGCCGCTGGTACGCCTTCGTGCTGCGGTTGCCGTGGCTCGGGCCGGTCATTCGCGGCCTGAATACTTCGCGCTTCGCAAGCACGCTGGCCATCCTCGTCGGCGGTGGCGTCCCGCTGCTGGCAGCGCTCGACTACGGCGCACAGGCGATGTCCAACCTGGTCATGCAGGATGGCATCAAGGCCCCCATTGAACGCGTGCCTGAAGGTGAAAGCCTGGGACGTGCGCTCAGTGCGACACACATCTTTTCGCAGCTCATGCTGCACCCGGTAGGTAGCGGGGAAGCCAGCGACAGGCGGGAGCACATGTTCGAGCGCGCCGCGCAGCTCGAAACGCAGGCCCTCAAGCGACGCCTGGCGATTCTGCTGACACTGCTCGAGCCGGTCATGATCCTGGTCATGGGCGGCGTTGTGCCGATCATCGTTCTCACCATCCTGCTACCAATCATGGAGATCAACCAGCTGGTGGATTGAGATGCCTGCCGTTCCGAACCTCATCTTCGGCGCCAGCCGGGTGTGCAGTTCGCGCAGCGCGCAGCGACGACGCAGGGGAGTGGCCGTGGTATCGGAGATCAGCGTGATGCCGAGCACGGCTCGAGCCGGCTCGGCGTAGTCGGCATAACCACCGGTGTCAAAAGCGGTGATAGCGCGTTCATCGTCCAGCTTGTAGGTTCCCGCGTGGCATGAGGTCGACCTTGAGGTCGAGCTGAGGCCCCGGAAAGAGCATCCAGCCAACATATTGATCGCGCTGCATCGGTTCGCAGCAGATCGACGGGCATGCGCAGCAAGGTGGTCTTGCCGCTGACCCGGTCATTCCAGTACGCGCAAGTGGGCCATGCTGTCAGCGTGGCCGTGAACATAGGCCAGTTGTTCGTGCTGTCTGGCCAGTCTGTCCAGCGTCGCGGTGTCGGGGCCGATCACGAACAGGCTGGGTTCGTGCCAGCCGCTGGCGCCGATCCCGACCCCCGGATGGATCGCTGCCCCCGGCCAGGCGCGCAGCGCAGCGAGCAGTTGGCGTTGCGCGGCGAGGTTGTCAGCCGGATCGCGCGGTTCGGCGCGCGGGTTCCACGCCGTGATGAATCCCCACGCTTGGGTAGCGACCAGTACCTGCAGTGCGGCCGGCAGCGGCTGGTCGATGCGGATGTCGACCCATTCCACAAAGTCGAGGCAAACCAGGTAATGGGTGGCGCGGAAGGCGGCAAGCAGTGACTCATCCATGGCGTAATGGCGGCAACGGCAACGGCGGCAGGCGGGACTGGAACAGACGCACCGCCGCGTCGAGATCGACATCCGTCACGCGCGGCGTGTCGCGCAGCAGCTGTTCCAGCAACGCGTCCTGCGCATGGCCGCGTTCCAGCGCATAGGCGTACGGCACGTGGGTGAACGTGACCAGGCGATAGCGCGCCATGTAGTGTTGCGGCGCGCGCGCGGCCAGCAGAGCGCCGAGTTCGCGCTTGGCCAGGTAGTGCGGATCAGCCACCGAGTCACGCATCTCGACATAATTTTCCAGCGCCATCGCGGCGATCGCATTCGCATCGGGCTGGCGCACGCGCTGGAACTCGGCAAACGCGTCGGCGCTGTCGTTCGGCGCCTCGGTCAGCAGGTTCGCCAGCACCACGGTGTCCTCGAAGCCGCAGTTCATGCCCTGGCCGTGGAACGGCACGATCGCGTGCGCCGCGTCGCCGAGCAGCAGCGCACGGCCGTCCAGATGCCAGCGCTCGAGATACAGCGTGGACAGGGTGCCGACCGGGTTACGTTCGAAGTCCTCATTGAATTGCGGGATCAACGACAGCAGGCCGGGAAACCGCGCGCTGAAAAATGCAGCCGCGGCCGTCGCATCGGGCAGGCTGGCGAAGCTCGGCGCGGCGCCTTGCGCCGGCAAAAACAGCGTGACGGTGAAACTGCCCTCGGTATTCGGCAGCGCGATGCACATGTAGCCGCCGCGCGGCCAGATATGCAGCGCGTGCGGCTCCAGCGCGAACTGATCGCGGCCGCCACTGAGCTGAAGCACGGCGGCTGGCAGTTCGCCGGCCGACGGAATCTCCAGCTCCTTGTAGCCATGGCCGAGCGCTTCGATGCGTTCGCCCAGCGGGCTGTGCGCATTCATCGCTGCACGCACGGCGGAACCCGCGCCGTCTGCGCCGATCAGCATGCCGACCGGCACCTCGCGCTCGACGCCGGCGGCATCGGCCAGGCGGACGCGCTGGGCATCGAAATCGGCGCTGACCAGCGACTGGCCGAAATGGAACTGCACCCCTGCCGCCTCGGCCGCATCCAACAGCAGCATGTTCAGCGCGCCGCGCGAGACCGACCAGATCACCTCGCTGTCATCTACACCGTAGCGCTGCAGGGCGGTGTCGCCATCGAGAGCGTGCACCATGCGTCCGCGCATCATCACCGCACGTTGCAGGACATCATCGGCAAGCCCCGCCGTGCGCAGCGCCTGCAGGCCGCGCTCGGCCAGCGCCAGGTTGATCGAGCGACCACCGAGAAAGCCGGCCAGCCGCGGATCAGCGCGTTTCTCGAAAACCTCGACCGCAAAACCGCGCTGCGCCAGCTGCTGCGCCAGCAGCGCGCCGACCAGACCGCCGCCAATGAGGGTAATGGTTTGCTGCGCCATGCTGCGATCCGTGGAGGGAATCCGCCCACTGTTCCGCAAGCGGCGCGCGACTGCAATCCCGCGTTGCCGGAATCGCTCAGAAGCTCATGAAGTAGCCGCCGTTGACCGGCAGGTTGGCGCCGGTGATGTAGCCGGCATCCTCTTCAGCGAGAAAGGTCACGGCGCGGGCGATGTCGGCGGGTGAACCGAGCCGGCCGACCGGGATGTCGGCGACGATCTGCGCGCGGATCTCGGCGGACACGGCAGCGACCATCGGCGTATCGCAATAACCGGGTGACACCGTGTTGACGGTGACGCCCTTGCGCGCGGTCTCGCGTGCCAGCGCCATGCTGAAGCCGTGCACGCCGGCCTTGGCGGCGGAGTAGTTGGTCTGGCCGAACTGACCGGTCTGGCCGTTGACCGAGCTGATGTTGACGATGCGGCCGAAGCCTCGCGTGGTCATGCCCTCGACCAAGTGGCGGCACATGTTGAACACGCCGTCTAGGTTCACCTGCATCAGTTCGTGCCATTGCTGCGGCGACATCTTGCGCAGGCTGGCGTCGCGGGTGATGCCGGCCGCGTTGACCAGAATGTCGACGCTGCCGTGCTTTTGCTCGATGCGCTCGATCAGCTGCTGGCAGCTGTCGAAGTCACTGACGTCAGCCGGCTCGAACGCGATGTTGTCGTGGAAGCCGGCCATTTCCTCGCGGAACGCGGCGACGCGATCGCTGCGTGCGGCCAGATCCACCGCGATCACTCGACGATCGGCCTGGGCCAGCTGGCGGCAGATTTCCGTACCGAGGCCACCAATGCCGCCGGTGACCAGCGCAACACGACTCGATGGGACAGTGTGGTTCATGAAACTCGGTCCGTTGGCGTGATCATGCCGCAGGGCAGCACATGCTGTGCTGCAGCGATCGGATCGGGAAAACAAGCGAATGGCGCGGCGATGCGCGCCATCGGTCAGGCTGGAATCAGCCGGATTTCTTGCCGCCGCGGCTGCTGGTGCCCGGGGTCGGGGTCACCGGTGCGGCGGTGTCGATGAGTCCGCGCTGCATCGCCTGGAATGCCGCCAGGTTGCGTTCGGTCAGATCGTTCAGCGTGTTCCAGGGGGTCTGCCCCATCAGGTTGTTGAGCTGGCTTCGGAACTGCGTCTGCTGATCGAGGAACACTTCCAGGCTGCGCTCCAGGTAGGGCCCCATGAAGCCCTGAAGCGAGTTGCCATAGAAACGGATGATCTGGCTGAGCAACTGCGGCGACAGCATCGGCTGCCCCTTGTCCTCATGCTCGGAAATGATCTGCAGCAGCACCGAACGGGTCAGGTCCTCGCCGCTCTTGGCGTCGCGAACCTCGAAATCCTCGTTGTCCAGGACCAGCTGGCGGACTTCTTCCAGCGTGATATAGCTGGAGATTTCCGTATCGTACAGACGCCGGTTCGGATACTTCTTGATGGTGCGCTTGGTTTGTGCCATGCGGCGAACGCTAGCAGAAGATATTGCGCCGCACCAGCCGGGGCCGGGTGTCCATGCTGCGCAGCAATCCTTCAGGGCGTCCCTAGTGTCCGACGCCGCCGGCACTGCCGAACGGTGGCCTGGCGAACCACAGTAGCGGGATCAGCAGCACGAACAGGATCGCGCAGGCCCAGAACACGTCGTTCACCGCCAGCGTCCGCGCCTCGCGTGTCAGCAACTGGTCGATCAGCCCCAGGCTTTGCGCGTGCGACAGGCCCGCATGCGACAGCTGCCCGATGAACTGGGTGGCGGCCGGATGGCCGGGGCTGATGTACTCGGTCAGCGTGGCGTGGTGGGTTTCGCCGCGGTGCTGCCAAACCGTCACCATGATCGCGGTGGACACGCTGGAACCGATCGTGCGGCAGAAGTTGGACAGGCCCGACGCGCTGGCGATCTGGTCCACCGGCAGGCCGGACAAATAGACCTGATTCAACGGAATGAAGAAGCACGGGATGGCCAGCCCCATCACGAAACGCGGCACGATCAGCGCAGAGAACGAGGCGGAACTGTCGAAGGTGGAGAACCAGTACGCGGTGCCGGCGAACACCAGGAACGCGAACGTCACCACCGCGCGCAGATCCAGCTTGTGCATGTTCTTGCCCAGGATCGGGGCGATCAGGAATGCGAGCACGCCGACCGGCGCCGTCGCCAGACCGGCCCACGTCGCGGTGTAGCCCAGCGTGATCTGCAGCCACAGCGGAAACACCACGTTGATGCCGAAGAACGCGAACATGCCCAATGAGAGGCTGATCACACCGACGGTGAAGTTGCGCTGCTTGAACAGCGACAGGTCAACCACCGGATGTTTCGCGTGCAGCTCCCACACGATCAGGAAGGTGATGCAGATCAGCGCGGTCAGGCCCAGGATCAGGATCATCGGCGAGGAGAACCAGTCGTGGTCGTTGCCGTTGTCCAGCATGAACTGCAGCGCGCCCACGCCGACCACCAGCAGCAGCAAGCCGACCATGTCGATCGGTGCCTTGTACGTTTTGGTCTCGCGTTTGCGCAGCAGACCCCAGGTGACCACCGCCGCCGCGATGCCGACCGGCAGGTTGATGTAGAAAATCCACGGCCACGAGAAATTGTCGGTCAGCCAGCCGCCCAGGATCGGGCCGAAGATCGGCGCCACCACCACCGTCATCGCCCACAGCGCCAGCGCCATGCCCTGTTTTTCTTTCGGGTAGTTCGACAGCAACAGGGTCAGCGACAGCGCCACCATCGGGCCCGAGCCGGCACCCTGCAACAGGCGGCCGATCACCAGCATCGGCATGCTGGTGGCCAGGCCGCACAGCATCGAAAAGATCACGAACATCAATACGGAGCCGACGAAGGTTTTCACCTCCCCGAAGCGGCGCGCCAGCCAGCCGGTCAGCGGCTGCATGATCGCGCTGGCCAGCGCGTAGGAGCTGATCGTCCAGGTGCCTTCGCTGGGACTCACGCCGAGGCTGCCAGCGATGTGCGGCACGGCGACGTTGACGATCGTCATGTCCAGCACCTCCATGAAGGTGCTGAACGCGACGGCGATGGTGAGCAGCGCCAGCGGGGCGCCGTGCAGCGGCTTCAGCGGCGCGGCGTCGGCGGGCGTCTCGTTCGGCGTGGCGGCCATGGTCCGGCTCAGTTCGTGGTGGCAACGTGGAGCAGGTTGGCCTGGATGATGCGGTCGGCTTCCGCATCCGCCTTGCTGGCCATCTGGTCGTAGACGTCGGTCTGCGCCACCGGCGGCTGCACTGACGTGGCGGCAAGCACGCTGCCGTGGTCGTTACTGATGTCGACGGTGACATCGGTGGACAGGCCGACGCGCAAGGGATGCTGGTCCAGCTGCTGGTTGTCCAGCGCGATGCGCACTGGCACGCGCTGCACTACCTTGATCCAGTTGCCGGTGGCGTTCTGCGCCGGCAGCAGCGAGAACACGCTGCCGGTGCCGGCGCCGAGGCCGATCACCTTGCCGTGGTATTCGGCATCGCTGCCGTAGACGTCGGATACCACTTTCGCCGGCTGGCCGATACGGATATGCCGCAGCTGGCTTTCCTTGAAGTTCGCGTCGATCCACAAGTTGTGCAGCGGCACCACGGTCATCAGTTGCTGGCCGGCCGCTACGCTGTTGCCCAGCTGCACGCTGCGCTCGGCCACGTAGCCGGATACCGGTGCGTAGATCGTGTTGCGCTGCGCGGCGACCCAGGCGGCGCGGAAGTTTGCGCGCGCCTGCAATACCGCCGGGTTCTGCGCCACGTCGGTGCCTTCGGTGGCGGCATGTGCAGCCGCCGCCTGAGCGTTGGCCGCGGCCACGGCGGAACGTGCCTGTTCCACACCATCGCGCAGGTGCTGCACGATTTCGGGTGACTCGGCGTGGGCGGCGATCAGCGGCAGCCGGCGCTGCAGGTCAGCTTCGGCCTTTTTCAGGTCGAGCTTCGCGGCGACCACCTGGGCATCCGCACCGGTGGCCGAACTGGTCTGCTGACGTACCCCGCGAACGGCCTGGGCCAGCGCACTGCGCGCCTGCAGCAGGCGCGTCTCGCCATCGGTGCGGTCCAGCTTCACCAGCGCCTGGCCCGCTTCGACGTGCTGGGTGTCGTCGGCGAGGATCGCCACCACCGTGCCCGGCACCTGCGCCGAGATCGCCACCTGGTTGCCGCCGACATAGGCGTTGTCGGTCTTGACGCGGGTGGACAACACGAAGAACCACAGCAGAAACCAGACCAGTCCGGCCACGATGAACGCGCCAGCCACGATCAGCAGCACGCGGCGACGCTTTGCCGGGTCTTTCGCGGCCATGCCGCTGTCATCGGCAGCGTTGGCAATTGGCGGCTTGTCGGATTCAGTGGCGCTCATGGTTGACGGCTCCGGCGGTAACAACAGGGGAAGAAGAGGGGGCCGACGCGTTGGACGGCACGTTAGCGCGATAGCCGCCGCCGAGTGCCCTGATCAAGGCCAGATCCGTGCTCAATGCCTGCGCCTGCAATTGGGCGGCGGCATCGCGTTGTTGCAACAGCGTGGCTTTCGCAGCGAGGCTCTCGCGGGCGTCGCGCACGCCCTGGCGAGCACGCGCCTGCGCGTTCGCCAGCAGTTGCTGGTCGGCCTCGATCTGTTCGTGCTGTTCGTGCTGACGGGCGGCGATCTGCTCGGCACTCAAGGCCTGGGTCGCCACTTCGCGCGCCGCGCCCAGCACGGTGCCGTTGTACTGCGCGACCGCCGCATCGAGCTGGGCTTTGCTGAGGCCGTAGTTGGCCTTCAATGCGCCGCCGTTGAAAATCGGCAGATGCAGCGCCGGGGTCAGGGCAAACGTGCGGCTGCCGGGCGTCAGCAGCTTGCCCATGTCGATGCTGGACAACTGTCTCTTATACAGATCT
>JBEPVP010000148.1:0-9290 GCA_041690935.1 Rhodanobacter sp.
AAATGACCCCGTACGACCTGAGCAAGGGACGCATCACGTACCGCATGAAGTAAGGCGGGTACGCCGGTGGCTGGCGCGCCTGCGCGCAGCGGTCCGGCAACGGGGTGGTGGTGTCAGACATGCAAAAGGCGGCGCATTGCGCCGCCTTTGCTTTGCCTCGCATCTGGCTGATGCAGCGACTACCCGACCACGGCCGGCAACTTCTCGGCCGCCTCGCAATCGACCTTCAACTCGCCCTCGCGCACGCTCAGGCGAACCACGCCGCCGTCAGCCAGCTTGCCGAACAGCAGTTCATCGGCCAGCGCTCGCTTTACCTTCTCCTGGATCACCCGCGCCATCGGCCGCGCCCCCATCTGCGGATCGAAACCGTGCTCGGCCAGCCAGCGGCGGGCATCGGCATCCACGTCCAGGCTCACATGCTTCTCGGTCAGCTGGCTTTCCAGTTCGATCAGGAACTTGTCGACCACGCGCAGGATGTGCTCGAAGTCGAGCGCGCTGAACTGGATGACTGCGTCCAGCCGGTTGCGGAACTCCGGCGTGAAGAGGCGGCGGATCACTTCCATCGCATCCGACTCGTGCTTCTGCTCGACGAAGCCCATGCTGCGTCGTGCTGCAATCGCCGCACCGGCGTTGGTGGTCATCACCACCACCACGTTCTTGAAGTTCGCCTCGCGTCCGTTCGTATCTGTGAGCACGCCGCGGTCCATCACCTGCAGCAGGATGTTGAACACATCCGGATGCGCCTTCTCGATCTCGTCCAGCAGCAGTACCGCGTGCGGATGCTTGGTCACCGCCTCGGTCAGCAGGCCGCCCTGGTCGAAACCAATGTAGCCCGGAGGCGCGCCGACCAGTCGCGACACCGAATGCCCTTCCATGTATTCGGACATGTCGAAGCGGATCATCTCGATGCCGAGCTGCATCGCCAGCTGCTTGGTCACCTCGGTCTTGCCCACGCCGGTGGGACCGGCCAGCAGGAAACAGCCGATCGGCTTGGACGGATCGGCCAGGCCCGAGCGGGCCATCTTGATCGACGCGGCCAGCGCCTCGATCGCCGGATCCTGGCCGAACACGACCATCTTGAGGTTGCGCTCCAGATTGCGCAGCACGTCGCGATCGGAGGCCGAGACCTGCTTGGCCGGAATGCGCGCCATCTTGGCCACGATGTATTCCACCTCGCTCACGTCGACCGTGCCGGTGCGCTGATCTTCCGGCAGCAACCGCTGGCGTGCGCCGGCCTCGTCGATCACGTCGATCGCCTTGTCCGGCAGCAACCGATCCGGAATGTGCTTCACCGACAGGTCCACCGCGGCCTTCAATGCCTCGTTGGTATAGGCGACGTGGTGATGCTCCTCGAAGCGCGAGCGCAGACCCTTGAGGATCTCGATGCTGTCGGCCACGGTTGGCTCGACCACATCGATCTTCTGGAAACGACGCGCCAGCGCGCGGTCCTTCTCGAACACGCCGCGGTATTCCTGGAACGTGGTCGAGCCGATGCAGCGCAGCTCGCCGGAAGCCAGCATCGGCTTGATCAGGTTCGACGCGTCCATGGTGCCGCCCGAGGCCGAACCGGCGCCGATGATGGTGTGGATCTCGTCGATGAACAAGATCGCGCCCGGCTGCTTCTTCAGCTGCGCGATCACACCCTTGAGGCGCTTCTCGAAATCGCCGCGGTACTTGGTGCCGGCCACCAGCGCGCCCAGATCCAGCGACCAGATCGTGGCGCTTTCCAGCACCTCGGGCACCTCGCCGTCGACGATGCGCTTGGCCAGACCCTCGGCCAGCGCGGTCTTGCCCACGCCAGCCTCGCCCACGTACAGCGGGTTGTTCTTGCGCCGGCGGCACAGCACCTGGATGGTGCGCTCGATCTCGTCGGCACGGCCGATCAGCGGATCGATCTTGCCTTCCAGCGCCAGCTCGTTGAGGTTGCTGGCGAACTCGTGCAGCGGGTTGCCCTTCGGCTCACCACCCTCCTCGCCTTCGCGCTCGCCACCGGACGCGCCAGTCGCCGGCTCGTCGCCGATCTTGGCAATGCCGTGCGAGATGTAATTGACCACGTCGAGCCGGGTGATTTCCTGCTGATGCATGAAATACACCGCATGCGAGTCTTTCTCGCCGAAGATCGCCACCAGCACGTTGGCGCCGGTGACTTCCTTCCGCCCGGACGATTGCACGTGGTACACGGCACGCTGCAGCACGCGCTGGAACCCCAGCGTGGGTTGCGTGTCGCGCTCGTCGCCGTGCGGCAACACCGGCACGGTTTCATTGATGATGCGCGCCAGTTCGGCCGACAGCCGTGGCAGATCCACGCCGCAGGCACGCAGGGCACCCAGCGCCGACTGGTTCTCGGTCAGCGCCAGCAACAGGTGCTCCACCGTCATGAACTCATGGCGTTGTTCACGGGCCTGCTTGTAGCAATGGCCGATGGTGACTTCCAGATCCTTGCTGAACATTCGGATCGTCTCCGCTTGCAATGTTGAGCGGCCTTCAGCGCCGCGATGAGCACAAAATGGGGTCGCTCAGAGCTTTTCCATAGTGCACAACAATGGGTGCTGATGGGAACGTGAATATTCGTTGACGTGGGTTACCTTGGTTTCCGCCACCTCGCGGGTAAAAACACCGCACACGCCCCGTCCGCGGGTGTGTACGTGCAACATCACCTGCACCGCCTGCTCCTGGTCCAGGTTGAAAAAACTGCGCAATACCTCCACCACAAAATCCATCGGGGTGAAGTCGTCATTCAGCAGCAGCACCTGGAACAGTGGGGGTCGCGCCACCTCCGGTTTCGCGGTTTCCAGCGCCAGGCCGCGGCCG
The DNA here is from genome assembly GCA_041690935.1 of Rhodanobacter sp. GTDB lineage: Bacteria > Pseudomonadota > Gammaproteobacteria > Xanthomonadales > Rhodanobacteraceae > Rhodanobacter. Next base: position 2,812 of record JBEPVP010000148.1, read on the forward strand.
CTGTCGTGCTCATGTTCGGGTTCGTGGGCCATGATTTCTTGGGGTGTGATCTCTGATTCGAAGTATACGCCGCAGCGGAGGCGGCTCCCGGCGGCGTGCGTCAGTAGAGGTGATGGCACAATGTCCTCTTTTCCAGTCCCCGCCGCCCCCATGGCCGATTCCCCCAGCACTGTCGAGATCTGGCGCCCGCACGTCACTGTCGCCTGCGTGGTGGCAGACAGCGAGCGCTACCTGATGGTGGAAGAAGAAGTGAACGGCCGGCTGGCCTATAACCAGCCAGCCGGCCACCTGGATGACGGCGAGAGTCTGGTCGCGGCCGCGCTGCGCGAAACGCTGGAGGAAACCGGCTGGACGGTGCAGTTGCAACACCTGATCGGCGTGCACCAGTGGCGCAGCACCGAACATGGCGACGCGGTGGTGCGCTTCAGCTTCGCCGCCCGCGCGGTCAGCCACGACCCGGACCACCCGCTGGATACCGACATCCGCCGCGTGCTGTGGCTGACCCGGGCCGAGATCGCCGCGCTGGGCGAGCGTCTGCGCAGCCCGATGGTGCTGTTGAGCATCGACGCCTGGCTGGCTGGCCAGCGGCTGCCGCTGGATACGCTGAGTTACCTGCCGCAAGGCGACGCGACGTGAAGGTGATGCTGGGTATCTCCGGCGGTGTCGACTCCTCGGTCGCGGCGCTGCTGCTGCAAGAGGCTGACCATCAGGTCGAGGGCCTGTTCATGCAGAACTGGGAGGAGGACGACCGCTCCGGTCCGTGCACCACCGACGCCGACCGCAAGGACGCCGTGGCGGTGTGCGGGCGACTCGGCATCCCGTTCCACGCGCGCAACTTCGCCGCCGAGTACTGGGACGGCGTGTTCGAACATTTCCTTGCTGAATACCGCGCCGGACGCACGCCGAATCCGGATGTGCTGTGCAATCGCGAGATCAAGTTCAAGACCTTTCTCGATGAGGCACATGCGCTGGGCGCGGATAAGATCGCCACCGGCCACTACGCCCGCGTCGACTTTCACGGGGGCCGCTACCGTCTGCTGCGCGCCGTGGATGCGGCCAAGGACCAGAGCTATTTCCTGCATGCGCTGGGCCAGCAGCAACTGGCCGCCACGCTGTTTCCGCTGGGCGAGATCGAGAAGCCGCGCGTGCGCGAACTGGCCCGTGCGGCGGCGCTGCCGACCCATGCGAAGAAGGACTCCACCGGCATCTGCTTCATCGGCGAACGCGATTTCCGCAGCTTTCTGGCCCAGTACATTCCCGCTCGCCCGGGCCAGATGCGCACACCTGCCGGCGAGCTGATCGGCGAGCACCAGGGTGTGATGTATTACACGCTGGGCCAGCGCAACGGGCTGGGCATCGGCGGCCGTCACGGCGCCAGCGGCGAGGCCTGGTACGTGGTCGGCAAGGACGTGGCGGCGAACGTGCTGTATATCGCCCAGGGCGGCGAGAACCGCTGGCTGTATTCGCAGCGGCTGCACACGGAAATGCCGAACTGGATAGCCGGCACGGCGCCCTCGCAGCCTTTCCGCTGCACCGCGCGCACGCGCTATCGCCAATCGGACCAGGCCTGCGTGGTCGACGTGCAGGACGACGGCCTTGAGGTACGCTTCGACGAACCGCAACGCGCGGTCACGCCGGGGCAGTCGGTGGTCTTCTACGATGGCGACGTCTGTCTGGGCGGCGCGGTGATCGCTGCCACCGATGCACCCTTTGGCGGCTTGCTGCCTGCGTTCACACCCTCCCCTGCATCCAGAGAATCGTTACCTCGTGTTTGAAATATTTTCCATGAATGAAGAGCGCGTGCTCGCCCTCGCCGGCCTGTTCCAGGCCTGCGCCTTGGCGCAGCAGCTGGCCAATGACGGACGCTGCGACGAGGGCGCGATGGAGGCCAGCGTGGCCAGCGTGTTCCGCATCGATGCGGCCTCGGTGGTTGGCGTGTACGGCAATGTTTCCAACGTGCGCATCGGCCTGCGCAGCCTGATCGCGCAGCTGGATGAGAGCGACCGCGACATGTCGGTGACGCGCATGGTGGTGACCGTGATGCGGCTGGAGCGCAGCCTGTCAGGCCGGACCGAACTGCTCGACAAGCTGCAGCAGGGCATCCTCGCCGCGCAGCGGCAGGTCGAGCATTTCGGGCAGGGCTCCAGCCAGGTCAGCAGCCGGCTGGCCGAGGTCTACGCCTCCACCCTGTCGATTCTCAAGCCGCGCGTGATGGTCAGCGGCAATCCGCAACAGCTGCAATTGCCGGTGGTGGTGGAAAAGGTGCGCGCCAATCTGCTGGCGGCCGTGCGTTCGGCGGTGTTGTGGCGACAGGTCGGCGGTCGCCAGTGGCAGCTGCTTCTGTACCGGCGCCAGTGCAGCATGCTGGCACGTGGGCTGCTGACCGGGGCGACGCTGGACAATCGCTGACGGCGGAATTGGTACGGTCGGCAAAAAGCAAACGGCGGGCAATGCCCGCCGTTTTCCTTCCATGGGTGGAACTCCCTTGCGATAACCCTCAAAGCCGCCCTGCTCCCGCCCCTGCATGCAGGGGCGGGCTGGGGAGGGGTCCGCTCTTGATCTCCCTGCAACAACCGAGCGACCCCCTCCCAACCTCCCCCTGCTCGCAGGGGGAGGAGCAAAGCAAGAAGCAAAGCCAAATCAGAATGCCACCTCGCCGAACACGCCGATCTCGTTCGTCTTCACGTTCTGCACGTGCAGCGGCACCGGTGTGGTGACCGACTTGTCGGCCTTCTCGTGCTTCCACACGCCGGCCAGCTTGAAGCCCTTGGTGATCTGGAACTCGACGCCGGCGTTGTAATAGACGTCCTTGTTGCTGCCATCCAGCTTCTTGCTGAGCTTGGCGTTGTCGTAGCGGGCGAACAGGCTCACACCGTCGGCCACGGCCACGCTGCCCCACAGCGAGTAGCCGTCCGCCTTGTCCGTCGCCGTGGTGAGCACGTTGTTCCAGTTCTTCGCGGTGAAGTATTCGGCGCCGAGGCGGAACGCGTCGCTGGCGTAGGCCAGCATCAGGTCGCCGCGCTGCGCGGTGTTCGGTGCGCTGGTGGTCTCGGTCTCCTGGCCGCGATGGCCGCTGTAGCCGCCGACGGCGACGATCATGTTGTCGAATGGCACGAAGCCGACGCGGCCCTCGACGTCCACACCCTTGCTGCGGCTGGGGTTCTTGTAGCCGTTGCCATTGACCACCGACACGGCGTAGTTGAGCGACTTGCTGGCGCCGATGTCACCGCCCAGGTGCAGACCCCAGTCAGCCGAGTTGCCGTACTTCAGGCGATCGGTCAGCGTGTTCTCGACGTAACGGAAGCCGTAATATTTCTCGGCGAACGGGATCCACGGCATGTCGGCCGAACCGACGCGGAACACCGCCGCCTGATCGAACTTGGCCTGCACATAGGCCTTCTTGACGAACAGATTGGTTTCGCCGTCGCTGCTGACGTAGTTGAAATCGGTGGTGAGATTGGCCGACCACACGTCGTTGAACTGATGGTCGACGCCGAGGTAGAAGCGCTTCACGTCCAGGCCCAGACCCGACGCGTTGGTCTTGCCGGTATCGCTGTTCTTCTGGTCGATGCCGGTGAAATCGAAGTACATCTTGCCGGACAGGGTCGTATTGTTGACCGCTTTCTCCAGCGCGGCGAATTTCTTGTCGCTGGCCGCCGTCACGTTGGTGGCTTTCTCGACCGCCTGTCCCGTGCTGACGTTGATCTCGGACTGCGCGTCGGTGCGCTGTTCCAGCTCGTCGACCTTGGCCTGCAGTGCGGCCAGCTGCGCCTTCAGCAACTCGACCTCGCTGTTGCTGACAGCCGTTGTCGTGGCCGCCCGGTGCTGCGCCGGTGCCGCGGCGATGCTGAAACTGGTGACGCCCAGACCGGCGGCAATCGCCACCGCAATCAATTTCGAACGCATGTCATTACTCCGCAAGTTGGTGGGAAACATCTCAACCGCCCCCTCGATCCGATGGCCGGCCAGCGATTAGTTAACAAGTGTGGCGAGGCATTTTGACGGTTGGATGCACCTTTCGTGACACATTCGAGACAGTTGCCTCATCGCGCGCAGGGCGGCTGATATGCTTCGCGCATGGGAATAGTGAGCAACAGCGCCGCGCAGCGCATCGCCGAGCGGTTTCGCGGCTTTTTGCCGGTGGTGGTCGACGTCGAAACCGGCGGCTTCGACGCCGAGCACGATGCCTTGCTGGAAATCGCCGCGATTCCGCTGATCATGGACGTGGACGGTTACCTGCGACTGCAGCCGACCGTGTCGACGCACGTCGAGCCGTTCCCCGGCGCGAACCTCGATCCGCGCTCGCTGGAAATCACCGGCATCGATCCATACAACCCGCTGCGCGGCGCGCTGGCCGAGCGGCTGGCACTGGATCACATCTTTCATGCGGTGCGTCAGGCAGTCCACGAGGCCGGTTGCCAGCGGGCGATCCTGGTGGGCCACAACGCCGCCTTCGACCTGGGCTTCCTCAACCAGGCGGTGCGCCGCTGCGCGCACAAGCGCAATCCCTTTCACCCGTTCAGCTGTTTCGACACGGTCAGTTTTGGCGGCCTTGCCTACGGCCAGACCGTATTGAGCAAGGCGGTGCTCGCCGCCGGCCATCCGTTCGACAGTCGCGAGGCCCACTCGGCGGTGTATGACGCCGAACGCACGGCCGAGCTGTTTTGCAGCGTAGTCAACCGCTGGCGTCAGCTGGAACTGTTCGAGCAGGCGCACAGCACGCTCGACGTGGTCTGAGCTCTGCGTTCCCCAAAGATGACAGCTTGTCATCTTCCTGCAACATTCATTTCATCCAATGGCAACACGAAAGGCCTGAAATGGTGGGGTCTCATCCGACTTCCCTTCAAGGAGCTACCGTGTTGACCTCCAACAAATCTCCGTTTCGATTCGCTGCCGTTGCCACGCTTGCGGTGGCTTCGACGTTCGGCGTTGCCGCGCACGCCGCCGACATCACCGGTGCCGGTTCCAGCTTCGTCTATCCGGTCATGTCCAAGTGGTCGTCCACGTACGCCGAGAAAACCCGCAACCACCTCAATTACCAGTCGGTCGGCTCCGGCGCCGGCATCGCGCAGATCAAGGAAGGCACCATCGATTTCGGTGCCTCCGACGCGCCGATGAAAGCGGAGGACCTGCAGAAGTACGGTCTTGGTCAGTTCCCGATCGTGGTCGGCGGCATCGTGCCGGTGGTCAACATCACCGGCGTGCAGGCTGATCAGATCAAGCTCGATGGCGCTACCCTCGGCGACATCTTCCTGGGCAAGATCACCAATTGGAACGACCCGAAAATCGCCGCGCTGAACGCCGGCCTCAGCCTGCCCGCGGGCAAGATCACCGTGGTGCATCGCTCTGATGGTTCGGGCACCTCGTTCAACTTCACCAACTATCTGTCCAAGGTCAACCCGACTTGGGCCAGCCAGGTGAAGTTCGGCACGGCGGTGGAATGGCCGACCGGCGTGGGCGGCAAGGGCAATGAAGGCGTGTCGCAGTACGTGCGCCAGATCAAGGGTTCGATCGGCTACGTCGAATACGCCTATGCGGTGAAGAACAAGCTCGCCTGGATCGACCTGAAGAACGCGACCGGCAATTTCATCAAGCCGAACGCCGATGCCTTCGCCGCTGCCGCCGCCACCGCGGACTGGGCCAGCGCCAAGGACTTCAACCTGATCATGACAAATGCGCCTGGCGCCCAAGCGTGGCCGATCACCGCTACCACCTGGGTGATCATGTACAAGACGCCGAAGAATGCCGGCAACAGCAAGGTCGCCTTCGACTTCTTCAAGTACGCGCTGGAAAACGGCCAGCGAGCTGCCAACGAACTCGACTACGTGCCGCTCCCGACTGCGCTGGTCGGCAGGATCGAGGCGTACTGGGCTTCCGAGTTCAAGCACTGATCCTTGTCCTTGGACTCCCCCACCGTTCGCCCTGAGCGTAGCGCAGCGCACGCGGGGAGCGGCCAAGGATGGCCGCCGCCTTGAGGAGCGAGGAAGTCGAAGCGCAGCCCTTCGACTTCGACCCTGCGGGTCTACGCTCAGGGTGAACGGTGACTTTTTCTTTCTTGCAGGGTTCATCCATGTCTGCCGTCCAGCCCACCGACATCCTGGAACAGCGCAGCCACCGCGATGCGCGCAACGAGCGACTGTTCCGCTGGCTGTTGAAAGGTTGTGCGTTGATCGTGCTGGCGGCGCTGCTCGGCGCTGCAGGTGCCACCCTGTGGGGCGGGCGCGCCGCGTTCAACACGTTCGGCTGGCATTTCCTGGTCAGCACGGAGTGGGACCCGGGCAACGACGTCTACGGCGCCCTGGTCCCGGTCTACGGCACCGTCGTCACCTCGTTCATCGCCTTGCTGATCGCGGTACCGATCAGCTTCGGCATCGCGCTCTATCTTTCCGAAGTGGCACCCGCCTGGCTGCGCGCACCGGTCGGCTCGGCGATCGAATTGCTCGCCGGCATCCCTTCGATCATCTACGGCATGTGGGGCC
>JBEPVP010000149.1:0-9219 GCA_041690935.1 Rhodanobacter sp.
CGACCGACAACACGATCAACTTCCCGGCCGCGATCCTGCAGCCGCCGTTCTTCGATGCCAAGGCCGATGACGCGATCAACTACGGCGGCATTGGTGCGGTGATCGGCCACGAAGCCAGCCATGGCTTCGACGACGAAGGCAGCCAGTTCGATGGCGACGGCAATCAGAAAGACTGGTGGACCAAGGCCGACAAGACCCAGTTCGAGGCCCGCACCGGCAAGCTGGTGGACCAGTTCAATGCCTATGCTCCGATCAAGAGCAAGCCGGACCTGCACGTCAACGGCAAGCTGACCCTGGGCGAGAACATCGGCGACCTTGGCGGCCTCAACGCGGCTTATGACGCGCTGCAGATGGCATTGAAGGCCAACCCGGCAGAAGCCGGAAAGCAGATCGACGGCTACACCGAGGACCAGCGCTTCTTCTTCAACTGGGCACGCGTGTGGCGTGGTTCCATGCGCGACAAGACCGCTGAGCTGCTCATCAACACCAACCCGCATGCACCGGAATCGCTGCGTGCGATCGGCGCGCCGTCGAACATGCCGGCCTTCGCCAGCGCGTTCCAGTGCAAGGCGGGCGACGCGATGGTCCGTCCGGACGGCAAGCAGGTGAAGATCTGGTAATCCGCTGTCGCTGAGTGCCGCGCGCCATTCGGTGCGGCACGGAACACAGGCCCCGCATGCGAATGCGGGGCCTTTTTTGTGACGTTTCGCAGCGTTGGTCCGATGCTGCTGGCGCCCCTTGTGCCTATTCAGTGCACAAGGGTATTGCAAATCATTCTCATTAAAAATATCGTAGGCCCCTGCTCTGGTGGACGCCTGCCGATGGGTCCCTGAGCACTGACTTTCGTCGGTCGACGCAATGCCCGCAGCCTTTCGGCGGCGCGCTTTCGGCCGGCCTGAAAAACCCGCATCCCCGGAGCCCCATGGCCTTCATCAGATCCCGCAAACGCCCCGTTACCCACCCCAGATCGCCGTCCACCGCGGCCATGCTGACGACGGCCAGCTTGTTCACCAGCCTGGCGCTGGCGCTGCCCGCCATGGCGGCCGACGTGTTGGCGGCCAGTCCCTCATCCGGGCCGCAGGTCGCCGACGCGAAGACCCTGCCGGGCGTGCAAGTGGAAGCCACCGCGAATGACTATCGGGTCGACCGGTTGTCGTCGCCGAAATTCACCCAGCCGCTGCTCGACACCACGCAGACCATCAACGTGATCACCAAGGAACTGATCCAGCAACAGGGCGCCACCACGCTGACCGAGGCGCTGCGCAACAGCCCGGGGGTGGGCACGTTCTTCGTCGGCGAGAACGGCAGCACCACCACCGGCGACGGCATCTACATGCGTGGCTTCGATACCTCCGGCAGCATCTTCGTCGACGGCGTGCGTGATCTCGGTTCGATCTCGCGCGACGTGTTCAACATCGAGCAGGTCGAGGTCACCAAGGGCCCGGCAGGTACCGACAATGGCCACACCTCGCCCACCGGCGCGGTAAACCTGGTCAGCAAGCAGCCGCAGTCGGTCAATGGCATGTCCGCTTCGCTGGCTTACGGCAGCGCGCAGCAGCAGCGCGCTACCGCCGACTGGAACCAGCGGCTCGGCGAGCACTCCGCCGTCCGCCTCAACGTGGCGGGGCAGGACAGCGGTGTGCCGGGGCGTGACAGGGTCGAGAACCATCGCTGGGGCATCGCACCGTCGCTGGCCTTCGGGCTGAAGACGCCGACCCGTGTCTATCTGGATTTCCTGCATGTGAAGCAGGACAACCGGCCTGACGGTGGCGTGCCTACCCTCGGCCTACCCGGCTACAGCAGCCCCGATCCGACCCGCCCGTTCCTCAGCGACGCCGCCGCGGTCGATCCGCGGAACTTCTACGGTACCCAAGCCGACCGCGACAATGTCGGGGCGGACATGTTCACGATCATCGTCGAACACGACTTATCGATGGACGTGGCGCTGCACAACACCACGCGTTGGGGCCGCACGCAGCAGGACTACCTGCTGACCTCGTTCAGGAGCGACACGGCGAACCTGCTGACGCCGGATCCGGCCGACTCGTCGAGCTGGACGATTGCGCGCAGCAACCCGACCTTCAAGGACCAGACCAACCGCATCGTCACCAACCAGACCAATGTCACCGCCAGCTTCGAAACCGGCGGTGTGCTGCACAGTCTGAGCACCGGCATCGAGCTGACCCGGGAGCAGGCCAGCACCGTCGGCCTCGGCGCACTCAACGGCAGCAGCTGGCCCGCGGCGAACCTGTACGCCCCGCAGGCCGACGTCAGTGGCTTGATCCGCGGTCGCACCGGCGCCCACAGCACCGGCACGACCACCACCGAAGCGACCTACCTGTTCGATACGCTGAAGTTCGACGAGCACTGGCAGATCAACGCCGGCGCGCGGCTGGATCACTACAGCACGGACTTCAACAGCATGGTGGTTTGCGGCGCCCGCAACGGTCCGGCCTGCGGCGCGTTGCCGGCCGGCAGTGTGCTGCCCGGCGTGAACACCCGCATCTCCGGCGACCTACCCAACTACAAGGTTGGCGTGCTTTACAAACCCGCCGCCAACGGCAGCATCTACGCAAATTTTGCGGTGTCACAGGAGCCGCCGGGCGGCAACACGCTCACCCTCAGCGCATCGCCCAACAGTGCCGACAACCCCAACCTCGATCCGCAGAAGGCGCGCACGATCGAGTTCGGCAGCAAATGGGATCTGCTCGGCGAAAAGCTGCTGCTGACCGGCGCGCTGTATCGCACCACGGTCAACAACGAACTGGTGCAAGATCCGGTCGACCTGCAGTACTACCAGGTCGGCGAGAAGCGCGTGCAGGGGATCGAGCTGAGTGCGATCGGCAAACTCACCGACGACTGGGCAGTCAGCGCCGGCTACACCACGATGGACGCCAAGGTGATCAACGGCAGCAGCGTGTCGAACGATGGCTCCCGCGATCTGGCCTACACGCCGAAGAGCGCCTTCACCGCATGGACCACCTGGCACCTGCCGTTCAACCTCACCCTCGGCGGCGGCGCGCGCTACGCCGGTGAACTGAAGCGCGGCACCGACGGCGCGGTCGGCACGCCAGCCTTCACCGAGGCGTACTGGGTGTTCGACGCAATGGCCAGCTATCCGGTCAACCAACATATCGACCTGCAGTTGAACCTGTACAACCTGTTCGACACGCACTACGTCGCCGCCATCAACAAAAGCGGCTACCGCTACACCCCGGGCGCGCCGCGTTCGGCCATGCTCACCGCCAACTTCCGTTTCTGAGGTTCGCTGAGCAGACCCTTCTCCCCTCGGGAGAAGGGTCTGGATGAGGGTTCGATGCGAAGCCTGGCGTATCGCTTCGACCGAGCCCTCATGCGTCCCTTCGGGCCACCTTCTCACCCGCAAGGGGACTCCCTGCGGTCGCCGATAGGAGAAGGGAAAATCCAACGCAGGAACCCGCCATGCTGCTGCATATCCCCGACGTCCTCAGCTCCGAACAAGTCGCGCAGATGCGTGCCGCGCTGGAGGCGGCCGACTGGACCGACGGCCGCGAAACCGTCGGCGTGCAGGGCGCCCGGGTGAAGCGCAACCAGCAGCTGCCGGAGGCGTCGCCACTGCGGCAGAAGCAGGGCGCGATCGTGCTGTCGGCGCTGGCGAAACATCCGCTGTATCACGCCGCGACGCTGCCGCTGCGCACGCTGCCACCGCGCTTCAACCGCTACGAAGGCGGTGGGCATTACGGCTTCCATATCGACGGCGCGGTGATGGCGCAGCCGGCCGACACCGGCCAGCTGCGCAGCGATATCTCCTGCACGCTGTTCCTCAGCGAGCCGGACGAGTACGACGGCGGCGAGCTGATCGTCAGCGATACCTACGGCGAGCATGAGGTGAAGCTGCCCGCCGGCGACATGATCATCTATCCGTCCAGCAGCCTGCACCGGGTCGCGCCGGTCACGCGGGGCGCGCGCGTGGCTTCGTTCTTCTGGGTGCAGAGCCTGGTGCGTGACGACAGCCGGCGCCGCCTGCTGTTCGAACTGGATACCTCGATCCAGGCGCTGACTGGATCCGGCGCCGACGCCGACGCGCTGCTGCAACTGACCGGCGTCTATCACAACCTGCTGCGCCAGTGGGTCGAGACCTGAGCGCACCGCGCAGCGGCCGGATAACCGCAGCAGCCAGCCCGCAGCTGTTCCCACCACGCGCTGCGGGGCGGATAATCGTCGGCCCTTGATGCAACACGGCTGAACAATGTTCGTACCTGGTCAACGCTGGATATCCTCTGCCGAACCCGAGCTGGGTCTGGGCACCGTGTTGCGTGTCGAAGGACGCGGTGTGCAGATACTGTTCGCCAAGGCCGGCGTGCTGCGCCCGTACGCGATCGACTCGGCACCACTGCTGCGCGCCGAGTTCCGTGCCGGCCAGCGCGTGGCCGGCAAGGGCCTCGCCTTCCTGGTGGAACGGGTGGAGATTCGCGACGAGTTGCTGATCTATCGCGGCGAAGGCCGCGAGCTGGAGGAGGGCCAGCTCGACGACGAGCAGAGCGTGAGCCAGGCCGATGACCGCCTGATCGGTGGCCGTACCGATGCGGTGGCCCACTTCGAGCTGCGCCTGGAAGGCCTCAAGCGGCGTGCCGAAGCACGTCGTTCGCCGATGTGGGGGCTCGGCGCCGCGCGAATCGGGCTGGTGCCGCACCAGTTGCGCGTGGCCGGCATCGCTTCCGCACGGCGTCCGCCACGCGTGCTGCTGGCCGATGAAGTGGGCCTGGGCAAGACGATCGAGGCCGGCATGATCATTGCCCGCCAGCTCGCCACCGGCCGCGCCTCGCGCGTGTTGCTGCTGTTGCCCGACACGCTGGTGTACCAGTGGTTCGTCGAGCTGCTGCGCCGTTTCAACCTCAGCTTCGCGATCTATGACGAGGAGCGCTGTGAAGCACTGGAGCAATCCGGCGACGACAGCAATCCGTTCGAGGACGAGCAACTGGTGATCGCCGATTTCGGCTTTCTCGAGAACTCGCCAAAGCACGCGCAGCAAATGCTGGACGCGCCCTGGGATCTGTTGGTGGTGGATGAAGCCCACCACCTGGCGTGGTCGCCGGAAGCGGCCAGCCCGCGCTACACGATGGTGGAGCAGCTGGCCGCCGTGATTCCCGGCGTGATCCTGCTCACCGCCACCCCGGAACAGCTCGGCCGCAGCGGCCACTTCGCCCGCCTGCGGCTGCTCGATCCACAGCGCTATCACGATCTGGACGGCTATCTGGCCGAATCGGATACCTATCAGGCGCTGTCGAAAATCGCCGATCGGCTGCTCGACGGCGAGGTGCTCGACGACGCTCAGCGCGCGATGCTCGCCACGGCCTTTCAGGGTGACGACACGCTCACTGCACAACTGGCCGACTCCACCAAACCCGCTCACGCGCGCGAGCTGCTCGCCGCGCTGATCGACCGCCACGGCACCGGACGGGCGATGTTCCGCAACAATCGTGCGGGGGTCGGCGGCTTTCCCACGCGCCTGCCCGAATGGCACCTGCTGGATGCCGATACGCTGGAGGAAAGCACCCGCCAGGCGCTGCTGGCCGAGTTCCACGCCGACATCCAGCAGCCGCCGGCGCTGATCGAAGTCGACTACAGCGCCGACCCGCGCATCGACACCCTGATCAACCTGCTCGATCAGCATCCGCAGGACAAATTCCTGCTGATCTGTCGCAGCCAGGCCAAGGTGCTGGCGCTGGAAGAAGTGCTGCGCACGCGCAGCGGCGTCGGCGTGGCGCGCTTCCACGAAGGTCTCGGCATCGTGCAGCGCGACCGCAACGCCGCGTATTTCGCCCAGCCCGACGGCGCGCGGCTGCTGCTGTGTTCGGAGATCGGCTCGGAGGGACGCAACTTCCAGTTCGCGCATCGATTGATCCTGTGGGATCTGCCGCTGGATCCGGACCTGCTCGAACAGCGCATCGGCCGGCTCGACCGAATCGGCCAGAAGCACGACATCAGCATCCATATCCTGGTCGTCGCTGACAGCGCCCAACACGTGCTGGCGCGCTGGTATGACGAAGGCGTCAATGCATTTCGCATGAGCCCTGCCGATGGCCGCGAACTGCTGCGCCGCTATGCCGAGCCGCTGACCCGGCTGGCCGACGAGCATGCCCGCGGCGCCGACAACCGCGACCAGGAACTGGACGCGTTGCTCACTGATACCCACGCCAGCCACCAGCAGATGGCCGAGCTGATCCGCGGCGGCCGCGACCACCTGCTCGAACTGGCCGCCAGCCGCGACCTGCACGCCGACGAACTGCAGCAGGCCTTCGCGCGCGAGGATCACGACCCGGGCCGCGACGCCTTCGTGCAACGCCTGCTGGAAGCATTCGGCATCCATGCCGAGGAACTCGGCGGCCAGGTGCTGCTGCTCGACCCGCAGTATCTGTCCACCGATGCCCTGCCCGGCTTTGCCGAAGGCCCACAATCGGTGACGTTCGCGCGCGACGTGGCGCTGACGCGCGAAGAATTGCCGTTGCTGCGGCTCGATCATCCACTGGTCGCCGGCGCGCTCGATCTGGCGTTGTCCGGCGAGCAAGGCAACGCCGCCTTCATGGTCGACGACATACTGCCCGCGCGCACGGCGCTGTTACAGGCGGTCTACGTGCTCGAATGCGTGGCCGACCGCCGGCTCGACGCGGAACGCTTTCTGCCGAGCCTGCCCATCACCGTCACGGTCGACACCCGGCTCGTCGAGCGGGTCGATTTCGCGCCCAGCGAAACCGCGCTGCGCAAGGCCAGCGACCGCAACATCGAAGTGGCGCGCTACCGCAAGTTCCTCGGCAAGCTGGTGCCGCCGATGCTGGCACGCGCCGAGACGCTCGCCGGTGCGCGCGGGCAGGCCAGCATCGACGAGGCGTTGAGCCTCGCCACCGAAACGCTGGATGCGGAACTGTCGCGCCTGCTCGCGCTGCGTGCTGTGAATCCATCGATCAGCGAGCGGGAAATCGCGGCGGTGGCGGAAGAGCGCACCCAGCTGCTGGCCGCGCTGCCGCCATCCCGCCTGCGGCTGGATGCGGTGCGTTTCGTGGTCAGCGCGGACTTCATGGCGCTGCGCTGATCGCTCAGCGCAGCAGGCGCCCTTTCGGCTTGAGCGGCAGCCGCCCCCGCCAATACTGGATCAACATGTAGCCCCCCAGCATGCCGCCGAGATGGGCGAAATGGGCGATGCCGGCCTGGGTGCCGGTTACCCCCTGCACTAGTTCAACCACGGCATAGCCGGTCACGAACAGCCATGCCGGCAGCGGTACCGGCAGGAAGATCAGCATCATTTTCTCGTGCGGATACAGCATGCCGAACGCCAGCAGCACCCCGAAGATCGCACCCGACGCGCCCAGCGTCGGATAGAAGCCGTGGGTGAACCAATGCACCACGATCAGCTGTGCCACGCCCGCCACGATCGCGCAGACGAAGTAGTAGACGAGGAAATGGCGCGAGCCGAACGTGCGTTCGATGGTTCCACCAAACATGTACAGACCGAACATGTTGAACAGGATGTGGGTGAAGCCGCCATGCATGAAGGCGTACGTCACCACCTGCCAGATGCGGAAACCCGCGGTGACGACATTGCCATCCGGCGTCGCGCCGGTGACGTCCGGGCCCAGCGGCCACAAGGCGAAGTGCTGGGTCAGCGCCAGGCTCGTCTGATCGTGCAACAGCAATTGCAGCAGAAACACGACCACATTGGCGATCAGCAGGTTGCGCGTGACGGGTGGCAGATCAAAAGGCATCAGGTGATTTCCAGGAACCGGGAACAGGCATGGCGGGCGCCCTTGGCGTCGCCCGATGAGTGCACGGATACGCTGACCCGTACCGTGGAAAATCGTTCATCCGGCAAGCCTGCTGTCCGCACGGCAGGACGTCAACCGGCCACCACGCAAAAGCCGCCTCGCGGCGGCTCTTGCACGCAAACAATGCTGCAGTCAGCTCAGCCCTTGCCCATCACCTGCGCTATCGCCTCGGGCCGCTTGGCGCCCGCGAAGCGCTTGGCCCAGTAACCACTGTCCAGGCTGGAAATTTCGACTGACTTGCCCGTGGTGGGCGAATGGATGAAGCGGCCATTGGAAATATAGATACCCACGTGCGAGATGCGCCGCTTGCCATGGGTACGGAAAAACACCAGGTCGCCCGGCTTCATGTCCGAACGCTTGACCTTGAGGCCGGCCAGAAACTGCGAGGCGGAGTTGTTCGGCAGCTGCATGCCGATTGCATGGGCAAACACGTAGCGGACAAAGCCGCTGCAGTCAAAACCGGTGGCCGGGTCATGGCCCCCACGCACGTAGCGGATATCGCGCAGTTTCATCGCCATCGCGATCAGCGCCTTGCGCAGATCGGTGACACTTTGGGCGTCGTCCACGGCGGGCGACAGCGCATCACCCTGAATCTGATCGGCAGCGGCAGCCACGTCGCTGGCCGCGGCAACCTCATGGTCGGACAGAAGCGACTTCGCATTTGCCGGAACCACGGACTGGGCCAGCCACGGCGCCGAATTGAAGGTGGACAGCGGATGCAGCAGTTGTGGCGTGAGGTTGTTGAGGGCTTGCGGGCCGGTCAGCGTGAAGGCGCTGGCCGGGAGCGCCGCGGAACCCCACAGGCCTGATGCCGGTCCGACCGGCGTGGCAGTGTTCGCCGCAACCGCCGTGCTGGCATGGGCAGCGGCAAGCCGGGCATGGGCAACCGACTTGTGCCTGGCTGCGACGAGCTTGCCGTGTCTTGCATGGATCGACGCGTGGTGGCTGGTCTTGGCGTGCGTCGGCTGGTGATGCCGCGCGTGCTTTGCAGCGGCTGACTTTGCGGGGGTCTTGCTGGTCGTTGCCTGCACCGGCGCCATCGCGAACAGTGCGGCGGCAAGCACGGAAAAGACAGTCAATCGCTTGATGAGCATGTGGCGGGAAATCCCTTGAGATTCACAGGATTGGCCGCCTGCAGAAGCTGACGACGTGACGAGGTAGTGAACTTAACAAGAAGACGGACTGCGCATGTTGGATTTAGGTTAACTGAACCCTGCCGTTTCAAGAAAGAGAGATGGACCGCACACTCACACGCAAGTCACTGACTCACAACAGATCATTGGCCGAAGCCATGCCTTGTTCGTGATCATTTCAGGCTTTGGCAGGCGCTTCCGGCCAGTAATGGGAGTCCGGATAGGGCCGGCTTCCGAAGATCGCCGTGCCAATGCGCACCTCGGTGGCACCTTCGGCGATGGCCAGC
>JBEPVP010000150.1:0-9189 GCA_041690935.1 Rhodanobacter sp.
CATCCGGATCTGCTGGGCAGGACCATTCGCGACAGCTGGCCGGAGCTGGCGGAGTTTCGCGAGCGCGCCGTGCAGCACGTGCTCGCGGGCAACGCGCTCAGTTACCGCGACGAGCATGTGGTGCTGTGGCGAGATGGCAGGCCCGAGGATCTCTGGGTCGATATCGACTACAGCCCCGTGGTCGATGCTGCCGGCACACCCGTCGGCGTGCTGGCGATCGTCAAGGACACCACGGAGCGATTTCAGGCCGCACAACGGCTGTTGATCGCCCAGGAAGCCGGTGGCGTCGGCATCTTCGAGCTGTATCCGGAGACGGGCCGGTTCGAGGTGTCTGGCGCCTTTCGCCGTATCTGGGGGCTGCATGTCGACATACCGGTCACGGCCGAGCTGATGAACAGCCTGGTTCACCCCGATGACCGGCACACCTCTATTTCCCGCGAGATGGAATTCGCCGATCAGCTGACCTACCGCGAATACCGGCGGGTTGATCCGGTGACCGGAGAAACCCATTGGATCGCCGCCAGCGGCAAGGCGATTTTCCTGGACGGATCGGTACCACGCTTCGTGGGCATCGTCGTGGACATCACCGATCGCAAACGCTCCGAGCAGGCGTTGGCGGAAAGCGAGGGCCGCTGGCGTCGCCTGGTCGAGCAACTGGACATCAAGCAAGTCCGGCACCGCAACGTCCGCCTGCTGGTGGCGCAACTCGGGGCGAGGGCCGAACGACAAGGTCGGCGTTCCGGCGGCATGGTGATGTTGGCCGAAATGCTGGGCAAGTCGGTGTCGCAAGTCAGCCGTTTCGCCGCCGAAAAGCCCGTCACCCATATCGGCAACCGCATCGCGCGGGAAATCGAGCAGGTGTTCGAGAAGGAACACGGCTGGATGGATCACGTGCAGTGGACGGCGGAGTAGGGCAACCGCACCGCCATCGTATTCACCCCGAAAGAGACGTCGAATCCAGGGCCGGACCATTCAAGCGATTTGGCAGTACGACGAATGGCGTTTGATCTGTCGTTCGATCAGCGCCAAGGCGCTTCTATCCGCTTGCGTTGGCGTCGAATCGGGTTGATCGAGACGGGCGTGATCGTGGCTTCAACGCCCCCCGCCCCGAATGACGCTGCCACACAGTGCCAGAAAATGCTGTTTGAAGCCCTGCTCGAGAACCATCAGGCAGCCGGCATCCCAGTCATCGTTGCCCTCGATGATGACGGGGCCATCGGTGGAAATGGCCACATCCCAACCAATCGAATGGATATGCGGAAGGTATTCATGCAGGCGCTTGACCATGGCCATCGCTGCTGCAAATTGTGGCAACTTGAACCCATCGAAGCGGATGCCGCTATCCGGATGAACCGCGGTACGCACTCCCGCGCCAGGTCTGAAGAAACCTTCACCGCGCAATTCCCCGCGCTCGAGATCGATGCTGACGATAAGCCCGCCGGCGGCCCAGTTGTCGACGTTGCTGTGCTTGACACCGACACGCAGCACACCATGCAACACGGTGGCTTGATGGTCGCTGCAGAACGAAATCAAGCGCAGCGTATTCACCGAACTGGAGTTCAACTCGCTCATCAGCGGGTGCTGATCGATGCGTTGCTGGAACAGAAACCGTCCAGCCAGACGCGTTCGCAGTCCATCCAGTGAAATCGGCTTCTCTGCAACAAAGAACCGGCCGCGATCGATCCGCAACGGAAAGGCGTTATCACCCTGCATGCCGTCAAACAGCTTGCAGAAACCATTGAGGCCAGGCACGTTGGTTTCAGCGAGAGATTCCAGAGCTACGGTTTCGTTGCGATCGAGCCAGGTGACGCTCTTTTCGTCCAGCAGTGCGAGGTTTTTCGGCGTCGGTATGCCCAGACTCGACGCGAACTGACCGAACAGAAACTTGTCTCGCAAAATGCAGACATAGTTGTAAGTTGATCTTCCCACGCGCAGATTGCAGCGGTTTCTCAACCACTGAAAGCCCCTGTACGACATCAAATCGGTCCGGCGTACGGATTTACGGTCCAGCCCATAGGCGTAATAGAAATTATTGGCCTCGCCGGTACGTATCAACCACCAGATCAACTCCCCCAATATCCTGGGCTTGCTCTTTCGCGGCTCCGCCGGCCAGTACGAGCGCGACAGTGTGGAATCGAAAGTGAGACCGAGGATTTGGCGCGTGGTTCTGGCTGCGCGGTTCAAAGCCGCTTGCGCGGACTTCGGCTTTGGCAACGTCGATTTGGCTTTCATCAGTTCCCCACGAGTGCAATATCTTGCATTGTGTTTCAGCTGTTGTGTAGCCGATGACTCGAACGTGGGCGTTTTCCGTGCGACTGCGCCAGGATGCCGGGCTTTTCCTTCCCGGCGCGCATTTCCAGCAGCGGACTCCAATCTGGTTGCGCGCGGGACCGCTCAGGCGGTTGCGGTGTAGCGCGTTTTTGAGAGCGCACTCACAGGGTTTTCACGAGCGCGCAGGATACGCCGAATCCGCGCATGGCGGCGTAGCCGCCCTTTTTCATTGAGGTGATAGGTCGCCGACGCAACGAGCTGCCGTGCGCGGTGATCTGGATTGCCGATGGTGGCAACGCTGCGGCAAACGAAATCAGTTCGCCATCGTCGCCATGTGTACCAACACTCCCGCCAAACTCTTCAGATCCTGCGCATTGTGCTGCGCCACTCGCCGCAGGTTGGCCGCGGAGCCGCCGCGTAGATAGGTGAGCCAGGCGGCCGGTGCCTCGGAACCTGGCAGGTCGTCCTCGCGCACCACGCCCAGCAACTGCCGCTCCGCCGTGGCCAGCCGGCAGTTTTCCCACTGGTGTTTCCACTGCCGCCGTACCGGATGCAACAGGTCGAGATGGCCGAGGCCGAGCAGGGGATTTGGCAGTCGCGCGAGGCGGTATCGAGTGGTCAGCAGGGGCGCGTCGTAGCACTTGCCGTTGTAGCTGACGAGCACGCTGTCTTCGCTCAGCCACTCGGCGAAGGTGCGCAGCATGGCGGGTTCGGCGGCCATGCTGGTGATGGTGAGCTGGCGGATGCGGAAGCGGCCGTCGATCCAGTCGGCGGTGCCGATCATGAAGGCGCGGGTGCCGGTGCCGCCGGCCAGGCCGGTGGTTTCGGTGTCGAAGTGCAACAGACGGTGGTGGGCGATGGGATCCATCCGGGCGAAGCTGGCGTCGATGATCGCCGGCGGGTTGAGCCAGTCGACGTAGGCTTCGGTGTAGCGCAAGCCGCGGGCGAGTTCGATGCCGGGCACGTCGCGGTCGCTTGAGCACAAGGTCGATGGGCTGCGCTTGAGTTGGGCGTGGCGTTGCAGCAGGCGGCGCAGGTCGGGGGAGATCGCGCGGATGGTGGGGATGACGGCGACGGTCGCGGCGGAGCGGATGAGCGGGCGATGGAGGGCGCTGTCCTTCGACGTCGCTTCGCCACGCTCAGGACGAGCAGTGGGGGGCGCCGGCTTTGATGTCTGCCCGTTCTCCGCGCGCAACTGGCGCAGCTTCGCGGCGAGTGCGCTCATAGCGCCACCAGCAGGGCCAGTACGCGCAGGGCCAGCGCCTTCGGTGTGGCGGCGGCCTGCACATCGGCCTGTTCATCGGCGGCCAGCACCGGCCCGACGCAGGCGGGGCAGCCGGCGCGGCAGTCGCAGCGTTCGATCAGGGTGACGGATTGGGCGATCAGATCCTCGCGGCGCTGGAACAGCGGCTCGCTCTGGCCGATGCCACCGGGGAACGCGTCGTAGAGGTAGACCGTGGGCGTGAACGGCGCATCCGGTGCCAGTGCGGTGGGCTGGCCGTCGCCGCCGCGCAGCTGACCGCGACCGCTGAGGTCAGCGCTGACAAACCAGGCGCCGTCGCCGCTGCCGACGGATTTCTGCAGGTCGCGCGCTTCGGCCATCACCGCCACGGTGGCGACGATATGCAGTGCGTAGGCGGCGCCGAGGAACCCGTCGAGTGCCTGCTGACGCTGCTCAAAGGCGGCTTCCAGCACGGCCTGCGGCAACTGCCACCACACCGCGGTGGTGTGCAGCTCCTGGTCGGGCAGGTTGACCGGGCCGTAGCCGATGTTCTCGTGCGAGTAGAAGCGGATTTTCTTGTAGCCGGGCACGCGGCGCACCACGTGCACCTCGCCATGATGCGCCTGGCCGCAGCCGGCGTTCGCGCTGTCAAAGCAGTCCAGCACCTTGAGCTTCGTATAGTCGATGGCGTCGGTGTAGTAGTCGACGGTGGTGCGCGTGACATAGGCCTTGCGGCCTTCCCAGTCCAGCCGCTCCACCTGGTAGGGCGTGGACTGGATCATGTGGATGGCACCTTCGTACAGGGTGACCGCGGCGGCGGAGTAGTCGACCTCGGCGATGATGGTCTGGCGGCCGTCGGTGCGGTCGACCACCACGAAGTTGCCGTCGGCGACCGAGCGCAGCGACACCGCGATGGCCGGGTAGCTGTCGGCGATCCACTCCCAGCGATCGCCTTCGCGATGCAACACGCCTTCCTCGCCCAGCACGTCCAGCCACGGCGTGGCGACTTCGGTGCCGAACATCTCGTCGCCGATGAACGGCAGCTCGAACGCGGCGCAGCGGATGTGGTCGAGCAGGATCAGCGGCTGATCGGGCTGGATGCGCGCATGCTCGGGCGTGGCGCCCTGGAAGAATTCCGGATGGCGCACCAGGTATTGATCGAGCGGATCGGAGCTGGCCACCAGCACGCCGAGCGCGGATTGCTGACGGCGACCGGCGCGACCGAAGCGCTGCCAGGTGGCGGCGACTGAACCGGGATAGCCGTTGAGCACCACCACATCGAGGCTGCCGATGTCCACGCCCAGTTCCAGCGCCGAGGTGCTGACGATGCCGTCGATGCTGCCGGCACGCATCTCGCGCTCGGCGGCGCGGCGCTCCTTCGGCAGGTAGCCGCCGCGATAGGCGCGGATGCGTGCGGGCTTGCGCGGGTCGTGATCGAACACGTCCTTCAGATACTTGGTGAGCACTTCGACCATGCTGCGCGACTGCGCGAACACCAGCGTCTTCATGCCGCTCTTGATCGCCAGTCGCGCAATGCGGTTGGTCTGCGAACGCGCCGACGTGCGCAAGCCGAGATCCGGATTGAGCACCGGCGGGTTCCACAACAGCACGTGCTTGTCGCCGGTGGGGGCGCCGCTGCGCGTGATCGCGGAGACCGCGTCCTCGATCAGCGCCTCGGCGTGTTCCTGTGGATTGCCGATGGTCGCCGAGCACAGGATGAACTGCGGGGTGACACCATAGAACGCGCATACGCGCTTGAGCCGGCGGATCACGTTGGCCACATGCGAGCCGAACACGCCGCGATAAGTGTGTACCTCGTCGATCACCACGTAACGCAAGTTCTCGAAGAACTGCGCCCACTTGGTGTGATGCGGCAGGATCGCCTGATGCAGCATGTCCGGGTTGCTGACCACGATGTCCCCATGCAGACGGATCGCCTGCCGCGCATCGCCGGGGGTGTCGCCATCGAAAGTGAACGCCTTCACGCCGAGTGCGCCGGTCTGGTTCAACTCCAGCAGCTCCGCCACCTGATCCTGCGCCAGCGCCTTGGTCGGGAACAGGTACAGCGCCTTGGCGTTGTCCTGCATCGCCGCCGCGATCACGGGCAGCGTGTAGCACAGCGACTTGCCCGACGCGGTAGGCGTGACGACGGCGACATGCGCGCCCGACTGCGTCGCCGTCCACGCCTCGGCCTGGTGGCTGTAGAGCTGCTCGATGCCGCGTGCGCGCAAGGCAGTGGCGAGCGCGGGTGGAAGATCATCCGGCAGCGGCACGAACGAGCCCGCCTGACCGGGCACCACGAACGCACCGGTGATGCGCGCGGCGTAGCGTTTCGACAGGCGCTGCGCCAGCGTGCGGCCATCGCCGGGGTCACGCAGTACCCGTTCGTCGGTGGATGTGTAGCGGTCAGGCAAGGCGTTCATGGGCGGTCCCGAATGAGTCCGGGGCATTAGGCCGGGGCACGGTCTCACCAGGTGAGATGCCCGGCTCTTGTGCCTGCGCGCTTACGTTTGCGAGAGCCGCAGCAGCATTCGCATCAGCTCGGCTTGCCGCCGGGTCTGGGTCTTGTCGAAGAGTGAGCGCAGCTGGGTGCGCACGGTGTTTTTGGTGATGCCGCCATGCTCGGCGGCCTGCGCCAGCGACAAACCCTGCATCAGCCATTGCGCCAGGTGCGCTTCGGCATTGGTGAAGCCCCACTGGTCCCGCAATCCAGCTCCGAGGTTCGCAGCAGTGGCGGGGGCGATGCTTTTGACAAACACGATCACCCGGACATCGAACTCGGACCATTGCGTGCCAGCCACCATGCTGGCGGGACACAACTTGAGCGTGCCCGCCAGCTTGCCGGTACGGCCGTGCAAGTGCTGTACGACCGGCCCGCGCGCACTGGCGGCGCAAAGCTGTGGCAGGGTGTGTTGCAGCAGCTGCTCATCCGCTGGCCAGCACAGTCCCAGTCGGCCATCGGGCCGCCGGGTGAACAGGCGATCGGCTTCCATCTGCTGCGCCGCGCTGTTGCAGAACCGCAGCTGCCCGGCTGCGTTCAGCAGCAGTACGCCATCGGGCAGCTGATCCAGCGCGGCGTGAAAGTTGTGGGTCTGCTGGTCCAGCCAGCCAAAGCGTTGCTGCAGCGCGTAGGCATTGCGCAAGTGGGGCAGCAACGATCGCGCCAGCCCCCACTCGTCTTCCGTGTAGCAACCGGGTTTCCAATCGCGGTAGATGGTGAGCAGGGCAAGGTCGACTGGCCCGCGCATGTGCATGCACAGCGCCATGCCGTGCCCGATGCGGGCTTCGTGCATGAATTCGACGTAGTACCGCGTTTCCCGCAGTCTGGACCTGGCCATCAGCCCGCGATCGTCGGCGATGCCCTCCGCGCGTAGTTTGTGGGCGGCGCGTTCGAACCAGGGATGCTCGTAGGACAGGGTGGGTTGGAGCGCCAGCAGCCGCGGGGACAGGCCAATGGCCGTGGTCAATCGGCCGTGTCGATAGGCCAGGTCGTGGATCTGCACGGCCACCACATGGGAGTGAAATGCCTGCGCGACGAGCGCAAGGAAAGGACTCCAGTCCGGCGCGCACATATCCATACCGTAGAGGGCGTCGATCAAATGCGTGCTGCGCCGCCGGTCCAACTTGGCTCTCCCCGCTGCCTACCCCAATCGCCCTCATCCGTTTGGATGATGACAGGGTAAAAATCTAGCAGTAGAAGGATTGACGAGGCGTGAAGGGCCACGTCCGCGATCCATGGGGTGTCAAAAGTGATGCTGCCTCTGCCGCAGTTGTCGCCGAGCGTGTGACGCCAGCGATGCATGTGTGCCGTGTTGGGGGCCGCCCCGGGCCTTTCGGCAGGCCCGGCGCACGCTTCCGGAGCGCAGGCAGGTTCATCACGCTGGATGAGTCCAAATGCCCCGCTGCCGATTGTCGCCACGGGGCGATGGGATCCAGATTCAGCAACGCTTGGAGAACGACATGATTTCCCGAAGGCATTTTCTGCAGTCATCGCTCACGGTCGCGCTGGTGCCGTTCCTGCCGCGCGTGGCTTTCAGCGCCACGACGGCGCTGCGCGTCCGGCCTGACTGGACCACATTCTGCACGACGCCGATGTACCAGGTTTACCTCAGCGCGATAAGCGCGATGAAGGCCAACACCAACGCCGCCGATCCTTCCAGCTGGACGTACTGGGTGAACGTGCACAGGGACTTCTGCCCGCATCGCGTGGCGTACTTCCTCGCCTGGCACCGCGGCCTTCTGTTTCGATTCGAAGCGCAGTTGCGCAAGGTGTCGGGAAACGCCAACTTGATGGTTCCCTATTGGGACTACTACACCAATCCGGTGATGCCGATCGAATTCACCGACAGCACGTCGCCGCTGTACATCGTCAATCGCAGAAATACGGACGTGACCAATGCGCTCAGCCTCGCTCCGTTTGCCGACACTGTCATCAATTTCCAACGCGGCCTGACGGACTCGTTCGAGGAGAGCCTGGAAACTCTGCCGCACAATCCGGTTCACAACCTGATTGGCGGCGCGATGGGCAATGTCACGATATCGCCGAAGGATCCGATCTTCTGGGTTCATCATGGCAACATCGATCGTCTGTGGGCGGCGTGGTGCAACGCTGGTGCGGGGCGCACCTTGCCCGCCCCAACGGATCCTTACTGGTCCGGATTGTTCAACTACGGCCTGGGGGTTCCGACCATGGCACGCCGCTGGGCGATCTCCGAGGCCGGTCTGGGCTATCAGTACGAAAATGAAACCATGCCGACCACGCTGCCGGTGCCGCCGGCTCCGCCACCGCCACCGCCACCACCTCCGGCGATCACGCTGCAGGGGCTTTCCTCGACGCCGCAGGGCGCACTCGCGGCTTCGCTGGGAGGCGGGCGGGAGTTGGCGCTGGATGAAAACTCGGTCAGCATCGCGGTGCCGCTGAGCGAGAGGGATCGCAACCAGGTGCGCTCGTTGTTGCTGATGCAGGCCGCAACAAACGCAAAGACCAAGACCAATGAGTCCCTGCGCGTGGTACTCGTGGGTGTCCGCATTACCGAGCTTGGCAGGAAGGGCGGCTATTTCTACAAGGTCTATATCAACCTGCCCAAGCAGGCGGGGATATCCCAGGCCGAAAGTACCTACCTGCTGGGCACGCTGGGAGCATTCGAGATCACCGGGATGCTGAATCACTTGGCGATGAGCGGCATGCCGATGGCCAACGCCAGCGATGGCGTCCAGATCGACTTCCCGGCCACCGAGGCGCTGGCGCGGATCGCGCCCGGAAACCTCGACAAGCTGACCATTTCATTCGTCCGTGTCGATGGCCGCAGCAAGCCGGCGAAGGGCACCGTGATCACCGTGAAGGAGTTCAGGGTGGAAACCACCGATCCCATGGCCCGGTAGGCGCGGCGCAGTCTGCAACCGTCTCTGACTGCGGTACGTCGTTGGGCCGAATCAGCGGACAGATTCTTTCCTGGCCGAAGTAGACGCCATCGCGGAGCGCGCGCCGACCGCGCGCTGCGATGGTGTGGTTGAACACCGATCAGATGCTGTCGTCGGGCTGACCAACAACGCGCGCCTGCCGCAACAGGCCGGTCCGACGAATTCACTCGTCCCGCGGGCCGGATGTGCCGGCTTCCACCATCGCGCGATAGGGGCCCACGCATGATCCAGCCTCATTCCGCACCGCCGTGGCAGGTGTCTCGCTGGTTCAACAG
>JBEPVP010000151.1:0-9180 GCA_041690935.1 Rhodanobacter sp.
CTCGCGACCCCGACCTTGGCAAGGTCGTGCTCTACCAACTGAGCTATTCCCGCATCGGAGCCGCGAATCATAGCAGAGTGCTGGCGTTTGTGAATAGCCGCGATGACACTTTTGAATCAGCCTCACGCCGCTGTTCGCCAGACCACGGTCTCGAATCCACCGAGCTGCAAACCAGCAGTTCTCCAACCGCTCACCCTGAGCGTAGGGCCGAAGTCGAAAGGCCAACCCATCAGCTGCCGATCGCGGGACTCCGTTCGACTTCGCTGCGCTCAGGGCGAACGGTGGCGTGGGATCATCATCGGCCTGCCGCAGCCAGAAACGACAAAGCCCCGAACGATTCGGGGCTTTGTCTGAAACTGGAGCGGGAAACGAGACTCGAACTCGCGACCCCGACCTTGGCAAGGTCGTGCTCTACCAACTGAGCTATTCCCGCATTGGAGTTGCGCATTCTAATGCGTGAATGCCGATCGTCAAGCCCATGTTGAACAACGGGCGCCAAGCCGATCACGCATTGCCGTTGTCGCCGGGTGATGGAATCGGCGTGTCACCACGCAGGATCGGCCAGGCCGCCCGAAGGTAGTACAAACCGGACCAGATCGTGAGCACGCCGGCAATCACCAGCAACGCCTCGCCGATGTGATACAGCCGCAATGCCTCGGCGGCTTTCTCGTGCTGCACGATCAGCACCACCAGCGCGACCATCTGCATGACGGTCTTGAGCTTGCCGATGAAGGCGACCTTGACCGTGGCGCGCATGCCGATCTCGGCCATCCATTCGCGCAAGGCCGACACGCTGATCTCGCGCCCCACGATCACCGCCGCCGTCACCGCCATCAGGATCCCGGGCCAGCCGCCGCGATGCGATTCCACCAGCAGGAACAGCGTTACCGCCACCATTAGTTTGTCCGCGACCGGGTCGAGAAACGCACCGAAAGCCGAGGTGAGGTTCATCCGTCGCGCCAGATAGCCGTCGAGCCAGTCGGTGAATGCCGCCAGCACGAACACGATCGCCGCAGTGATGTTGTGTCCGCGGAATGGCAGATAGAACGCCACGACCATGACCGGAAGCAATGCGACGCGGAACAGGGTCAGCCAGGTCGGCAGGTTGATGCGCATGATGGGTTCCAATGATTTGCCACAGTTTCGCACGTCGTCGCGCCAGCGCCGAGTGAACGTCCGGCGAACACTCAGCCATGCATGCTGGCGTAGATGCGTTCGGCCAGGCCGCGATCAATACCCTTCACCTGCATCAGTTCCTCGATGCCGGCGCCTTCCACGCCCTGCATGCCGCCGAAGGCCTTGAGCAGGGCCGAACGTCGGCGCGCGCCGATGCCCGGCACGTCTTCCAGCACACTGCGCTCGCGCGCCTTCTCGCGCCGCTTGCGGTGGCCGCTGATGGCGAACCGATGCGCCTCGTCGCGCACGGCCGCCACCAGGTGTAGCGCGGGCGAGGACGAGCCCGGATGCAGTTCGCGCCCGGGATTTCCCGATTCCAGCCGGGCGAGCACCAGGGTCTCCTCGCCCGCGCGCCGGCCCGGTCCCTTCGCCACGCCGACGACTTCGATGCCGCTGACGCCGAGTTCGCGCAACACATCCAGCGCCTGCGCCACCTGCCCGCTGCCACCGTCGATCAACAGAATGTCGGGACGCGCGCCCTCGCCTTCGGCCACCTTGCGAAAGCGCCGGGTCAGCGCCTGATGCATCGCGGCGTAATCGTCGCCCGGGGTGATGCCGGCGATGTTGAAGCGTCGGTAGTGCGATTTCTCCGGCCCTTCCGGCCCGAACACCACGCACGAGGCCACGGTCAGCTCGCCCATCGTGTGACTGATGTCGAAGCACTCGATCCGCCGCGGCGGCGCCCCCAGCTCCAGCACCTTCTGCAGGTCGTCGAAGCGCGCGCCCAGGGTCTGCCGACTCGCCAGCCGCGCGGTCAACGAGGCCTGCGCATTGCGCTCGGCCATCTGCAGGAACTGTGCGCGATCCCCGCGCACGCTCGACTTCAACTCCACCGCCCGGCCGGCGTGCTGGGTCAGCAATTCGGCCAGGATCTGCTGATCGGCCAGCGGCTCGCCGAGGATCAGCTCGCGCGGCACCGGCCGATCCAGGTAGTACTGCGCGATGAACTGGGTCAGCACGTCGGCCGGCTCAGCGTCCAGCGGCAGCCGCGGGAAGAAGTCGCGCGTACCCAGGCTGATGCCGTTGCGGAAAAACAGCACACTGACGCAGGCCATGCCTGCTTCGATGCGGCAGGCGATCACGTCCATGTCAGCGCTGGCGCCCTGCACATGGTGCTGCGCCTGCAACTGGCGCAGCGAGGCAACCTGATCGCGCAGCTTGGCCGCACGCTCGAACTGCAACGTCTTGCTGGCGCGCTCCATCGCCTCGGCCAGTTCGTCGATCACCGCGTTGCTGCGCCCTTCCAGAAACATCTCGGCGTGACGCACATCGCTGCGGTAGTCCTCCACGCTGATCAGCCCCACGCAGGGCGCACTGCAGCGGCCGATCTGGTACTGCAGGCACGGTCGCGAACGGTTGCGGAAATAGCTGTCCTCGCACTGGCGCACCTTGAACAGCTTCTGCATCAGGCTGAGGCTTTCGCGCACCGCGTAGGTGCTCGGGTACGGCCCGAAATAGCGACCTGGCAGGTTGCGCGCGCCACGGTGGAACGCCAGCCGCGGATAGTCCTCACCGCTGGAAAGATAGATGTACGGATAACTCTTGTCGTCGCGCAGCAGGATGTTGTAGCGCGGCTTGAGCGACTTGATCAGCTGCGATTCCAGCAGCAGCGCCTCGCCCTCGGTGCGCGTCACGGTGATCTCGACACGGGCGATCTGCGCCACCATAGCGGCGATCCGCGGCTCCATCCGTGGTTTCAGGAAATAGCTGCCGACGCGTTTCTTGAGGTTGCCGGCCTTGCCCACATACAGCAACTCGCCGGCCGCGTCGAAATGCCGGTAGACGCCGGGCGACGAAGTGAGCGTGCGGACGAAGGCCTTGCCGTCGAACGATGGCGGTTGCGCGGACTGCATGCGGGGATTCTAACGGTGCCGGTCAGCCGGATGCACCAGCGTGGTCGTCAGATATGGTGGCTCAAGGATGCATGCGCAACCACAGTTCTGCGCGTTCCAGGTCGGCCTCGGTGTCGACTCCGGGCGGGAACGGTTCCGGTGTCAGCCGCACCGCGATCGGGTGGCCGTGTTCCAGCGCGCGCAGCTGCTCCAGCGATTCGGTCTGCTCCAGCGGCGTGCGCGACAGGCGGCTGTAGCGATCCAGGAAACCAGCTCTGTACGCATAGATGCCGATATGCCGCAGGAACGGCGAGCCGGACGGCAGCGCGTGCCGGTCGGCAGCAAACGCATCGCGCGCCCAGGGCAGCGGCGCCCGGCTGAAGTACAGCGCGCGGCCATTGACCGCGCGAACCAGTTTCACCACGTTGGGGTCGAACAGTTCCTCGGCGTCGATGATCGGCGTGGCCAGGGTCGCCATCGGCGCGTCGTCACCGGCCAGCGCCTGCGCCACTGCGCGGATGCCGGCGGCGGGCGCGAACGGCTCGTCGCCCTGCAGATTCACCACGATGCTGTCGGCGGACCAGCCGTAATGCGCTGCGCATTCGGCCAACCGGTCGCTGCCGGAGGCGTGGTCGCTGCGGGTCATGCAGATATCCACGCCATCCAGGCCCGCCAGCGCCTCGGCGATGCGCGGGTCGTCGACCGCTACCACCACCTGGCTTGCGCCGGCCTGCAGGGCGCGCTGCGCCACCCGTACCACCATCGGCACGCCGCCGATCTCACGCAGCGGCTTCGCCGGCAGGCGGGTCGAACCATAGCGCGCGGGAATGGCGACGATGAACGGGGGGACGGCGTTCGACATGATGGTCCTTCAATCAGGCGACAGGGTTTGCCGCAACGATACATGCCTGCCTCGGCATCTCAGCCGGCCGCCTGCAGCCCGAAGCCGCAGCCGTTGGCCAGCTCAAGGAAGCCCGGGAAGGACGTGGCGACATGGCGGCAGTCGTTGATCCGCACTGGGCCATCGGCGACCAGTCCGGCTACCGCAAAGCTCATCGCGATGCGATGGTCGAGGTGACTTTCCACCACGCCAGCGCCGAGCCTTCCGCCGTGGATGATGGCGCCGTCCGGCGTTTCGTCGATCGCCACGCCGAGCGCGCGCAAGCCGGCGGCCATGGTCGCGATGCGGTCCGATTCCTTCACCCGCAATTCGCCGGCGCCACGAATGATCGTGCTGCCGCTGGCCGTCGCGGCGGCGATGAACAGTGCGGGAAACTCGTCGATCATGTCGGGCACCAGCACCTCGGGCAACTCGACCCCGTGCAGCGGTGCGTGGCGCACCAGCAGGTCGCCCACCGTCTCGCCACCGCTTTCGCGCTCATGGGCGATCGTGATGTCCGCCCCCATCAGGCGCAGCGCGTGCAGCAGGCCGGTCCGCCGCGGATTCAGGCCGACCGCCGGCAGCCGCAAGGCGGAGCCCGGCACGATGCTGGCGGCGACCAGGAAGAACGCGGCCGAGGAGAAGTCGGCGGGCACGTCGATGTCGGTGGCGCGCAGCACATGGCCGCCGGCAAGTTTCGCGCGGCCCGGCGCAAAGCTGATCGGCCAACCGAACGCGGCCAGCATGCGTTCGGTGTAGTCGCGGGTCGGATGCGGTTCGATGATCTCCGTTTCACCGGCGGCATACAGGCCGGCCAGCAGCAGCGCGGATTTCACCTGGGCGCTGGCCACCGGCAGTTCGTAGCGGATGCCGTGCAAGCGCCTGCCGCCGTATATCTGCAGCGGCGGCCGGCCGTCGCGTGTGTCGATGCGCGCACCCATCAGGGCCAGCGGATCGGTCACCCGACGCATCGGCCGCTGCGACAGTGAAGCGTCGCCGATCAGGCGACTGTCGAAGGCCTGCCCGGCCAGCAGGCCCGTCAGCAGGCGCATGCCGGTGCCGGCGTTGCCGCAGTCGAGCGGCCCGGTTGAGCCATGCAAGCCGTGCAGGCCGACGCCTTGCACCACACGCTCGCCCGCTGATGGTGTCTCGATAGGCACACCCAGCCGGGCCAGCACGGCAGCGGTGGCGCGGGTGTCCTCGCCTTCGAGGAAGCCGCGGATGCGTGACTCCCCTTCGGCGATCGCGGCCAGCATCAAGGCGCGATGCGACACCGACTTGTCACCGGGTATCTGCACGCTGCCGTGCAGTGGCGAGCCCGGTTGGCTGCTCCAGTCGAGACGATTCAAGCGACTTTCTCCAGGCATGTCAGCGAATCAGGGCAGCGCCACCGGGTACGAACCCAGCACGCGGATGGTCGCCGCCGATTCGCCGATGTCCTGCACGGCGGCCTGCAGTGCGTCGCCGTCGATATGGCCGGAGACGTCGATGAAGAACGCGTACTGCCACTTGCCGGTATGCGCCGGCCGCGATTCGATCCGGTTCAGACTGATGCCGTGCTTGGCGAACGGGCTGAGCACGTCGTACAGCGCACCCGGCTTGTCGTTGACGGTGATCAGCAACGACGTGCGGTCATTGCCGGACGGCGGAAACAGCGAGCGGCCGATCACCAGGAAACGCGTGGTGTTGTCGGCGCGATCCTCGATGCCCTGCGCCACGGCCTTGAGCCCGTAGACCTTGCCGGCGGTCTCGCCCGCGATCGCCGCCGCATCATCGGCGTGCCGCGCCAGTCGCGCCGCTTCGGCATTGCTGCCGACCGCGATGCATTCCACGCCCGGCAGGTTGATGCGCAGCCAGGTCTTGCACTGTTGCAACGACTGCGCGTGGGCGTAGACGCGCTTGACGTCCTCCAGCTTTCCGGCCTGTGAATGCAGGCACTGGTGCACGCGCAGCTCCACCTCGCCGCAGATGGTCGCCTCCGAGGTGAGAAACATGTCCAGGGTGACCTGGATCATGCCCTGCCCCGAGTTCTCCACCGGCACCACGCCGAAGTCGGCGTGACCGGCGGCGACCTCCTGGAACACCTCCTCGATGCTGCCCAGTGGCAGGCCGTAGGCGGCGTGACCGAAATGCTTGCGCACGGCCTGTTCGCTGAAGGTGCCTTCCGGACCGAGAAAGCCGATCTTCAGTGGATCTTCCTGCGCCAGGCACGAGGACATGATTTCGCGAAACAGCCGCACCATCTCGGTGTCGGACAGCGGGCCGTCGTTGCGATCCACCACCATGCGCAACACGTGGGCTTCGCGCTCGGGGCGGTAATAGTCGATTGCCGAAAGTCCCGTTCCCTTGACCTTCGCGACCGTCTGCGCATGGTTCGCGCGCTCGGAAATCAGCTGCTGGATCTGCCGGTCGATACTGTCGATGCGCTCGCGCATCTCACTCAGTGGGTTTTTCGGGTCGGTCATGCTTTAGCCGCCTGGATGGATAGAAGTCCAAATGATGAACTTGCATCTTGCCTGAAAAATGCCGTGCATGGCCAGTCAGCCATGCCGCTGCGCGAAATCCCGCATGAACGCGACGAGGGCGTCGACGGCCGCGGGCGGCACCGCGTTGTACAGCGAGGCACGCATGCCGCCCAGCGCCTTGTGGCCCTTCAGCGCCAGCAGGCCGGCGGCTTCCGATTCCTTCAGAAACGCAGCGTCGAGCGCGCTGTCATGCAGGGTGAAACGGACGTTCATGCGCGAGCGGGAGGACCGCTCGATCGGGTTGGTGTAATAACCCTCGGAGCCGTCAATGGTCCGGTACAGCAACTCGGCCTTCAGGCGGTTACGCTCGGCCATCACGGCAAGTCCGCCCTGCTCCTGCAGCCACTGGAAAGTCAGCCCGGCCACGTACCAGCCCCAGGTATTGGGCGTGTTGAGCATCGAATCGTTGGCCGCCTGTTCGGCAAAGCGGAAGATCTTCGCCATCGGCCGGCCGGCCCGTTGCAGCAGATCGCGGCGGATGATCATCACCACCAGTCCGGATGGCCCGATGTTCTTCTGCGCGCCGGCGTAGATCAGCCCGAAACGCGACACGTCCAGCGGTTCGGACAGGATGTTCGAGGACATGTCCGCCACCAGTGGCACCGCGCCGACATCGGGGATGTCATGGAACTCGATACCATGGATGGTCTCGTTCGGCGTGTAGTGCACGTAGGCCGCGCGTGGATCTAGCTGCCAGGTGTCGCGTGGTGGCAGCTTGAGGTAATCGTCGGCCGCGCCGCTGGCGGCCACGTTCACCCGCACGTACGTTGCCGCCTCGCTGACCGCCTTCGCACTCCAGTGTCCGCTGACGATGTAGTCGGCGTTGTCGCCCGCACCGGCCAGGTTCATCGGGATCTGCGCGAACTGCTGGGTGGCGCCGCCCTGCAGGAACAACACGGCATAGTCGGCAGGAATCGCCAGCAGGCTGCGCAGGTCAGCCTCGGCCCGGGCGGCCATCGCGATGAACGGCTTGCCGCGATGGGACTGCTCCATCACCGAGGCACCGCTGCCGTTCCAGTCCAGCATCTCGCGTTGCGCGCGTTCGAGCACCGCTTGCGGCAATGCTGCCGGACCGGCGCTGAAATTCCAGACTCTGCTCACGTGCGCGTGCATCCCGTCGAGGTGTTTCACGCATTATGGCGCGGCGCAGCATGGGGCGGTCAACTGCCCATCAACGATCGGCGGCGACGTTTCAGAAGCGGATCAGCAGCACCAGTGCAATGCCCAACGCCAGCACGGCGGCGGTGACGATCAGCCACCACACTTCGCCCGACGGACCTGCCGCTTCTTCGGGTAGGTGCGTTGGCGGCGGCGCGGGCATGACGATCTCCGGCTCCGGTTCCATCCCCGGCGCCTCGACCACGAAGCGGTGCATGGCCAGGCCAATCTGGTCGCCAGGTTGCAACGCCAGACTTTGTACGGTGGCACCGTTGACTCGCAACGGATGACGTTCGGATGTCCGGGTGGCCTGCAGCAGCAACTGGCCGCCGTCCCAGAAGATGCGCAGCGAGGCGATCTCACCCTGCGGCAACTCCAGCGCGCAGCGGCCTTGCGGCCCGAGTTCGAGACTGTCCTGCAGCGGCAACACGCGACCGGACAACGGGCCGGCCACCGCGCGCAAGGCCACCGTGCAACGCCCCTGCTTCGGCACGCTCAATGGCGGGCGTGCGGCGGGATCGCGATCATCGCGCAGCAGCATGCGGCAATCGCCCACGCTGACCACATCACCGGCACGCAGCAAGGCACGTTCGCGCACGGGCCGTGCATTGACGTAGATGCGGTCGGCCGACGGCACCACCTGCAGCACCCAGCCGCGGCGGTCCTGCTGGATCCGAAGATGCTGCGGCGCCGCCTGACTGACAGCCAGCACGAGGTCGTTGTCGGCCGCGCTGCCGATGCGCAGCTGCGCCTGCGCCCAATGGAAATCCTCGCGTGCCGCATTGGGAAATTCGATACGCATGTGTGAACCAGTCGATGGACGGCGAAACTCTAGCATGCAGTCCGTCACGCTCCAGTACATGGCAGGCACTAAGATGCAGCGTTTTCATCCGGAGCGTGCCATGCCAAAAATCGATATCCGCCGCCCCCATCAGCTGTCGATTCCCGAGGCGCGCGCCGTGGTCGACAAGGTGGCCGCGCGCATGCACGAAAAGTTCGGCATGGACGGTCAATGGCAGGGCGATACGTTGCAGTTTTCCCGCTCCGGGGTCCGCGGCACGATTGCCGTCGGCGGCGATGCCATCGAGGTCAAGGCTGAGCTGGGCATGATGCTGGCGCCGCTCAAAGGCATGGTCGAGCAGGAAATCCGACGCAAGCTGGATGAACATTTCGCCTGAGCATCGCCGGGACGCCTTGATGATTCTTTAACCAATCACCTATTCGTGGCATACTCATCGGCTTACGCAGCCATGACGGCTGCGCGTGAACCCCGGAACACATGGCCAAAGACGACGTCATCGAAATGGAAGGCACGGTCCAGGAGACCCTGCCCAACACCATGTTTCGTGTGCAATTGGAAAATGGGCACGTCATCATCGCCCACATCTCCGGTCGCATGCGCAAGCACTACATCCGCATCCTTACCGGCGACAAGGTCAAGATCGAAATGACCCCGTACGACCTGAGCAAGGGACGCATCACCTATCGCATGAAGTAAGCGGGCGCGTCGCTGCCGATACGGCACAGCGAACACGTGCTGAGGTGCCATACATGACAAAGGCGGCGCAATGCGCCGCCTTTGCTTTGCCTTGTGTTTGGCGGATGCAGC
>JBEPVP010000152.1:0-9170 GCA_041690935.1 Rhodanobacter sp.
CACCGTTGCCAGATCGAGTTCATGGCGATGGTGGCGCATGAACTGCGCAGCCCGCTCACGCCGATCCGGATCGCCGCCGGCCTGCTGACCAAACGCAGTCCGACCGGGGAAATGTCGTTTGAACGACTGCAGACCATCATCGAGCAACAAGTGGTGCACATGTCGCGGCTCATCGACGACCTGCTGGAAGGCTCGCGTGCCAGCATTGGCAAACTTCGACTCGAACGCGGCATGGTCGACCTGATCAGCATCCTTTCGCTGGCCGTGACGACGTGCCAGCCCGCGATGGACATCCGGCTGCAAAAGTTGAACGTGCAGCTGCCGGCCGGGCCGCTGCATTTTTTCGGCGACCCGGTGCGGCTGACGCAGATCTTCTGCAACCTGCTGGACAACGCATCCAAGTACACGCCCGCCGGCGGCGACATCACCCTCGCGCTGGAAGAATCGGAACGCGTGGTAACCATCACGGTCGCCGACAACGGCGTCGGCATCGCGACCGAACTGTTGCCAAACATCTTCGACCTGTTCGTGCAGGACACGCATGGACAGGTTTCAACCTTGGGCGGACTGGGCATCGGGCTTGCCGTGGTGCGCAACCTGGTCGAGGCGCACGGCGGCACGGTCGTCGGCCGCAGCGCCGGCAAGAACCTTGGCAGCGAATTCGTGGTGACGCTGCCGCTGTGGCTGAAGTCCCCGGCAGCGCCGTCGACCGGCTGAGGTTTTTCGCGCAGCACGCGTCCGCGGAAAGTCAATGGCTTGTGGCTGGCTGCCGGCTGGGCTAAACATGCATACCTCCGTGGTCGCACCGAGACCCCTGCCGCAGGTCGGTCAGGGGCGCGCGACCCATTGCCACCCTCGATGAATCCACGGCCTGTGCAGACCGAAAAAACCGCCGGACATACGCCCTTCATGCGCCAGTACCTCGCCGCCAAGGCCGAGCATCCGGAGGTGCTGCTGTTCTTCCGCATGGGCGACTTCTACGAACTGTTCTTCGACGATGCGCGCAAGGCGGCGCGGCTGCTCGACATCACGCTGACCCAGCGCGGGCAGTCGGCCGGCGCACCGATTCCGATGGCCGGCGTGCCGTATCACGCGGCTGAAAACTACCTGGCGCGACTGGTACGGCTGGGCGAGTCGGTGGCGATCTGCGAGCAGATCGGCGACCCGGCGCTGGCCAAGGGCATCGTCGAACGCAAGGTGGTGCGCATCATCACGCCCGGCACCGTTACCGACGCCGCGCTGCTGGAAGACCGGCGCGACAACCTGCTGCTGGCGATCGCCGCCGGCGCGGGCGGTGCGTATGGGCTGGCCTGGGTCGACCTGTCCAGCGGCCGTTTCCTGCTCAGCGAAGTGCCGAACGCCGAGGCGCTGGCGGCCGAGCTGGCGCGACTGCAGCCGGCCGAAACGCTGATCGATGAAAACGTCGCCTGGCCGAAACTGGTCAGCAGCCTGCCCGGCCTGCGCAAGCGTCCACCGTGGCATTACGACGTCGATGCGGCGAAACGCGAACTCAACCGTTTCTTCGGCACCCGCGACCTCGGCGGCTTCGGCGTCGACGGCATGAACCTGGGCATAGCCGCCGCCGGCTGCCTGCTCGGCTACGTCGAGGAAACCCAGAAGAGCGCGCTGCCGCATCTCACCGGCATGGCGGTGGAAAGCGCCAGCGAAACGATCGCGCTGGACGCCGCCACCCGCCGCAACCTGGAGCTGGATACGCACCCCAGCGGGCGCACCGAACACACCCTGCTCGGCGTGCTGGATGAAAGCGTGACGCCGATGGGCGCGCGCCTGCTGCGCCGCTGGCTCAATCGCCCCTTGCGCTCGCGCGAAATTTTGCGCCAGCGCCACCAGGCGATCGGCACGCTGATCGACAGCCGCCGTTACGACAGCCTGCGCGAACAGCTGCGCGGCATCGGCGACCTCGAACGCATCCTGGCGCGCGTCGCGTTGCGTTCGGCGCGCCCGCGCGACCTGTCCACCTTGCGCGACGGCCTGGCTGCTGCGCCGGTGTTGCGCGCGCAAATTGCATCATTGGACAGCCCGCTGCTGCACACGCTGGTCGAACGCATCGGCGATCACGCCGACAGCGCCGCCCTGCTCGCCCGCGCCATCGTCGAGCAACCGCCGGTACTGCAACGCGATGGCGGCGTGATCGCCGACGGCTACGACGCCGAACTGGACGAACTGCGCCGGCTCTCGACCCACGCCGACCAGTACCTGGTCGAACTGGAGGAACGCGAGAAGGCCGCCAGCGGCATCAGCACGCTGAAGGTCGGCTACAACCGCGTGCACGGCTATTACATCGAGATCAGCCGGGGCCAGTCCGACAAGGCGCCCACGCACTACACGCGCCGGCAGACCACCAAGAACGCCGAACGCTACATCACCGAGGAACTGAAAAATTTCGAGGACAAGGTGCTGTCGGCGAAGGAGCGCTCGCTGATGCGCGAGCGCGCGCTGTACGAAGCCCTGCTTGACACGCTCACCGAAAAGCTCGAAGCGCTGAAGACCGCCGCCGCCGCGATGGCCGAACTGGACGTGCTGAGCACGCTGGCCGAGCGCGCCGAGGCGCTGGACTGGAGCGCGCCCGAGCTCACCGACGAACCCGGCATCGCGATCGAACGCGGCCGTCATCCGGTGGTGGAGAAAGTCCGCGACGAGCCGTTCGAGCCGAATGATCTGAAGCTCGACGACGCCCGCCGCATGCTGGTGATCACCGGGCCGAACATGGGCGGCAAATCCACCTACATGCGGCAGAACGCGCTGATCGTGCTGCTGGCGCATATCGGCAGCTACGTGCCGGCGTCGCGCGCGGCGATCGGCCCGATCGACCGCATCTTCACCCGCATCGGCGCCGGCGACGACCTCTCGCGCGGCCAGTCCACCTTCATGGTGGAGATGAGCGAGACCGCCAACATCCTGCACAACGCGACGCCCGAGAGCCTGGTGCTGATGGATGAAGTGGGCCGCGGCACCAGCACCTACGACGGCCTGTCGCTGGCGCGCGCCGCCGCCGTGCATCTGGCGCGCAACAGTCGTGCCTACACGCTGTTCGCCACCCACTACTTCGAGCTGACTGAACTGGCCGGCGAAATCCCGGCGATCGCCAACGTGCATCTGGACGCAGTCGAATATCACGACAAGAAGCAGGGCGAGCAACTGGTCTTCATGCACGCGGTGAAGGACGGCCCGGCCAATCGCAGTTTCGGGTTGCAGGTGGCCGCGCTGGCCGGCCTGCCGAAGTCGGTGATCGCCGATGCGCGGCGCACACTGGCCGAACTGGAACGCGGCATGCACCAGCATGCCAGCGCGCCGATCCCCTCCGCCGACTCATCGCCTCAGCTCGGCCTGTTCGCGCCTGCGCAGCCGTCGGCCACCGAACGTGCGCTGGCCGCGATCGACCCGGATGCCATGACACCCCGCGCGGCGCTGGAAGCGCTCTATCGGCTGAAGTCGCTGGGTTGACTGGGCGGTCGGGCGGCCGAGTGCAGCAAGCTACCGACCGCACTCAAAATACGCCGTGCGCCATCTGCAAGCCCGGTCGCGGCCGCGGTGGCGGCGTGATCGCGCGCGCCTCATCGGCATACGGCATGGCGATATCCGGGATGGCGGCCAGCGCCTCCTCGGACAGACCGGGCAGCGGCACGCTAACCGGTTCCGACGCCTCGCGCGCCACCAGTCGCCCCGACTGCACCAGTTGCCCGATGCACTTGCACACTTCGTCGCGGCCGAACGGCTTCTTCATGAAATCGTCCGCGCCGAAGCGCTGCACGTAGAACTGTTCGGTGGCTTGCTGGTTGCCGCTGATCATCACGATCGGAATGTGCCGGGTCAGCGGATCGTGGCGCAGCGCACGCAATACCGCGAAGCCGTTCATGCCGGGCAGCACGATGTCCAGGAAGATCAGCGCGGGTTGTTCGTCGCGCGCCTGCCGGATCGCGCTGTCGCCATCGTGCGCCTTGAACACGGCATAGCCTTCCTGCCCCAGCATCTTGCCGAGCACGGCGCAGATGGTGGGCGAATCGTCGACCACCAGCATGCGCGCGCCCAGGTTGGCCTGAACGCGCGGCACTGAAACCGCTCCGCCGTCCATGCTGCCGAGCAGACGTTTGATGAAACCGATGCCGGTCATCCGTGCAAATCCGTCCATGCCAATCTCCCGATGCGGGGAATGCACCAGCGCAACCCCCTGAATAGGCATGGATGTTCCCGCAGATCGGGCGACCAATCTGCGATGCACTGCTCAGCGCGCGTCCTTCAGTCGGCGAAGATCGCGGCGGGCGTGCTTGTCCGGACGCTTCGAGGGGCCGCTCGCGCCCATCAACTGCCGCTGCGCCTGCGCGGCCTCGCGGGTGCTGCGACTGGCGCTGGTCTCGCGATACAGCGCCTGTGCCGCGATGGCCGGGCCGCGTCGGTCGGACAGCGCCAGCACCTCGACCTCCAGGCGTTCCTCGCCGCGGGTGATCAGCAGCAGGTCACCGGCATGCAGCGCCTTGGCGGGCTTGCAACCGGCGCCGTTGAGGTGGATCTTGCCGCCGTCGATGGCCTGCTTGGCCAGGCTGCGCGTCTTGAAAAAGCGCGCCGCCCACAGCCATTGATCGGCGCGCAGCTCGGTGGGCGGGTTGACGGACGGCTTGTTCATCGCCGTGATTATCGTGCCAGCGGGTCAATCACCGCGCGTCGCGGATGCTCGCACCACGGCGCCGCTCAGGAAGCCACAACGGGCGGCACCAGCAGATCGTGCGAATCCGGCATCGCGATATCCGGAATCGCCGCGTGCTCGGCGGCGGTGGGTTCCGGCACCGTCGGCCACGCTTCTTCCGGCGCCCGTTTGCGCACCACCAGACGGCCGGTTTTGGTCAGGTGCTGGATGCGCGCAAACACCTCGCCGCGACCGAACGGTTTCTTCATGAAATCGTCGGCGCCGAAGCGCTGCACGTAGAACTGCTCGGTGGCCTGCAGGTTGCCGCTGATCATCACGATCGGAATGCCGCGCGTCAGCGGATCGCGGCGCAGCGCGCGCAGCACCGCAAAGCCGTTCATGCCCGGCAGCACGATGTCGAGAAAGATCAGGTCCGGGCTGTTCGCGCGCGCCAGCTCGATGGCGCTTTCGCCATCCGGCGCCTTGAGCACCACATGCCCATCCTGGCTCAGCATCTTGCCGAGCACGGCGCGGATGGTGGCCGAGTCGTCGACCACCAGCACCCGCGCGCCCTTGGGCACGCCGCTGCGCGGCACGTGCCGGCGATCCCCCGGGTGCACGTTTCCGAAGATCCGCCTGAACACATCGAAGCCGGCCATGCGTGAGCCCCCACTCAAAGAGTGCGGCTAGTCTCGGGGCAGCACGGGTCCGGTGCAAGCCGCGTCCTGCCTGCTCAGCCGCCGAGCAGCAGGTTGCCCAGCGGCACGGTGATCAGCGACAGCACGATGCCGGCACCCAGCATGGTGTTGGTCAGCGTCGGCTCCAGCTCGTATTCGTCGGCCAGGATCGCCGCCGACACCATCGGCGCCATCGCCGCCTGCAGCACGCC
Source organism: Rhodanobacter sp. (assembly GCA_041690935.1). Classification (GTDB taxonomy): domain Bacteria; phylum Pseudomonadota; class Gammaproteobacteria; order Xanthomonadales; family Rhodanobacteraceae; genus Rhodanobacter. The sequence continues at coordinate 5,532 of JBEPVP010000152.1, forward strand.
GACGGTGAGCACCAGCCCGCCGACGCCGCTCGCCGTTCCCAGCGCCCAGCACAGCAGCGGCGCCAGCAGCAGCTTCCAGCCCAGGCCCCAGCTGGCCGCGCCCAGCTGCCGCTGCCCCGGGTGAAACTTGAACTGCAGCCCGACCGAAAACAGCGCCAGCGGGGTCAGCGTGGCGCCGATCGGCGCGAACACGCCGTCCAGCAGCTCGGGCCAGCCGCCGACCAGGCCCGCCACGATGCCCACCACCAGCGCGATGAAGGCAGGGAACGTGAGGATGCGCCGGACGATCAGCCGCGGTTGCGGCGTGCGCCCGGAATAGATCGAGGCCACCACGATGCCGGCCGAGGCCAGCACCGGAAACGCGCCGATCTGGTCGGCCACCACCGCCAGCGCCAGGCCGGCCTTGCCGTGCATGGCCTCGATCAGCGGATAACCCATGTAGGCGGTATTGCCCAGCCCGCAGACCAGGATCAGCGCGCCCGTGCGTTGCCGCGACCAGCCCAGCCGAGGTCCCAGCAGGCCGAACAGCAGCCAGGCCCCACCGAACGTCAGCCACATCGCCGCCACCGGAAACCACAGCTGCGGGTCGAACTTCACCTTCGGGATCAGCTCCAGCACCAGCGCCGGCAGCGCGACATTGAGCACCCACCAGTTGATGCCCGGCACGATGCCGGCCGGCGGTTTCGCGAACCGCGCCACCACGGTGCCGAGGATCAGGCAGGCAAACAGCAGCAACATCGCGCTCATCGGACAACGACACGTCGGGGGCAGTCACCCATTAAACGCGATGGCGTGCCGGGGCGGAAGCCGCAGCGGCTGCTTATCGGCCATAATCCGCGCTCTGCCGCGATCGCGCGCCGTCTGCCCATGAATGATCCGATCCATCTCGTGCACGGACTGGCCGGTGACAACACGCCGCCGGACTGGCCGCGTCTGACCGCGGACGAAGTCGACGCGCTGCTGCGCGACTACCCGGCGCTGGGCACGGCGACGCACATCGACTGGCACAGCCCGCGTCCGCTGTCGGCCGCCTGCCTGGTCGGGACCCGTCACGGCACGGCCTTCATCAAGCGCCATCATCGCAGCGTGCGCTCGGTCGCCACGCTCGCTGAAGAACATCGTTTCATGACGCACCTGCGCGATCGCGGCATCCCGATACCCGAGGTGCTGCGCAATGCACAGGGGCACACCGCGGTGGCGATCGGCGACTGGGTCTACGAGGTGCACGAGCATGCCGCCGGCGTCGATCTGTACCGCGACGCGATCTCGTGGTCGCCGCTGCTGGACCGCGAACACGCGCTGTCCGCCGGTCGCATGCTGGCCGCGCTGCATGACGCCGCCGAGGGCTATCACGCGGCGCAGCGCGACACCCACATTCTGGTCGCGCGCAGCGAGCTGATTCTCGCGATCGATCCGATCGCCACACTGCGCGCGCAACTGCCCGCGCGGCCGGGCCTGGCCGACTATCTGCGCGGCCGCGACTGGGCCAACGACCTGGCCCAGCTGCTGGCGCCGTGGCATGCGGCGCTGCGGCCGCGACTGGCGCGCCAACCGCGGCTGTGGACGCACGGCGACTGGCATGTGTCGAACCTGTGCTGGAGCGGCGACGTTTCCGATGCCCGCATCAGCTCGGCGCTCGACTTCGGGCTGGCCGCCAGCACGTCCGCGCTGTTCGACCTCGCCATCGCGATCGAGCGCAACGCGATCGCGTGGCTGGCGCTGGACACCGGCATGCGCGCCGCACATCCGCAGATCGCCCGCGCGCTGATCGCAGGCTATGCACAACGTCGTCCGCTGACGCCTGCCGACATCCAGCTGCTGGCCGACCTGCTGCCGTTGGTGCATGTGGATTTCGCGCTGTCCGAGGTCGAGTATTTCAACGCCGTCACCCGCTCGCGCGCGAATGCCGATGTCGCCTACGACACCTTCCTGCGCGGCCACGCGACGTGGTTCGGCACGCCGCCGGGACAGGCCTTGTTGCAGTCCATCCGCGACGTCGCCTGAGCCATGCGCCGTCGATCCGTGCTTCAATAGGCGTTCTTGAAGCGGGGGTGCCCGGCGTTTGCCGGGCTGAGAGAGTCCCTTGGAACCTGATCCGGTTAGCACCGGCGTAGGGAGCTTGCTGAATCGTGGCGTCCGTCCGGACGTACGCTTCGCCGTCGCTTCGTCCTGCCCCACCAAGACGATGACGATGACGATATCCCTTCCCCGCACTCCGCTGATCCTCGCCCTCCTGTCGGTCATGGCGCTGGCCCATGCCGGCGATGAGGTCACTACCGCGCCGCAGGCCACCCGACTGGCACCGGTGCAAGTGGAGGCCGATGGCAGCATCGGCTATCACGCCGACAACGCCCAGCTGGACACCTTCGGCAGCTTTGGCAACGCGCCGCTGCAGGATACGCCGGCGGCGATCACGGTGATCACCCGCGACCAGATCGACGACCGCCAGCCGCGCACGCTGAGCGAACTGGCGCGCAGTGACGCCGCGCTGGGCGACAGCTACGCGCCGGTCGGCTACTACCAGGACATCGCCATCCGCGGTTTCGCGCTGGACCTGGCCACCGGCTACCGGCTCAACGAGATGAGCCTGGTCGGCGAGCAGCCGATCGCGCTGGAAGACAAGCAGCGGGTGGAAGTCCTCAAGGGCCTTGGCGGCCTCGAAGCGGGCGTGGTCGCGCCGGGCGGGCTGGTGAATTACGTCAGCAAGCGTCCGGCCAACGTGCGCAGCGCCACCGTCGGCACCGATTCGCACGGCTCGCGCTATGTCGCCGTGGACGTGGGCGCATGGCTCAGCCCGACCTTCGGCGTGCGCGTGAACGCGGCGCACGACGGCATCCAGTCGTACGTCGATCATGCCGACGGCCGGCGCAACTTCCTGGCGCTGGCCGCCGACTGGAAGATCAGCCCGAACGCCACCCTGCAGCTGGACAGCAACTACCAGGCCAGCTCGCAGCGTTCGGTATCCGGCTATCAGCTGCTCGGCGGCCGCGTGATCCCCGCGCATCCCAGCCGCACCCGCATGCTCGGCTTCGAGCCGTGGCAGCAGCCGGTCGGGGTCGACGCCAGCAACAGCACGCTGCGTTTCGACTACCGCCTGGGCGATCACTGGAGCGCGCAGCTGTCGGCCAGCCACAGCCGCGCCGTGATCGACGACAACGTCGCGTTCGCCTATGGCTGTTTCTATTCGCCCGATTGCGCCAGCGGCGCCACCCCCGGCTGGTTCTTTGCGCCGAACGGCGACTACGACATCTACGACTACCGCAGTCCCGACGACACCCGCGCCAACGACGAGGCGCGCGCCGTGCTGAAGGGTTCGTTCGATACCGGCGCATTCAGCCACGAAGTCAGCGTCGGCACCAGCGCATTCCGCCGCACCATCGACCGCCGCCCCTACGTCTACGACTACGTCGGCACCGGCAATATCGACCAGGTGGACCCGCCGTACTTCGCGCCGTCGCCGAACCAGCCGGGCCGCTCGGTGCGCCGATTGACCAGCTGGCAGCATTCGGTGTTTGCGCTCGACCGTGTGCATCTGGGCGAGCACTGGCAGGTGCTGGCCGGCGGTCGCTTCGTGCGCCTGCATGAGCGTAACTACGACGACGTCGGCACACCGGAACGCGATACCCGCCTGAGCAAGGC
>JBEPVP010000153.1:0-9159 GCA_041690935.1 Rhodanobacter sp.
TGTCGTCGTAACTGCCGGCGCACTGGTTGGCCGACCACGCCATCGCCTGCGGCGACACCAGGCGGTCGCGGCGGCCGCTGATCCAGGCGCTGGGCACGCGCAAGTCCGGCAGGGCGGTGCGGCGGTCACTGTTTTCCAGGATGCGGATACCTTCCTGCAACACCCGCAGGTCGGGCTCGCCGCGAGCGAACACCAGTTCGCGCAAGTGGCGCAGTTCGCCGCGCGGGTCGGCGCTGCCCATGGCCTCCAGCGCCAGGAAGCGCTCGATGGTGGCGTGGTAGTCGGTTTCCAGGTCGTCGGCTAGCTGGTGCACCAGCTTGGCATCGGCGCCATGCGGCCAGCCCGCGTCGCGCACGAATTTCGGTGTGGCGCACAGCATGGCCAGACCACGCACCTGCTGCGGCAGCTCCAGCGCGGCGGTCAGCGCGATGATCCCGCCCAGCGACCAGCCCAGCCAGACCGCCGGCGGCGTCACCTTGGCGATCGCCGCGGCACAGACGCGCGGTTCCAGCGGCAGTCCGCAGTCGCGCGAATAGCCGTGACCGGGCAGGTCGACCACGTACATCGTGCACTGCTCTTGCAGCGCCTCGACCAGCGGCGCCAGCACGCCGCCATGCATTGCCCAGCCATGCAGCAACACCAGCGGGATCGGGCCGCGGCCACGGGTTTCCACGTACAGGCTCATGTATCGGTGCCCTTGTCGCCGACGCGCGGCGCGGGCATCGGCACGCCGGCCGGCGCCAACGCGTTGTCCACCGCCACGCGCCCGTCGAACACGAAGCAGTCGCCGCGCCAGTGCGTGCCGTCGGTCTGCTCCAGGTATTTCAGGATGCCGCCGTCGAGCTGATAGACGTGCGCCAGGCCGAGGTCCTGCATGTGCAACGCGGCCTTCTCGCAGCGGATGCCGCCGGTGCAGTAGGACACCACGGTCTTGCCTTCGTAGCGCGCGCGGTCGGCGGCGATCGCGGCGGGGAAGCCGGTGAAGCTGGCGAGGCGGTAGTCGACCGCCTGCGGGAACTTGCCGAGGTCGGTCTCGTAGTCGTTGCGGGTGTCCAGCAGCACCACCTCGCGGCCGTCGTCGTCGTGGCCCTGATCGAGCCAGCGTTGCAGCGTGGGCGCGTCGACCGCCGGCGCGCGCCCGCCCTCGGGCCGAATCGTGGGCAGGCGCATGGTAATGATCTCGCGCTTCAGCCGTACGCGCAGCCGGCCGAACGGAACCGCGTCGGAGATCGACTCCTTCGGCGCGATGTCGGCGAAGCGCGGGTCATCGTGCAGGCTGACCATGAGGTCGTCGATCTGCGCGCGACTGCCGGCGAGGAACAAGTTGATGCCTTCGGGCGCCAGCAGAATCGTACCCTTCAACGCCAGCGTCTCGCAGCGCGCGAACAGCCGCTCGCGCAGCGCGGACAGGTCGTCCAGGCTGATGAACTTGTAGGCGGAGATGTTGACGATCGACATGCAGGGAATCGGCGGAGCAGGCGGCGATTATACCGGGTCGCCCGGCGCTGCCTGGCGTCGCGCTGGCAGATGCAGCGTTTCCAGCGCCGTCAGCAACCGGTCGACGTGGGCTTCGTCGTGCGCCGCCGACAGCGTGATGCGCAGCCGCGCCTGGCCGGTCGGCACGGTCGGCGGGCGGATCGCGCTGACCAGCAGGCCGTGTCGTTCCAGTGCCTGCGCCGCGGCCAGCGCGGCATCGGCGCTGCCCAGCAGCAGTGGCTGGATCGCACTGGTGGAGTTGCCCAGTGGCAGACCCAGGTCGGCAGCGCCGCGGCGGAAGCGGGCGATCAGCGCGGCGAGTTTCTCGCGCCGCCACTCGTCCGTCTGCGTCAGCTGCACCGCTTCCAGCGCGGCGGCGGCCAGCGCTGGTGGCAGGGCGGTGGTGTAGATGTAGGGACGCGCGAACTGGATCAGGCCCTCGATCAGCGCGGCCGGGCCGGCCACGAACGCGCCGAAGCAGCCGAGCGCCTTGCCCAGCGTGGCCATCAGCAGCGGCACCTCATGCTGGCCCAGGCTCGCCGCGCTGACGCTGCCGGCGCCGTGTTTGCCGAGCACGCCGAGGCCGTGCGCGTCGTCGACCATCAGGGTGGCCCGTTCCTTCGCGCACAGCGTCGCCAGCTCGCGCAGCGGCGCGATATCGCCATCCATGCTGAACACGCCATCGGTGGCCAGTAGCGCGGCGGCGGCCGGACTGGACGCCAGCTGCCGTGCGGCGGCCGCCACGTCGGCATGCGGATAGCGTTTCAGTTCGGCGCCGCTGAGCTGGGCGCCGTCGAGCAGGCAGGCATGGTTGAGCTTGTCCTGCACGCAGATGTCGCCACGCGCCAACAGTGCCTGCAGCACGCCAAGGTTGGCCATGTAGCCGGTGGAGAACAGCAGGGCGCGCTCGCGTCCGGTCCAGACGGCCAGCGCCTCCTCCAGCTCGGCGTGTTCGGTGCGGTGACCGCAGATCAGATGCGCCGAGCTGCTGCCCACGCCCTCGTCCCGAGCGGCTCGGGTGAGCGCGGCGATCAGCTGCGGATGCTGCGCCAACCCCAGGTAGTCGTTGCTGCAGAACGACAGCAGGCGCTGGCTGCCGCTTTCCAGCCACGGGCCGTCGACATGGTCGATCGTGCGCAGCCGGCGCAGCAATCGTGTGCGCTCACGTATGGCCGTCTGGACAGCCAACCGTTCGAGCAGGTCAGGCCGCGGCGTGGCAGCCACAGCCTTGCCCGCAGCCAGCCGTATCGGCTTCCATGATGTCCGCGTGCACGGTGCCGATTTGCTCCACGATCTCCAGCGGATGCAGGTCGAGCCGGCGGAACAGCGCGCGGTCATGCTCCACGTCGGGATTGCCGGTGGTTAGCAGCTTCTCGCCGTAGAAGATCGAGTTGGCGCCGGCAAAAAAGCACAACGCCTGCACGGCGTCATCCATCTGCTGGCGGCCGGCGGACAGCCGCACCATCGAAGCCGGCATCAGCAAACGCGTCACCGCGATCGTGCGCACGAACTCGAACGGATCCAGTGCCGCGGTACCGGCCAGCGGCGTGCCTTCGACCTGCACCAGCTGGTTGATCGGTACCGACTGCGGATGCTCCGGCAGGTTGGCCAGGGTCTGCAGCAGGCCGGCGCGCTGGTCGCGCGATTCACCCATGCCGACGATACCGCCGCAGCAGGTCTTCATGCCGGCGCTGCGCACGTGGCCGAGCGTGTCGAGTCGGTCTTGATACTGCCGGGTGTGAATCACCTCGCCGTAGAACTCCGGCGCGGTGTCCAGGTTGTGGTTGTAGTAGTCGAGCCCGGCGGCCTTCAGCGTGTCGGCCTGCGGGCCGCTCAACAGGCCCAGCGTGGCGCAGGTTTCCAGGCCGAGGCCTTTCACCGCGCGCACGATCTCGGCCACCTTCAGCACGTCGCGATCCTTCGGGCCGCGCCATGCGGCGCCCATGCAGAAGCGGCTGGCGCCGGCGTCCTTGGCCGCCTGCGCCCGTTCCAGCACGGCTTCCACGCTCATCAGTTTCTGCGCCTGCACGCCGGTGTCGTAGCGCGCCGCCTGTGGGCAATACGCGCAATCCTCGGGGCAGCCGCCGGTCTTGATCGACAGCAGCGTCGACACCTGCACCGCGTTCGGATCGTGCTGTTCGCGATGCACCGAGTGCGCGCGATGCAGCAACTCGTTGAACGGCAGCGCGAACAGCGCGGTCACTTCGGCGCGGGTCCAATCGTGGCGCTCGGCAATGTCGGTCATGGAACAGCCACTTCAGTAGCAGGAAGCGCGAGAGTGTGGAAGCCACTCCGGAGAGTGTCAACCCGACACAAGGATCAGCAGTTTACACAGGCAAGAGCGCGATCGAGCCGCTACCATCGCGCCATCAACCGCCACCACGCGACCTGGAGCAAAGCAGCATGAGCGAAGGACAAGGCAGCAGCGGCAACGTGCTCGCGGCCATCTGCAGTTTCTTCATTCCCGGCCTGGGCCAGCTGGTGCAGGGACGGTTGTTGATGGCGATCGTCATGTTCGTGCTGGCTGCCGCGCTGTGGATCATCTTGCTGGGCTGGCTGATCCACCTGTGGTCGATCCTCGACGCCGCGCTGTACAAGCCGGGGCGTTGAGTAGAGTGCGCATGGACGCGCTGACGACAACATGGCGGCGGCTGCAGTGTTTCATGCTGCCATGGCGCTGCCTGCTGTGCGGTGCCGCGGGCACCGAAGGCATCGACCTGTGTACGGATTGCGCCGCCGAGCTGCCGCGCAATCGCAGCTGCTGCGCGCGCTGCGCGTTGCCGCTGGCGACGCCGGCGGCGTTGTGCGGCGAGTGTCAGCGTCGCGCGCCGCCGTGGGACGCGGCGTGGGCACCGTTCCGCTACGGCTGGCCGCTGGATCGGCTGGAAACGCGCTACAAGTTCGGCGCCGATCTCGCCGCCGGCCGCGTGCTGTCGACGCTGTGGCGACGCGAACCGTGTCCGGTCGAACTGCCGCAACTAGTGTTGACGGTGCCGCTGCATCGCCGCCGGCTGCGCCAGCGCGGCTATAACCAGGCGCTGGAACTGGCCCGTCCGCTGGCGCGCCAGCTGGGCGTGCCGCTGCGCCACGACGCCTTGCAGCGCTTGCGCCCGACCCACGCGCAAACCGAGCTCGACGCGGTTGGCCGACGGCGCAACGTGCGCGGCGCGTTCGCGTTGCGCGAGGGCGTCGCGTTGCCCGCGCATGTGGCGATCCTCGACGACGTGATGACCACCGGCGCCACCGTGGCCGAGTGCGCGCGCGTGCTCAGGCGCGCCGGCGTGCAGCGGGTGGATGTGTGGGCGCTGGCGCGGGCGCCGTCGCCGCGCGGCTGAGCGTCCCGCTCAGCGCACTGCCAGCGCCAGCACGATACCGATCCACACCGCCAGCCCCAGCCAGTTGTTGTGGCGGAACGCGGCGAGGCAGGCATCGCGCAGGCGGTCGCGGATCAGCCAGTGTTGATAGCCGAACAGGCCGGCGGCGGCGAGCAGGCCCAGCCAGTACGGCCAGCCCAGCGCGGCGCGCTGGCCGACAAACAGCATGGTCAGCAGGAACGTACCCATCAACACGCCGAGGATCGGCAGGTCGGCATCGCCGAACAGCACCGCGCTGGACTTGGCGCCGACCTTGATGTCGTCGTCGCGGTCGACCATCGCGTACTCGGTGTCGTAGATCACCGACCAGAGGATGTTGCCGATGAACAGCAGCCAGCCGACCGGCGGCACCGTGTTCAGCACCGCCGCGAACGCCATCGGGATCGACCAGCCGAACGCCGCGCCCAATACCACCTGCGGCAGGTACGTGTAGCGCTTGGTAAACGGATACAGCGCCGCGAGCGCGGCGCCGGCGAAGGACAGCTCGATGGTCAGCTTGTTGGTGAACAGCACCAGCACGAAGGCGAACACCAGCAAGGCGGCGAACACGAGCAGGGCCTCGCGCGGTGCCACCCGCCCCGACGCGATCGGCCGACCGGCCGTGCGCGCCACCTGCGGATCGAGCTTGCGGTCGGCGTAGTCGTTGATCGCGCAACCGGCCGCGCGCATCGCGAACACGCCGACGGTGAAGATGAGCAGCGGCTTCCATGGCGGGAAATCCCCGGCCGCCAGCCACAGAGCCCACCAGGTTGGCCACAGCAGCAACAGCGCGCCGACCGGGCGATCCATGCGGGTCAGCACCAGATAATCCAGCGCCTTCTCGCGCTGACGCGTCGGCAGCTTCTGCAGCAGCCAGTTCAGCACCCGCGTGGCGCGGGTCGAGCTGTCCGCCGGCTGGACCGGCTTGGGAGCGGGTTTCGCTGCACCGGGTCGCGGTCGAACCGTGGGCGAAGGCGCGTTGTTGCGTCGCTGGCGTTTGCAGGGAGGAGCCATCGCTGCAGTCTAGCGTGAGCCACGCTCCGCAGTGGCGTGACGGCGTACGCGAAACGGCATCGTGCCGGGATCGATCTATTGGCGCAGCAGCAATCGATAGGCCGGGTGCGCGCTCTCGTCCACGTATGGATAGCCGATCGTGGCGAGGAAGCGCTGGAACAACGGCTGTTCGGCGGCGGGTACCTGGATGCCGACCAGGATGCGGCCATGGTCGGCGCCGTGGTTGCGGTAGTGGAACAGGCTGATGTTCCAGTCCGGATGCAGCTGGCCGAGGAAACGGGTCAGCGCGCCGGGCCGTTCGGGGAATTCGAAGCGGTACAGCAGTTCGTCGCGGGCCAGCGCGGAGCGGCCGCCGATCATGTGGCGCAGGTGCAGCTTGGCCAGTTCGTCGTCGGTGAGGTCGAGCACGTCGAACTGCTGCGTGCGGAACGCCGCGGCCAGCGCCTCGCGCTCGTCGCGGCTGGCGATTCGCACGCCGACAAAGATGTGCGCGGAGCGGGCGTCGCCGATGCGGTAGTTGAATTCGGTGATGTCATGCCGGCCCAGCGTGGCGCAGAAGCGGCGGAAGCTGCCGCGTTCTTCCGGGATGGTCACCGCGAACACCGCCTCGCGCTGTTCGCCCACTTCGGCGCGTTCGGCAACGAAGCGCAGGCGGTCGAAATTCATGTTGGCGCCGGAGACGATTGCCACCAGCGCACCGTTACCGGCGCCGTGCGCGGCGACGTAGTGTTTTAGCCCGGCCAATGCGAGGGCGCCGGACGGTTCCGGCACGCTGCGGGTGTCCTGGTAGATGTCGCGGATCGCGGCGCAGATCGCATCGGCATCCACCCGTAGCATCGCATCCACATGCTGCCGGCACAACGCGAAGGTCAGAGCGCCGACCTGCTTCACCGCGGTGCCGTCGGCGAACAGGCCGATCTCGTCGAGCGTGATGCGGGTGCCGGCTTCCAGCGAGCGCGCCATTGCATCCGAATCCGTCGCCTGCACGCCGATCACCTGTATCTCGGGTCGCAGCGCCTTGATGCACGCAGCGATACCGGCGAGCAGTCCACCGCCGCCAACCGGCACGAACACCGCCTGCAGCGGACCCGGATGCTGGCGCAGGATTTCCAGCGCAATCGTGCCCTGGCCGGCGATCACCGCCGGGTCGTCGAACGGGTGCACGAATACCGCGCCGTGATCGGCCTGCAGTTGTGCGGCAGCGACCTGCGCATCGCTGTACGAATCGCCGTCCAGTACCACCTCGACCATCGCGCCACCGAAGCGGCGCACCGCGTCGATCTTCACCTGCGGCGCGGTCACCGGCATCACGATGGTGGCGCGGATACCCAGCTTCGCCGCGGCCAGTGCCACGCCCTGCGCATGATTGCCGGCCGAGGCGGCGACCACGCCGCGTGCGCGTTGCGCCGCGTCCAGCTGCACCATGCGGTTGTACGCGCCGCGCAGCTTGAACGAGAATACCGGCTGCTGGTCCTCGCGCTTCAGCAGCACCTGCTGGCCGAGCCGCGCACCGAGCAGCGGCGCCGCTTCGAGCGCCGACTCGTGCGCCACCTCGTAGACGCGCGCGGCACGGATCTGCGTCAGCAGTTCGTTCTCCGCGTCGACAGCCAGCGGCGCGACGGCACTCACGCGGCAAGCGCCGTCGCCGGATGCGCCACCTGCAGTACGTCGACCAGCTTGCTGGTCTGCTGCAGCAATTGCGCGATGCCGGCGTCGTCGCATTGCAGGCTCAGAGTGAGTCGCGAGATGGCGGGGTCGTGCGTGGCTGCCACGGTCAGCGTGTCGATGTTGTAGCCGCGCGCGGCGAACAGCCCGGCCACGCGCACCAGCGCGCCGGCTTCGTTCTGCAACAGGATGGACAGCGTGTGGTTCATGGCGGAGCTCCCTTGGTTGAGTCCCTCTTCCTTCGGGAGAGGGTGCCGACAGGCGGGTGAGGGTACGGGCGGAGCGCGGTGCCGAAGCTTCGCCCGTACCCTCATCCGACCCTTCGAGTCACCTTCTCCCGGAGGGAGAAGGGAAGATCAAAACCTCAGAACATCGACGTCGCGCAGATCTCGGTCTCCCTTGCCGGTGCCTCGGCGCGCGAAGCGATGAAGTCGCCGGTGATCATCTGCGCGTAGCTGGCGCCCGGGCCGACCATCGGATACACGCCGGCGTCCGGATCGATCATCACTTCGAGGAAGGCCGGGCCATCGAACGCAAGGAACGCGGCGATGGTCGCCTCCAGTTCCTCCCTGCGCTCCAGCCGTTGCGCCCATGCGAAGCCGTCGGCCTGCGCGGCGCGCACGAAGTCCTTCTTGTGCAGGCTCTTGTCGGAGGCGGCGAAGCGGCCCTTGAAGTACAGCTTCTGCCACTGCCGCACCATGCCGTCGCCGACGTTGTTGAGCACCACCACCTTCACCGGCAGGCCGTAGGTGGTGACGGTTTCCAGCTCGCCGATGTTCATGCGGATGCTGGCGTCGCCGTCGATGTCGATGACCAGCTTGTTGCGATGCGCGAACTGCGCGCCGATCGCCGCCGGCAGCCCGAAACCCATCGTGCCCATCGAGCCGGAAGTGAGCCAGTGCCGCGGCATGCGGAAGTCGAAGTACTGCGCCGCCCACATCTGGTGCTGGCCGACGCCGGTGCTGACGATGGCGCGGCCCTGCGTGTGGCGGTTGATCGCTTCCAGCACCGCGTACGGCTGGATCAGCGCGCTGGTGCGGTCGTAGTTCATCGCGTGCACGCGCTTGAGCTCCGCCACGTGCGCATGCCATGCAGCAAGCTGGGGTTTGATGTCATGCGCGTGGCCGTATGTGGTGAGCCGCTCCAGCGCGCGCGCGAGCGAGCCGATGTGATGCCAGTCGACCGCCTTCACCTTGCCGATCTCGGCCGGGTCGATATCGAGCTGGGCGATGAACTTCGCTCGCGGCGCGAACTTGTCCGGCACGCCGGCGACGCGGTCGTCGAAGCGCGCGCCCAGCGCCAGCATGAAGTCGCAATCCTCCACTGCGTAATTGGCGTACGCGGTGCCGTGCATGCCGAGCAGGTGCAGCGCCAGCGGATCGGTGCTGTCGAAGCCGCCCAGGCCCATCAGCGTGGTGGTGACCGGCAGGCCGAACGCGTCAACAAAACCGCGCAGTGCCGCCGCGGCCTCCGCCGCGATCACGCCGCCACCGGCGTAGATCAGCGGACGCCGCGCCTGCATCAGCGCGGCAAAGAAGGCCGCGCAATCGGCATCGCGCAGCACCGATTGCTCCACCGCACGCAGCCGCGCGCGATAGCCGGTCAGCGCCAGCTCGCCGCTGCCGCACCAGGAGAGCGCGGTGTTCTGCAC
>JBEPVP010000154.1:0-9127 GCA_041690935.1 Rhodanobacter sp.
GTGCGGCTCCGACGACACGCGTTGCGCAAGCCGCCGCACCTGCTGCCATCGCGGTGCCGGCGCAGCGCACGTCGATGTCAGCCTCCGGCAAGCCGATGCGTACCCAGTCTCCGGGCGTCACGGCCAGCGGCCAACCCGAACAACTCAAGGGCGTGCGCCGCAACATGGCTCGCGTCATGGCCGACGCGCATGCGAAAGTCGTGCCGACCACCTTATGCGACGACGCGGACCTGTACGCGTGGATCGGCAAGCAGGACATCACCGCGCGCCTGATCCGCTCCATCGTCGCTGCCTGCAAGGCGGTGCCGGCGTTGAACGCGTGGTTCGACGGCAAGAACCTGACTCGCACCCTGCATCCACACGTCGACATCGGCATCGCGGTGGACACCGACGACGGCCTGTTCGTGCCGGCGCTGCGCAATGCCGACGTGCTTGACCCTGCCGGCATCCGCGCCGCGATCAAGCGCCTGCGCACGCAGGTCGAGGATCGTTCGATCCCGGCGTCGGAACTGTCCGGCTACACCATCAGCCTGTCGAACTTCGGCATGTTCGCCGGTCGTTACGCGACACCCGTCGTGGTGCCGCCGACCGTCGCCATCGTCGGCGCCGGCAAGCTCAGTCACGACGTGGTGGCGGTCATGGGTGGCATCGAAGTGCATCGCAGGATGCCGCTGTCGCTGACCTTCGATCATCGCGCTGCCACTGGTGGCGAAGCCGCACGCTTCCTCAAGGCGATGCTCGACGACCTGGCGCTGCCGAACTGAGCGCAGCAACCGTCATGTACTGAAAACGGGCGCCTCACGGCGCCCGTTTTTTATCCGACACGACGACGCGCACTCTGTAGGAGCAACCCTGTGCGCGAACCGAGCGTCAGCGCGATGTGGCTTTCATGCGTGCCAGGGAGCGCACCTACAGAGTGGTGCCGTTCGCTCAGTAATCGCGCACGTCCAGCAGCATGAAACAGCGCGCGCTGTAGTCGCCGGCGTGCGGCCACGCAACCGCGGTCAGCGCCAGCGTTCCCGCCGTCCACAGCTCGTTGTCGAGCAGTGCTTCGCAGCGTGAATCGCCCTGCTTGGCATGGCTGTGCACCAGCCTCAACCAGTGCAGTTCAGGCGTCAGCGCCTCGCGCTTCAGCGCGGCCTCGATAGACACCAGTGCCTCGGCCGGCATGCTTGCGGCGTCCGCGCCGCGCACGCTGAACGGGCCGATGAACACGTCCCAGGTGCGCACGCCAATCTCCCACGCGGTGATCTGCATCCTGCGCTCGTCGGTGACGTACCAGCACGCCGCCAGCAGCTGGTGGAACACATTCTGCTCGAACGTCTGCAGCGCATCGCGGCAACCGGCATCGCCGCCACCGATGCCGGCGAAGCTCTCCTCGATGCGGCGCTCCTCGCCCAGCACCACGTCGACATCGAGCCGGCCCGGTTCGCCCGCGCTGCCTTCATGCCACTCGGCGCGGATCGCCGGGAAATCGCCGTCGGTGACCAGCCAGCCGTCCTCGTCCGCTTCCAGCTCCACATCGTGGCGCTCGAACAATCGCAGCAGATGTTTTTGCAGTGCCGCACTATCCATGATCGCTCCCGGTTCTTGTCGTGTCGAGCTGCATTGATCTGTTGTGCTGCACAGGTAGGCAGCCCACGCTTCTCCGTTCATCCTGAGCGTAGCGCAGCGTACGCGGAGAGTGGCCATGGATGGCCACGGCTTTGAGGAGCGAGGAAGTCGAAGGGCCGGCCTCTGCGTCGCCGCCCTTCGACTTCGGTCCTGCGGACCTACGCTCAGGGTGAACGGTTGAGATATGCCATCGCGTCGTTGAAACGCGGTAAACGTCACCCTTTCAGTTTATCCACATCCATCGCGACGGGCAGCTCGCGCCAGGTCAGGTACACGCGCAAGTCGAACTCCCGCTGATGGTAGTCCGGCAGCATGTACTGGCACAGCTGGTAGAACGCCTTGTTGTGGTCGGTTTCCTTCAGGTGTGCCAGTTCGTGCACCACGATCATCTGCAGGAATTCCGGCGCGGCGGCCTTGAACAGGCTGGCCACGCGGATTTCCTTCTTCGCCTTGAGCTTGCTGCCCTGCACGCGCGAAATGGCGGTATGCAGGCCCAGCGCATTGCGCACCACGTCGAGCTTGCTGTCGTACAGCACCTTGTCGATGCCCGGCGCGCTCCTCAGATGCTGCTGCTTCAGCGCGGTCGTGTAGGCATACAACGCCTTGTCGCTCTGCACGTCGTGGCGATCCGGATAGCGTTTGGCCAGATGCTCGCCGAGACGTTCCTGCGCGATCAGTTCGCGCACCTTGTCCTGCAAGGTGACGGGGTAGGCCTGGAGGTACTTGAGCGGGATCATGCCGCGTATTCTCGCATTGCGCCGAATCGCGCGCAGTCAGCGGAGACGATCCATGCATCACAGCCGACTCAGCACCCTCGTCATCGACTGCCAGGTCGACGATCTCGCCACGGCCACCGCGTTCTGGAGCCAGGCGCTGGGCAAGCCGGTCGCCAGCCCCGACCAGGATGACGACGGCAACTATGCCGAACTGCGGACCGCCGCGGACGAGCCGGTCATCCTGCTGCAAAAGGTGGATCACGCCAGCCGCGTGCACCTGGATATCGAGACCGACGACCTCGACGCGGAAGTGGCCCGGCTCGAACAGCTGGGTGCGCGCCGCATCGTTTTTGTGCGCGAGCGCTGGTGGGTGATGGAAGCGCCCAGCGGTCATCGCTTCTGCGTGGTGCAGCCGCAGCGCGAGACCTTCGGGCCGCACCTCAATCGCTGGGAATGACCAACTACATGTCGAAGCGATAGCTCAGCTTGACCAGCAATTGCTCGTCGTCGCGCAGTGCGAAGCTGTTGCCGAATACGTCGCTGGCGTTGCGTGCGTAGCCATCCAGCGCGTAGCCACCGCGGCCATAAACCACATACAGGTACGACAGCGGCGCCAGCTCGTAGCGGTAGCGGATCTGCAGGCCGAGATTGCGCACGCTGAAATCGTCGACCGGATCATTGCCGGCCACCGCGCGGCCGTTGCCATCGACGCGGTAGCTGCCACGCTCGCGGGCGTCCAGTCCGATCGCCTGCAGTTTCACGCGCAGTTCCTGGCGACTGTCGATGCTCCAGTCGAAACCGGCGTCGAGCTGCACGGTGTGTTCGTCGAAGCGGCCGATCAGGTTGTCGTGCTGCCACACCAGCCAGTCCGGGATGTGTTCGTAGTACGGGCCGGCATACACGCTGAACGCGTCACTGATGAAATAGGTCGGGATGAATTTGACGTTGTAGCCGAGCTGCCGATTGCCGCCGAGGCCACCGCTGAGGATTTCCGCATCCAGCTTGAACGCCCAGTCGCCGTGGCGCGGGCTGACCCGTTCATACGCCAGATCCAGCGAAGGCGGCAGGAACAACGCGCCATGACCGCGCGTGAGCAGATCATCCCAGCCGGCGCTGTTGATATTGAGCAGCACCTCCTCGTTGGCGCCGTTGCGCAGATCGCTGCGGCGGTCGACGCGCAGCTGCCGACGCAAGCGCAGGCCGTGGTCGTTGTCCAGCGCGTCGATGCGGAAATGCCAGTCGTGCGCGCTGTACGCCGAGTCGCCCGGCAGCGCCGTGTAGCGCTTGCGCACCTCCCAATGCGCGTAGTTGAAGTTGTTGCGCGAGAGATAGCCGAAATCGTTGACCTGCAGCCGATCGCCGAAGTGCATGCCCAGCCATTGCTGGCGCCAGCCGTCGCCCATCTCGTAGTCGGCCAGCACGGTACCGCCGCTGTCGCGCGTATGCGTGCCGGACTGCAGGATGTCGCTGCCGACCAAGTTGGTCGCGATGGTCAGCTGCGGCGTCGGCCGCCAGTGGTGATCGACGCCGAGCACGGTCGCCTCCCGATCCAGCCATGGCCGATCGACGCGGGTCAGCAGCATGCCGAGGCTCTGCGAACCGAAGTCGTGGGTCAGCCGCGCGGCACCGAAGAAACGGCCCGCCTCGCCATCCTCGTCCGCGGCCAGCACACCATAGCTGGTGGTGCCGAAACTGCCATTGAGCTTGACCGCGGCATTGATATCCCCCGCGCCGTGACCGTCGTCGGACGGGCCGCCTACGCGTCGGGTGTAGACCAGCTGGCTGTTGTCATCGAGCAGGCTGAAATCGAAGATGCCCTGGTTCTCGGTGAAGAACGGCCGCTTGTCTCTGACGTAAGTTTCGGTGGCGCCGAAGTTGACCACCAGGTCGTCGCTCTCGACCTGGCCGAAATCCGGTTTCAGCGCCGCGGTCAGCTGGAACTGGCCGTTAGGCTTCCACAGCAGGTCGGCGCCTTCCTGGAAGTGGCTGCGGCCGCGCACGTTGTCGTACAGGCCGGACATGTACGGCGTGACAGTCAGCAGTGACTGACTGTACTGCGCCACCTCGATCCGACGGAACTCGGACAGGAAACGCGGCCGCAGGAAGCTGGCCACCGGCCACGAATCGCGTTCGCCGGTCGAGCCGATCACCCGATCGAGATAGATCCCGAGCGTGCGCCGGCCGTCGTGCGCCATGTGCATCGGCGCGATGTACCAGGGGATCAGCATCTCGACGCTCCAGCCGCTGGCGTCCTCGCTGACCGCGTGCTGCCAGTTGCCGTCCCAGTCCTTGTTGAAATTGGTTTCGTTGGTGACCACGGCGTCGTTGATGCCTCCAGTCGAACTGACCACGAAGTCGTAGCCGGTGCGCCCATTGCCATCGAAGTCGACCATCAGGTTGACCCGATCGACCTGATCCTCGAAGTCGCGCTGGACCCGCTGCCGCGTGCGCGGAACATTGGCCGGCTGCTCGCAGCGGAACGCCACCGCCAGGCCTTTCGGGGTGGCCAGAATCCAGGCCTCGGTAGGCAGCGAGGCCGGCTTGCCGTTGAGCGGCTGGGTCTGGCGGAAGTCGGTGATGTGGCGTGCACCCTTCCACTCGTCGGAACGGATATGGCCATCGATATCGACCGCCAGCGCGGGTGTCGACAACGCGGCAAGAGTCACAAACAGCAGGCATGCGATGCGCATGTCGTGGGGATTCCCGATGGAGCGGCGCAGGATTGCGCCATGCGGCGAAGAATTCACCGCGTCGAATGGATGCGCAGGATGCACTTTGCGTTTAGTTGCTTACGACAGCCATAAGTCACGCATGACCGCTGACGGGCGCCGCAACGGCCCGGCCACGAGGCGGGGTCAGTAGCGGCGGCACCAGATCGCGTAGCGCAGCAGCATCGCCAGCAGCAACACGGCCGTGAAGGCACCGTAGCCGTACAAGGCGGGCGCCACCTGCTGCCAGATCGCTCCGCTCGCGCGCCCGAACCCGTCGACCACAGGCAGCCCGACCCGGTCGAAACCGATCGCCGCCGAGCGCAGCGTGACGACCACCGCCAGCAGCAGCACCACGACATCGAAGACACGTCGGGCCAGGTTGCGCGGCAGATTTTTCGGATAGGTCCAGTAGGCCCAGCACAGGATCAGCAGCCACGGTGCAAGCAGCAGGACGGCGAGGTAGCGCATCGGTCAATCACTCTGTCGGTGGAAAACGTCGCGCGTCAATCCTGCGCCGCGAGCTGGTCCAGTGCCTGGTGCAGCTGCGCAAGGGCCTCGTCGCGCGCCGACTCGTCGCGATAGTCCGGGGTGCGGGCGACCGCTGCACCGTCGAGTTCAAGCGTCATGCCCAGCGGCTGGATCTGCAACACCGCGGCGGCGCCCAGCGTTCGGAGACGTTTCTGCAGCGCGCCGGCGGCCTTCGGATCGGTGAACGGCGTCGACAGCAGCAGCTCCTCGCCTTCGGCGGAGAACAGGCGAAAGCGGAAGTTGCCATCGTCATCGCGGAAGCTGGCGAAGCGCGGCAGTTTGCCTTGCTTCGACGCCGCCGGTCGGCTGGTTTTCGGCCGCGCGGCGCCGGCCGAACGCAGCCCCAGCACATCACGCAGCGCGGCGAGCTTCGGCGTGGCGATCGCACGCGCCTTCTGCGCGCCCTGCCGCAGGATCGCCTCGATCGCGGCCGGATCGGCCATGAAGCCCTCATAGCGTTCGCGCATCGGCGCCACATCGGACTCGATGCGCTCGTACAGCACCTGCTTCGCCTCGCCCCAGCCGAGGCCGTCCAGCAGGGCCTGGCGGAACGCGTCCGTCTCGGCCGCGCTGGCGAACGCGCGGAAGATGGTGAACAGCGCGCAGTTGTCCGGGTCCTTCGGCTCGCCCGGCGCGCGCGAATCGGTGACGATGCGCATGATCGTCTCGCGCAACTGCTTGCTGCCGCCGGCGAACAGCGGGATCGTGTTGTCGTAGCTCTTGGACATCTTGCGACCGTCCAGGCCCGGCAAGGTGGCCACCTGCTCCTCGATCAGCGCTTCGGGCAGCACGAAGAACTCGTGGCCGTGGATATGGTTGAAGCGCTGGCCGAGATCGCGCGCCATCTCGATGTGCTGGATCTGGTCGCGGCCGACCGGCACCTGGTGCGCGTCGAACGCCAGGATGTCGGCCGCCATCAGCACCGGATACATGTACAGGCCCGCGGTGATGCCGGCGTCGGCGTCCTCACCGGTTTCCGTATTGCGATCCACCGCGGCCTTGTACGCGTGCGCGCGGTTGAGCATGCCCTTGGAGGCGACGCAGGTGAGGAACCAGGTCAGCTCGGGAATCTCGGGGATGTCCGACTGGCGGTAGAACGTGACCCGCGCAGGATCCAGCCCGGCCGCCAGCCACGTCGCGGCGATCTCCAGCCGCGAACGCTCGATCCGCGCCGCGTCGTCGCTCTTGATCAGCGCGTGGTAGTCGGCCATGAAATAGAACGCATCGACATCATCGCGCCGACTCGCCTCGATGGCCGGGCGGATCGCGCCCACGTAGTTGCCGAGATGCGGCGTGCCGGTGGTGGTGATGCCGGTCAGTACACGAGTCTGCATGGGGTTTCGCTTGGGTTCGAAGTGGCGCAATCAGCGGATGAGCGTGGACTTGCCGAACAGCGACTCGACCAGGTCCACCGCCAGCTTGCCGGTCTGGTTGCGCTTGTCATAGGCCGGATTCAGTTCGACGACATCCAGCGATGCCATGCGGCCGGTGTCGGCGATCATTTCCATGCACAACTGCGCCTCGCGGTAGTTCGGGCCACCGCGCACGGTGGTGCCGACGCCGGGCGCGATACTGGGGTCGAGGAAGTCGACATCGAAGCTCACATGCAGGTGCGTGTTTTCATCCATGCCGGCCAGCGCCTCTTCCATCACGCGCTTCATGCCGACCTCGTCGATATGGCGCATGTCGTAGACCTGCATGTTCGCCTCGCGTACCAGCTGCTTCTCACCCGCGTCGACCGAGCGGATGCCGATGTAGCGGAACACGTCCGGCGTGGTCGCCGGTGCGTTGCCGGTAAGCCCGGTGAGTTCGGCCGGGCCGTTGCCGCACAGGCACGCCACCGGCATGCCGTGGACATTGCCCGACGGCGTGGCGTTGGCGGTGTTGAAATCGGTGTGCGCATCCAGCCACAGCACGCGCAACTGCTTGCCTTCATCATGGCAATGACGGGCCACCGCCGAGATCGAGCCGATCGCCAGGCAGTGATCACCACCGAGCATGATCGGCAGCCGCCCCGACTGCAGCTCCTGATGCACCGCCGTATAGACGGCCGTATTCCACGCCACCACCTCGTCCAGATGGCGGTAGCCCTGCTCGGGCGGAAGCCACGGATTGAGCGGCCCCTGCAAGTTGCCGCGGTCGATCACCTTCAGTCCGCGGCGCTCCAGCCGTGCTGCCAGATTGGCTACCCGCAGTGCTTCCGGACCCATCGCGGCACCGCGGTGGCCGGCACCGATGTCGGTCGGCACGCCGATCAATGAAACGGTCTGTTTGCTCATGAGCTTTCTACCTGCGTGTGGCATGCCAGGGACGCGCGCCGGATCCATCGCATCGCCGACGTCGGTACGGCGGCCGGCGAAACGCGGCGAGACGCCATCGCTCGCAAGTGGCCGTCGTGCATGTGGGGAAGACCTTCGCGACAGAATTCATCGCAAGCCGAATGAAGTTTACCGGAATGGTCCTGCCCGCGTCGGGAGCGCCTCCTCGCTCGCCGGGAGGCTGACCGAACGGCCTTGTCCGGACACCGGCCGCCGCCGACATCGCCAAGCCGAACGCGGCGCCAGCGACGATGAGCGCGTAAGTCCGCTCTGCGGACACGCGAATGGCGCCCACGTCAGAGCTGGCCATACCCTCCGCCCGGGTGGGTCGGTGACGACGTGGCCGGATCACCCTCCGACTCGATGGGTGGTGATCGTCGGCGACGTCGAGGTCCCAGCCCGAGGCCGTGGCTCAGTCCAGCGCCGCCCAGCGATTTCGCGCCAGTTCGTCCTCACGCCGCGAGCGCGCACCGGCGCACCACGACACCAGTTCGCCGTTGCGAACCGGTGCGGTGAGCGGCCTTGCATCCCTTATGGTCCTTCCCGTCAGCATCCCTGCAAACAACGACACTCCACGCCAGAAGGCGGAATGTGCGAGTAGCGTTTGCATGTCGGTACTCCCGGCTGCCCCTGTGCAACCGTGGCTCCGATCCTAGCAAGCTTTCACGCCGCGCACACAGATTTTATGCCCGAAAAATGACTTAAAAATCGGCATTGAAACTGTCGCCTGCTGCCGGCATCCGCGGACCCTGCGCTGGACCAGGCACCCGTCCCGCAGATGGGCATGCTCGCGAGGGCGCCGCGGGCGAATGATCCGGCTTCAAGTTGCACCTGCGCGCGGGTGCGGCCGAACGAAGCGGCCGGATGCGCATGGTTTGAGCGAGATCTAGTGCCGCTGGCGGAGGCTTTGTTGCTCCGGATCGGGCACATGGCCGTATCTGGCCAGGATGACCGGTTGCGAATACTCGTCCCGATCGATGTCCGCCGCCTGCGCGTAGACCAGCACGCCCTCGCGCTGGCCGGCCAGCAGTTCGCCCCGCGTGCGCGCCAGTTGTTCCATGCCATGCAGGATCGGCTTGTCGGCGACGACATCACCATGCTCCTCATGGAATCCCTGCACCACGTATAGCGTACCCATGATGTGTCCTCGCGCACCGGAAGCCTTCAGCTTGCAGCGCCTGAAGTACACGGGTCGCGATAGCGGCGTTAAGCGAACGTAGAGGCTTAACCTTCGTACAGT
>JBEPVP010000155.1:0-9010 GCA_041690935.1 Rhodanobacter sp.
CCTTGCGCGCGTAGTCGCGTTCCGATACCACGCCGATCAGCTCATTGCCACGCATCACCAGCAGTGCGCCGACCCGGTGCTCGGCCATGTGCTTGATCGCTTCGAGTACCGGCGCATCCGGAGCGATGCTGAAAACCGTGCTGCCCTTGCTTTCCAGCAGATGCTTGACCTGACTCATGCTTGGGTCTCCCACGGGCCCGAACGGGCCGTCTGGCATCGAGTTTAGCGCCGCTGCCGGGGCCGCGTGTAGCCAAGTCGTGAAGCGGATTGACGCAGGCGAGCGGACCGCCGGCGCGCGCGTGCGCTCATCGCCTGGGCCGCGGCAACGCGTGACCTTCGAGATAGCCCGGGCCGCCGAGTTGATTCATCTGTTGCTGGATCCAGTTGGCGCGGCGTTGCACATACGCGCTGGGACGATCCGCGTGCAGGCGGCGCGGGCTCGGCAGCACGGCCGCCAGTCGGGCGGCCTGCGCCGGACCCAGTTGCGCCGGCAAGGTGTGGAAATACGCTTCGCTGGCGGCGCCCACGCCATAGATGCCGTGGCCCAGCTCGGCGATGTTCACGTACACCTCGAGAATGCGCTGCTTGGGCCAGCTGAGTTCGATCAGCACGGTGAACCAGGCTTCCAGCCCCTTGCGCACGAAGCTGCGGCCGTTCCACAGGAACAGGTTCTTGGCGACCTGCTGACTGATCGTGCTGGCACCACGCAGGCGCTTGCCATCGTCGGCCGCATCCATCGCGTCATGGATGGAATCGAAGTCGAAGCCATGATGGTAGGGAAATTTCTGGTCCTCGCCGGCCACCATCGCCAACGGCACCCATTTCGACACCTGCTTCCATGGCACCCAATGCTGGTGCAGCTGGAAATCCTTCTCGCCGTGAATCCACGCACCGAGTTGGCGCTCCAGCATCACCGCCGACGTCCATGGCGGCACGAAGCGCAGCACCAGCACCAGCAGCCAGCTCAGCGCGAGCCAGGCTAGCATCAGGATGGCCAGCGAGCGCAACAGACGGGGCAACACGGGGCGGCTGAACAAGGGGCGCATGGGGGAGCGTGCAGGAGAATGCCGCAAGTATACGGGGCGTTGTCCCGCCGCCGCCGCGCCCCCATCTGTAGCGACTGACCCGATCGAGAGTGGCTGCTTTGGAAAACCTGCCTGTCGAAGATGTGCTGCATCGCTTCCTGCTGGAACGCGCCGGCGTGCGCGGCACGCTGGTACGACTCGGGCCGTCATGGCGCGAGGTGGCCGGTCGTGCGGATTACCCGCCGGCCCTGCATGCACTGCTGGGCGAAGCGCTGGCCGCCAGCGCGCTGCTGACCGGCAACATCAAGCTGGACGGCGCGCTCTCGATCGAGCTGAAGAGTTCCGGTGCGTTGCGTCTGCTGTTCGCCGAGTGCAACGACCAGGGCCGTGTGCGCGGGCTGGCGCGCTGGAACGAACCGTTGCCCGCGCCGCTGGCGCTGGACGCGCTGCCCGAGGCGATCATGGCGATCACCATCGGCAACGTGGAGCGCGGCCAGCGCTACCAGGGCCTGGTCGACCTGCAGCACGCCGGGCTGGCGGAGTCGTTGCAAAACTACTTCGTGCAGTCCGAACAGTTGCCGGCGCGCATCGTGCTGGCGGCCAGTGCCGGGCACGCGGTTGGCCTGATGTTGCAGAAGATGCCGGATGCGGGCGGCCGCGATGCCGCGCTCGATGACGACGCGTGGAACCGCATCGTGCACCTGACCGCCACGCTGGGCGCCGACGAATTGCTGGATACGGCGCCGGAGGCGTTGCTGTACCGGCTCTACCACGAGGAGTCGGTGCGCCTGTTCGAACCGCGCGCGCTGGCATTCGGCTGCAGCTGCGGGCGGGAGCGGGTGACGGCGATGCTGCGCTCGCTGGGTCGCGATGAAGTGGAGGCGGCGCTGGCCGCGCGTGATGGCGAAATCGAGGTGATCTGCGAGTTTTGCGCGCAGCGTTATCACTTCGATCGCATCGACGCCGAGCACCTGCTCAGCGACAGCGCGGCCCTGGGTGCGCCGGACACCGAGCAATGAACCGCGGTCGCGGCAACGCGGAGGATCGGCGCAAACGACTCGCGACGAATCAGGCCAGCAGCAGTGGTGTGTCCGCACGCAGCCAGGTCGTCGCCGGCTGCGGCGTGGCGAACAGGAAGCCCTGGCCGTAGCGACAGCCGACGCGCCGCAGCGCCTGCCGCTGCGACTCGTTTTCGATACCCTCGGCGATCACTTTCATCCGCAGTGAATCGGCCAGCACCTGGATCGCGCGCACCAGCGCCAGGCCCTGGGTCTCTTCATCGCCGGGCGGCAGTTCGGTGATGAAGGAGCGATCGATCTTCAAAGTCTCGAACGGGTACTGATGCAGGTAGCTCAGCGAGGAGTAACCCGTGCCGAAATCGTCGAGCGCGATGCCGACGCCATGGCTGCGCAGGTTCTGCAGCATCTGCTTGACCTGGGTCGGATTCTCCAGCAGCGCGTGCTCGGTGACCTCGATGCGGATGCAGTGCGTGGGTACGGCGTACTGCTCGAACAGCGCGAGCAGCCGCTGGTCCAGGTCCGCGGAACGGAAATGCCGGCCGGAGACATTGATGCTGACGAAGCCCCCGTCGCCGATCAGGCGCACCGCCTGGGTGCAGACCTGTTCGAAGATCTGCCAGTCGATCGCCTCGGCACAGCCACACTCCTCGGCGATCAGCAGGAAATCATGCGGCGACAGCAGGCCACGCTCGGGATGATGCCAGCGCAGCAGCGCTTCGTAGCCGGTGACGCGCCCATCGACGAGTTCGACGATGGGCTGATAGAACGGTTCGAATTCGTTGCGGCTGAGCGCATGGCGCAGGTCGCTCTCCATGTCCAGCAGCGACAACGCCTCGCGGCGCAGGCGATCGTCGAACATCGCCGCGCGATGGCGGCCGCCGTCCTTCGCGTTGTACATCGCCGCGTCGGCATCGCGCAGCAACTCCTCCGGCTGGCGATAGTGCGGGCTGGACAAGGCGATGCCGATCGACGCCGAAGTGAAGATCTCCTTGGTGCCGAGCCGGAACGGTGTCTGCAGCTCGCTGATGATGCGTTCGGCGATGAGCATGGCCTTGCCGTTTTCGACGATGCCTTCGAGCAGCACGGCGAATTCGTCGCCGCCCAGCCGCGCGACCACGTCGCGCGTCTTCAGGCAGGCGCGGATGCGGCCGCCGACCTGGAACAGCAGATCGTCGCCGACCAGGTGCCCGACCGAGTCGTTGATCACCTTGAAACGATCGAGGTCGATGAACAGCACGGCGAACTGCTCGTTCGGATTCGCGCTGTAGCGCTGCATCGCCTGTTCCAGCCGCTGCAGCAGCAAGGTGCGGTTGGGCAGCCCGGTCAGCGAGTCGTGCAGGGTCTCGTATTTCAGCCGGCGCTCGACCCGCTCGCGCTCGGCGATCTGTTCGCGCAGGTCGCGATTGGCCAGCGCCAGTGCGCGGGTGCGCTCGGTGACGCGGCGTTCCAGCCCCGCATAGGCCTGTTTCAGCGACGCCGCCGCCTGCTTGCGCTGCAGCGCGTTGGCAATGTGGTAGCTGACGAAGGTCAGCAGTTCCTGATCGCGCTCGTTGTAGGTGTGTTCGGGCGAATAGCTTTGCAGCGCCAGCACACCCAGCGCCTTGCCACCCCAGATCAGCGGCACGCCGAGCCAGCACACCGAGCGCGAGCCGAAGTGGCTGATCTCGCCGATTTCAACGAGACGGTCGATGGTCTGCATGTCGGCCAGCAGCGGTTTGGCATGCCGCAGCACATACTCGGTCACGCCCCGGCCGTGTGCCCGCGGCGGACGCACGCTGTCCACATCGTCGACCGAGTAGGGGAAGGTCAGGTGGCTGTTGTCCTCGTCCACCAGCGCGATATAGAAGTTGCGTGCATACAGCAGGCCGCTGATCACCTGATGCATGGCCGCGTAGAACTTTTCCAGACTCTCCGAGGTGTTGGCCAGTTCGGCGATGCGGAACAGTGCCGCCTGCAGGCGCTCGCCGCGCTGGCGCTGCAGCACCTGCTGGCGCAGCACGCGATTGGCTTCGCGCAGGGCCGCGGTGCGGTCGGTGACCCGGCGACCCAGCTCGATATGCGCTTCGCGTCGTTCCAGCGCCGTCTGCACGTGCTGGGCCACGTAGTTCAGCAGTTCCAGGTCATGGCGCGAGTAATGGGTGTCGGCGCGATAGCTCTGCATCACGATGCCGCCCACCACGCGGCCACCGCGCAGCAGCGGCGCGCCCAGCCAGTGTTCGCAACTGGGCCCGATCGGCACGAAGCGGTCGCCGAATTGCTGCCTGAGTTCGTCGATCGAACCCATCAGCGGGCGGCCTTCCTGCAGCAGGTTCCAGGTCAGGCTGTGCAGCATGTCATGCAACGGCAGATCCTGATCCGGCGGCGGCGGATCGGTATCGACGATGTCGATGTAGTAGGGGAAGCGGACCGTGTCGGTGACCGCGTCGTACAGCACGATGTAGAAGTTCTCCGCATACATCAGGCTGCTGACGATGGCGTGCAGCGAGCGCATCATTTCGGGCGTATCCTGCCCGGCGCCGGCCTGTTCGGCGATCGCGTAGAGCGCACGTTGCAGGCGTTCGGCCAGCGCAAGCCGGGAAATGGCTTCGTACAGGCGGCTGGTTTCGGCCAGCTGGCGCAGACGTGTATCGGCCAGGCGACCCAGCCAGGCGAGGCGCTCCCGCACGATTTCCGGCAACGGCAGGTCGGCCCCTTCAAGCGTCAACGTGCGCGGCCCCTGCGGATCCTCGGCCAGATCGAGCTGGCCCGCCGGGGCATGCGGAGATGGTTCGTCCATGCGGCGCCAGCGAAGTCGACCCTGGATGCCGAGCTTGCCCAGCATGAGCTCACAGACTTCCATCACGCTGGCAGCGTCGGGGGCTTCGCACAGCCGCTCGACCGCGTCATGCAAGGTCGCAAGATCCCCTGCCGCAGAAGGCGGCGGGGTTGGACGGATCGTCGGCGTGGCGCTCATTAGGGCGGTGATGGGTCCCGGGACGATCTGTCAGGTCAGCGTCGAATCCCTTTATATCGCGTAAGTTGGCCTCGTCGCCAGCGTTGCAGCGGCGGGAACTGCGCGTATCCTGTCTGGTCAAAGCTTGACACAAACCCACGCCATTCTGTGATTGGTTAGGGGTTTTCGGGGTGTTAGCAAAATGTAAAACGGGGTATACTGAGATCCAGCCGTCCTCTACTCAAAAGAGCTACTGATCCCAAGCCGATGCGCCGCCTGTCCGCCCTCCTGCTGATCCTGCTGTTGCCGCTTACCGCGACCGGACAAACTGTGGGCGGAGACAACGCCGTGGCGCAGCGTCTGTTGGCGCAGCCGCCGGATCAGATGACCGAAGTGGAACCGGGTGTCATGGTGCCGCTGTGGCGTGGTTCCGATGGTCGTCTGCTGGCGCTGAAGGCAGATCGCAGCACCGGTGCCGAAGCACTGCGCGAGAATGCGCCGCTGTCGTTGCATGTAGTCGATGCGGCCAGTGTGATGACCACCGGCCTGCAGTACGGGTTGGGGCCGAGGCTGCAGGCGCACGCCGAGATCAGCGAACATTCATGGGCCAACCAGGGATCGCGGGTACTGGGCAGTGAAGTGGGCGCCACCTATGACACCGGGCGTTACAGCCTTGGCGTGAGCGTGGGTACCACCAGCACGCCCAACAACAACAACGTGTTGCCGCGCGTGCTGCCGGGCGCCGCGCCAGGCATCGACGGACTGTCCAGTTTCGACAGCAGTTCCCAGCTCAATGCGCGCGGTCGGCTGGCACTGGGCAACAAGAGTGGTATCGATCTTGGCGCCAGCGTCGGCCGCATCCAC
This sequence comes from Rhodanobacter sp., assembly GCA_041690935.1. Lineage (GTDB taxonomy): Bacteria > Pseudomonadota > Gammaproteobacteria > Xanthomonadales > Rhodanobacteraceae > Rhodanobacter. The sequence continues at coordinate 5,841 of JBEPVP010000155.1, forward strand.
CTGTTGCCCGGCAACCTGCTTGGCATCAACACGCTGGATCAGAAGGCGCTGAGTTTCGGTGTCGATCACGGCCCGTTGAGCGGCGTGCTGATCGGTCGCACCATGCAGCCGGAGGCCGGCCTTCCGGGCAACTACAATGCCGACAAGCGCTGGAACAGTATCGATCTTGGGGTGACCTGGCACCTGCCGTGGCGTGGTTCGCTGAGCGTGGGTGCGCAGAATCTGTGGTCGTCGGGTACTCCCGTCAACACCCCGGTGGGTCCGGAGCCCGATCAGTCACGCACACCGTACGTGCAGTATCACCAGGATCTCTGATCCGCCGGCAGCAAACGTCTCGTTGAGCAGTTGACGCCGTCGCCATCGCGACGGCGTTTTCGTATGGGGGGCGCCTGGTTTCGCTGTCAGTTCTGCTTGCGGACGCGCAGGTCGCCGCTGAAGGTCTCGATATTGATCTTGCCGGCACCCGCGCCGAGGCGGACATCCAGCGAGCTGCCGGGGCCGTGTTCGGGTTCCACCGGTGTGCCGAAATCGCTGCGCAGATCGCCGCTGAAACTGCTGGCGTGCAGATTGCCGGCCGTGTTGGCCGGCAACTGCAGCTGCACGTCGCCACTCATGCTGTCGATGCCGAGTGAACCATTTGGGGCCAGACCGCCCGTCAGCTGCACGTCGCCGGAGACCGTGCTGAGCGTCAGTTTCTGCCATGGCCCACCCGCGGCCTGGATGCGGCCGGAGATGGTTTGCAGTTTCACGTCGTTGCCCAGCGAGGGTGCCAGGATTTCGCCGCTCACGCTCTGCAGGTCGGCCTGTTCGGCGTGGCCGGCCAGTTCAATGCCGCCACTGACGCTGTCCACTTTCAGCGATGGCGTGCGTGCGTTGATGCGGGCCTTGCCGCTGACCGTATTGACCTCGATGCTGCCGCCATCCATGCCGTCGATGACCAGCGGCGCGCTGACTACATTGACACTGAGTGAGGCCGCCTTGGGTACATGTAGCTCCAGCGTGGTCGGCGCCATCCTGCTGTCGCCGCCCCAGTTGAACCAGCCGGAGCCGCCGACCGGTTCGACCTTGATCGACAGGTCGCCGTTGCTGCCGGTGATGGCCAGCGGCTTGGCACCGTCGCCGAGCCGGCCGCTGACCTGCACCTCGTTGCGGTCCCACGCGATCACGTTCACCGTGCCGGCGATATTGCTGATGCTGACATGGGCGGTGGCGGTGGCGTCGTGGTGCAGCTGGATCGGCGTGTCGGCGAGCGCCTGGCCGATGCACAGACACAGCAGCAGCGGAAGATAGCGGGCGGTTTTCATGATCGTTCCTGTCGGAATCATCCGGCTTGATTGGTCAGCTGGCGCAATTGCGTCTGTTGCAGTTCGGTGCGGCTGAGCAGGCGCTGCAGCGCAGGTGAATCGGGCGCCTGCTGGATGGCCAGCTGAAGTTCCATCCGCGCGGCATCCAGTTCGATGGCGGCCCCGGCCAGGCGCGGGTCGGCAGGCTTCCAGCTGGCCGGCTCCGAACTGACGCTGGCGACCGGTGTGGTCATCGATGGCTGCCGCAGATGCCAACCGATGCCGCCGGCCAGCAGCAGCGACGCCGCGAGGCCCGCGCCAACCAGCCAGCGCTGGCGTTGCCTGGCTTGACGTTGCGGGGTGGGCGCCAGTGCGGGCGCACGCGCCAGCGCGTGGTCGTCGAGTGCGGCCTCGATCGAAACCCACAGATCACGCGATGGCGTGAGCGGCTGGCGCAGGTCGCGCAACTGGCGACGCCATTCGAATTCGTTCATGACCTTTCTCCCAAAACCTTGCGCAGCAGACCACGGGCCCGATGCAGCTGTGCTTTCGACGTACCGATCGCCATGCCCAGTTCGCTGCCGATCTCGTCGTGTCGCCAGCCCTCGATGTCGTGCAGCACCAGCACGGCGCGGGCACGCGGCGGCAGCTGCGCGATGGCATGTTCCAGTTCCTCGCGCTCGGCGGCGCAGAACGGGATTGCGCCGGTATCCGGCAGATGCTCGTCGTCGACCATGCTGACGGGATCCGCGCTGCGCGCGCGGATATCCATCAGCGCCACGTTGATCGCGAGCCGGTACAGCCAGGTGCCGAATGCGCTCTCGTGGCGGAAACCGGGCAGCTTCTGCCAGGCACGGATGAAGGCATCCTGGGTCAGGTCCTCGGCGCGCGCGTGGTCGTAGCCGGCGAGCCGATAGACCGCACCATGCACGCGCCCCACGTGCAGCCGGTACAGCCGCTGGAATGCGTGGCGATCGCCGGCGGCCGCGGCACGCACGTCATCGGTGTCGGTGGCTCCCGCTGAGGCAGGCGACATGGAGCTTCCAATGGCAGGGCAGGCGACGTTCATCTTGCCAGCTTGGATGCACTGTCGTGCGAAAGGGTTTGAATCGCTGCTTGCTTGCAGCGCGAGCGCAGCCCGGACGGTGGTTGTCCGCCCGGGCTGCGCCGGGGCCGTCAGCGTGCGACGGCTTCGCTTTGCGGCCGGGCGGCCGCCGCATCCAGCGCCCGCGCCACGCGCTGCTGTTCCTCGTGCAGACGTTTCGGCAGACGCGGGGCGAAGGTCTGCAGATAGTCGCCGATCGCAACCAGTTCGGTCTGCCAGCCGGCGGTGTCCACGTCGAGCAATGCATCGAGCTGGGCGGGATCGAGCTTGCCGCCGTCGAGCTTGAGTTCACCCTTGTCCGGCAGGATGCCGATCGGTGTGTCGACGCCGTCGACACGGTCTTCGACGCGGTTGATCATCCACTCCAGCACGCGCAGGTTGTCGCTGAAGCCCGGCCACAGGAACTTGCCGTCCGCGCCCTTGCGGAACCAGTTGACGTGGAAGATCTTCGGCAGCTTGGCGCCGGGCTGGTCGAACGACAGCCAGTGCGCGAAATAGTCGCCGTAGTGGTAGCCGCAGAACGGCTTCATCGCCATCGAGTCGCGCCGCAGCACGCCCACCGCGCCGGTAGCGGCGGCGGTGGTTTCCGAGCCCATCGCGGCGCCCATCAACACGCCGTGGGTCCAGTCGCGCGCCTCCATCACCAGCGGCAGCAGCGACGGACGGCGGCCGCCGAACACGATCGCGCTGATCGGTACGCCCTGCGGCGCCTCGGCCATTTCCGACCAGGTCGGGCACTGTCTGGCGCTCACCGTGAAGCGCGAATTCGGATGTGCGGCCGG
>JBEPVP010000156.1:0-8969 GCA_041690935.1 Rhodanobacter sp.
AGCTCATCCACGATGCCGACCCCGACATCCAGGAGGAGTGGAAATGGATGGGAACTCCCGTCTGGTCCCATGACGGCATCGTCTGCACCGGGGAATCGTACAAGCAGGTGGTGAAGCTCACCTTCGCTCGCGGGGCGTCCATCAACGACCCGAAGAAGCTTTTCAACGCCAGCCTGGAAGGGAATACCCGGCGTGCGATCGACCTCCACGAAGGGGAGAAGATCAACGAGGCTGCCTTCAGGCAACTGATCCGCGCCGCGGTGGCGTCCAACTCCGCAGCGCTCGCTCGACGCGCAGCCAGGAAGAAGTAAGCCTGGCTCCCAGCGGTATGGCGTATGAGCGGTTTTTCGCGACAGAAGCGAAAACCAGAGTGAACTTCAGGGAGTCAGTTCCCGGACGGCCATCGCCGCGGCCGTTCAAACCAAACAAAAAGGGCCGCACTTGCATGCGGCCCTTCGTCTTTTCAGCGAGTGAAACCCCCTACCAGATCTTCACCCGATCCTTCGGCGCCAGGTACAGCTTCTCGCCCGGCTTCGGTGCGAAAGCGTCGTACCACGCGTCGACGTTGCGCACGGTTTCCGCGCGGAACTTGCCGGGTGCGTGGCCGTCCGAAATCACCTGGGCGCGCAGTGCCGCATCGCGGGTCTTCTCGCGCCAGGACTGGGCGAAGGCGAGGAAGAAGCGCTGGTCGCCGCTGAGGCCGTCGATCACTGGTGCCGGTTTGCCGCCGAGTGACTTCTGATAGGCAAGGTAGGCGATGGTCAGGCCGGAGACGTCGGCGATGTTCTCGCCCAGTGTCTGCTCGCCGTTGATGTGCAGGCCCGGTAGGGGCTCGTAGGCGTTGTACTGCTCGACCAGTTTCTGACCGGCAGCCTTGAAGTGGGCCTGATCTTCCGGTGTCCACCAGTTGGCCATGCGGCCTTGTGCGTCGAACTCGGCGCCGGAGTTGTCGAAGCTGTGGCTGATCTCGTGGCCGATCACCGCGCCGATCGATCCGTAGTTGGATGCGGCATCGGCCTTCGGATCGAAGAACGGCGCTTCGAGGATCGCGGCAGGGAAGTTAAGCGCGTTCTGCAGCGGCAGGTTCACCGCGTTGACGGTCTGCGGCGTCATCCACCACTCGCCCTTGTCGACCGGCTGGCCGAGCTTGGCCAGCTGGTGCCGGTACTCGTGCTGCTCGGCGCGCAGGTGGTTGCCGACCGCATCGTCGCGGCGGATTTGCAGATCGGAATAGTCGCGCCAGGTTTCCGGGTAGCCGACGCCGACCCTGATCGTGGCGATCTTGGCCCTGGCCTTCTGCTTGGTGGCCGGCGTCATCCAGTCCAGTGAATCCACGCGGTCGGCGAACGCGGCCAGGATGTTGCTGACCATCTGCTGCACCTGCGCCTTGGACGCGGCAGGGAAGTATTTTTTCACGTAGATCTCGCCGACTGCGTCGCCGAGATCGTTGTTGACCGCACCGATGGCGCGCTTCCAGCGGTCGCGCTGCTTCGGCGTGCCCTGCAGGGTATGGCTGTAGAACTCGAAACTGGCATCCGCGAACGTCTTGGGCAGCAGGCCTGCGCTGTGGTTGATGGTGTGGAAGACCAGAAACGCCTTCCACGTATCCAGCGGTTCGCTGGCGACGAGCGCGGACAGACCCGTGATCGCACTCGGCTGCCACACGACGATCTGCTTCTGCTGGTCGAGGCCGGCGGCCTTGAGGTACGCAGCCCAGTCCAGCCCCGGCGCCTTGCTGGCGAAGTCGGCGGTGGCCCACGGGTTGTTCGCCTTGTGCACGTTTTCGCTGTCGACCAGGCTCTCCTGCGCGGTGGCGATCTTCGTTTCCAGGTCGAACACGGCCTTGGCCTTCGCGTCGGCATCGACGATGCCGGCGTTCTTCAGCTGGATGGCGATGTACGCCTGGTACTTGCTGCGGAAACCGGCCATGTCCTTGTCGGTGGCCAGGTAGTAGTCGCGGTTGGGCATGCCCAGGCCGCCCTGCAGCAGGTAGGCCATGTTGTGTGTGGGATCTTCCAGCCCCTGCGTCACGAACAGGCCGAACAGGTGCTCGGTGCTGAAGTTGGTGGCGTTGATCGGGTCTACGTCCGCGCGCAACTGGCTGCCCAGCACGCGGGCCAGATCGGCCGGCGTCTTGATCGCATCGATCCTGCTCAGCTCGGGCTTGAGCGGGCTCACGCCGTGGCTGGCGATGCCGGCCTGATCCATGAACGCGGCGTAGTAGTCGGCGATCTTGCGCTGGTTGGAACCGGCAGGCGCGTTGGCCGCGCTCGCTGCCTTGATCAGTGCCGCGTTGCGTTGCTCGGCCTTCTGGAACACCTGCAGGAAGATGCCGGTGCTGGCGCGGTCGGCCGGGATCACCGCGGTCTTGCGCCAGTTGCCGTTGGCGTAGCTGTCGAAGTCGTCGCCGGGCTTCACGCCGTGGTCGATGCCGGCCTGGTCCACGCCGCTGGGGTGGCCGGCAACGGGTGGCGTCGGCGCGGGCGTGGCCGCCCATGCGCTCGATCCGCACAGGACGGCGGCGGTCAGAATCCAGCGGATGCTTTGCATGACGTGTACCCGGAGCAGGATGGAATGCTCACGATAGTGCGCCAGCCGGTCTTTGGGGGCATGACTGATGGGCTAGCAGTCTGCCGGGTGGGGCCGGCCGCTGGTGTGGGTCGGTGCAGCCCCTGTCTCGGGTGCCGGATCAGTGCACGGTGTAACCGGCAACGCGCCAGGTACGGTCGCTGTCCGGGTGGTACGAGACCAGTTCGCGCACCGGCTGCCTGGCCTTGGCGAACTCGGTGGCGTAGCTCACGTTGATGTACAGGCCCGCGCGCAAACGGCCGCCTTTGGACTGGGTGCGGGTGATGGCCGCCAGCTTGCGTGCGGACGGTGCGCCGAGTTGCGCGCGGTCCGTGTTGAGCTGCCGCACGAAGTCGGTGCGCTTGGTGGTTTGCTTGGCCACGGTGGACGCCTGGTCCCACACCGCGCCGATCTGGCCCTGGTCGACCATCTGGGCGATCTGCAGCGTGGCCTGTGCCATCTGCGTGTCCTGCTTTGCGAACTGGGCCTTCTGTGCCGGTGTCAGGGCGGCTGTCGCTGGCGTCCTCGACGGAGCTACCGGTGCTGCCGGTGATTGTGCGAACGCGCCGGCGCAGGCGGTCAGCAGCAGGGCAGCCAGCAACTGTTTCTTGAACATGCGATGGAACTCCAGAGGAGGCAGAAGGTTGGGATATCCGCGCAGCTTGCACTGTCGCGGGCCTGCCCGTCGAGGCGCTCGGCACAGCCCCCGTGAGTGCCGTGTGCGGCGAGCTATTTCTCGTAGCGATAGTTGAAGCTGGCGCGGCTGAAGTCCGTCGCCTGCTGCGCCTCGAAGTTCCAGCGCTGGCTGAAGCGGTAGCGCAGGGTGATCACCTCGCCCGGTTCGAACAGCCCGACGCCGTAGCTGAGGTACAGCCGCGGCGACAGGTACTTGCCCACGGTGAACGCGGAGCTGCCGCCGAGTGCTTCGTTGCTGGACACGCCGATGTCGTCCACGCCGAGTTTCGAACCGATGCGCTTGGCCAGCAGATCGCCGCCGGCCGAACCGAGCGCCTGCGCCGCCGAACTGACCAGGTTGCCTTCGCCGCCCTTGACCTCGGACAGCGGTTTGCCGGTGATCAGGTAGGACAACGCATCGGATTGTTCCATCACCGGGTTGGAGAACACGGTGAGGATCGGCCGCTGCGCGGTGCCGGACACCAGCAGGCCGACTTCCTGGCCTTCGTCGATGGTGGCATTCGGGTTGAGCTTGCGTACGGCGCGGATGTTCAGTCCCGGGTTGTCGATCGCGGTGCTGGCGAACAGCAGCTGGCCACGCTGGATCTGCAGGCTCTGGCCGTAGGCGCGATAAGTGCCGTTGACCGTCAGCTGGCCCTGGCCGGCAGTGGCACGGCCAGGGCGTTCGATGACGGTCAGCACACCGCTCACGCGACCGTCCAGACCCATCCCCACGATGTGCGTCTTGCTGCCCAGATCCACCTTCACCACGGCGCTGATCGGCAGCTTGCTGGCCGCCTGTTCCTGCTGCTTCTGGTCGATCACCACCACGTCGGGTGAGGTCCGGGTGGCACCGGCGCCGGGCAGCTTCTCGGTGTTCACGTCGGCACTGTCGATGTGCACGCTGCCGCCGATGTCGATGCCCTTGGCACTCTGTTTCACGATCAGGTCGGGCGAGACCACCACCTTGGCGGCGGGAATGTCAGCGACCGTGACCTGGCTGCCCTTGAGCGTGATCGCGGTCTGTGCGTTGGCACCGAAGCCGGCGCTGCCGTTGATCGCCAGCGTGCCCTTGCCCGATTGCACTCTGCCGTTGACGAGGAACTGCTGCGCGTCGCTGGTGCTGACCACGAGATGGCCCTGGCTGAGCTTGAGCCCGGCCGATGGCACCTCGGCGGCAAAACCCTCGACGATGGTGCGGCCGGTGATGGCCGGTTGCTTCAGCGTGCCGGCGAAGCGGAAGTTGCCGTTGAGGCCACCCTTGACGTTGGCCAGCTCGCTGCTGAGCAGTTCGACGAAGGCGAGGTTGTTCAGGTGCAGGTCGAGCTGACCGCCGAGCGACTGCTGCGCGCCGCTGATCGCGATCTGGCCATCCATGCGGCCGCTGGCATCCAGTCCGCTGTGCAGTTCGATGCGCTGGCTGAGCGGCGCGAGTTCGGCCGTCAGGCTCAGGTGGTCGTAGCGCAGCAGCGGCGCGTCCGGGCGATCGGTATAGGTGATGCTGCCCTGCGCGGACGTGATCGAGGCATTGCCGCTGAGCGCGCCAGCGGCACTGCGACGCATCCTGCCGCTGCCTTCCAGCGTGCCGTCGGCGCGCACGGGCAGGTTGGCTTCACCGGCCACGTTCAGCAGCAGGGCCAGCGGCAGCGCGTGCAGCCGATAAGTGGCGTCGAGATCGCCGGGCTTGTCCCGCTTGGCGGACAGGCACAGCTGCGGATCGCCGGCGCTGAGGCAAAGTTCGGACAGGCTCATCGCGCCGTCGTGGTAGTTCAGTGACGAAGGCTGCTGCAGGCGCCACCCGGGCAGGCCTTGCGGTTCCAGGTCGAGCGTGGAGAGCGTGCCGTTCCAGCTCGATCCCTTGAGCGCGCCGTGCAGGGCGAGCCGGCCGGACAGCTGGCTGCCGCGTGCATCCACGCTCAGTCGATGATCGCCCTGGCTGCCCTCGGCGAGCAGGTTGATGTGCTGGAACAGCAGTCCCTGCAGGTAGACGTTGCCGGTGTGCAGATCCAGCTTGCCGGCCGGCTGGCTGATGTCGGGGATACCGACGATCAGCTGCAGCGTCTCCGCCTTGTACTGCTGCCAGGCCAGCGATTGCCCGTGCAGCTGGCCGTTGACGCTGAGCTTCGGCGATCTGCCGCGAATCTTGAAATGGCCGTCCAGACGGCCGCCGGCATTCGGCAGCCAGTCGGCCAGCGAGGCGACCGCCAGCTGCAGGTCGGCGTCGTTGCTGACGCCCGGGCGGGCCTCCAGTTTCACGTGGCTGCCACCGGAGGCGAGTTCAAGCCTGCCGTCGATCACCTCGTTCGATGCCAGGTGGAGTTTGCCGCTGCCGCTGACCGCGCGTTCGCGCAGCGTGCCGCTCAGCTTGCGGATGTCCAGCGTGGCATCGGGCCCCGCCGCGGGCAGGCTGCCGTGGCTGGCGATGTCGAAGTCCAGCGCGCCAGCCCAGCCGGCAAACAGCTGACCGGGATCGAAGCGGTCAGCGCTGGCTTCGGCCCGCCAGGCCAGTGCCGGCTGCAGGCTCAGCGTGCCGCTCGCCTGCAGGCCGCCGTGCGCCTGCTTCAATGCCAGCGTGTGCAGGGTGACGAGCTTTGGCGTGCCGTCGAGGTCCAGCGCCAGTCGGGTCAGCTTGCCCGGCGGCCCGATCTCGATATCGCCTTCGGCGTGATAGTTGTCGACACCGCCGCTGGCCTTGAGGTCGCCGTGGCTGGCCAGCACCTGGCCGGCCAGTTCCTGCGGCAGCAACAGATCGTTCCAGCGGATGTCCAGGTTGGCGCTGAGCGGTTTCGCAGCGAGCTGCACGACGCCGCTGGCGGCGACGCTGCCCTTGATCTGCGGCGAGGCCAGGCTCAGTTGCTGCAGGGTCAGCGTATGGAAGTCGTGGCTGAACTGCGCGCGCAACGGTTGCAGCAACACGGTGTAGTCGTTGAGGTCGAGGCTGCCATCGAGCGTGCCGCTGTAACGATCGCCGTGGCCGCGCGCGGCAATCGCCAGTGCCTGCAGCGCGCTGTCGCCGAGCAGCGGCTTGGGATCGAAACACGGCACGTCGAGCGTGGCGGTCCATGCATAGTCGCTGGCCTGACTCAGGTCCAGCTGCAGCTGGGCCGGCATCGGCGCGGCGAGTTTCAGGTCGAGCTGCGCGTGCTTGCCGTCACTGTGTGCCGCCAGGCTGCCGGCGTATTCGGTGTCGCCGAGCGTCCACGCGAAACTGGCCTTGCCGTCGCCCTGATCGCTGTCGCCGATGCCGAGCTTGCCGGTGAGTTCGGCGTGGCCGGCCGGTGCCTGCAGCAAAAACTGGCTGAATTCGACGCCGCGATCGGTCCAGCTGCCGGCAAGGTCGAGCCGGCTGGAAGCAAACAGCGGCTGGTCGCCCTGCGTGATCTTCAGCGTGCCGACGTGGGCATGATCGATGATCAACGCGACGGGCGGCTGCAGCGAGAAGCTGCTGGTGCTGGTTGCTTGCGGCGCCGGCGCGGGCAGGGCCACGTCGACGCCATCGACGGCGAGCGCCAGCACGTGCACGCGCCGGGCCAGCAGCGGCCACAGGCGCAGGTCCAGCTGCGCCTTCGCCAAGGTCACCACGGTGCCGTGGCCATCGTCGTAGCGCACGCCGGCAAGCGTCAGCGGCCCGGCCAGACGGCCGTGCGCCTGCTGCACGTACAGCGCGCCATCGGTGGCGGCCTGCGCCCGCGCCAGCGCAAAGCGCAGGCCGGAGCCGGTGCCGAGCAGCCACCACAGCAGCGCTGCCACGATCAACAGCAGCGCAGCGAACGCGATGGCAATGCGTCTGACCCACTTCATATCGTCCGCTTCCTCCGTTTGTGTCTGTACCGTGCCCGCATAAGTTTTTCCGATTCCCGATTCCCGATTCCCGTCTTAGAAATCCGGCCCGATCACCAGGTGCAACTGGATGCCATGCGCGCGCGCGTCGTGGATCGGCGTACCGAGGTCCACGCGGATCAGGCCAACCGGCGACAGCCAGCGCAGGCCGAGGCCGGCGCCGATCTTCGGACGATAGTCGGTACCGCTGAACGCGTTGCCGGTATCGACGAACGCGGCCATGCCCCAGTTGCGGGTGAAGTAGTGCTCGACCTCGGTGCTGGCCACCAGCAGGCTGGTGCCGCCGATCACGCGGTCGCTGCTGTTGCGCGGTCCGATCGACTGGTAGCCGTAACCGCGCACCGAGCGGTCGCCGCCGGCGAAGAAGCGCAGTTGCGGCGGCAGCGCGGAGAAATCGTTGGTCCAGGTGTAGCCGGCGCTGCCGCGCAGGATCAGCCGGTTGCGTTGCTTCGCGCCGAAGGCCCGAATCCACTTCGCATCCGCGGTGACCTGGCTGAAGCTGGCATCGGACAGCAGCCCGCCCGCGGTGCTGCGCGCGGCGAGCACGAGCGACCAGCCGTGGTGCGCGAAGGTGGGGTTGTCGGCGTGCTTGCGCGACAGCGAGGCCTCGGCGAATACCAGCTTGCTGCGGCCGTGTTCGATGCCTGGCGTGTTGTCCGGCTCGTTGCCTCGCTTGCCGACGGTGAACGTGCCGACCAGCGCGTGCGCGCCCAGGCTGCGCACCCAGCCATGCCACTGGCGGGTCTCGTTGCCGACCAGTTCCAGCGTGCGCGATTGCGAGGTGGTGGTGTTGGCGTCGCGGAAGTTCGCGCCGAAGTTGAAGCTGCGCTGGTTGTCGCCGGGCATCGGGATCGAGTACAGCGTGGACAGCGTCTTCAGCTTCTGCGCCAGCACCAGCTCGTTCTTCCACTTGTGCCCGCGCCGGTTGACCCAGCGCCGCTCGATGCCGCCGCGCAGGCCGAAACCGGTGTCGGTGCCGATGAACGGGCCGCCGGTGTAGATCGTGCGCTTGGCCGGCGCCAGCTGCACAGTGACGTCAATCACGCCGCCGCTGGCCTTGTCCGCGTCCGGCAGCACGTTGACCACCGCGAAATAATCCGCGCCGTTCAACGCCTGCTGCAGCGCCAGCAACTGCTCCTGCGAAAAGTAGTCGCCCGATTTGAACGGCACGTAGCGGTCGAGGAAACCGTCGTTGAATTGCGAGCCTTCGAAATGCACCTTGCCGTAGCGATAGCGCGGGCCGGCCTGCCACGCCAGCTTGATCACGGCACGGTGGCTGGCGCGGGTGACTTCGACCCGGTGCGTGACCAGGCGCGCGTCGAGAAATCCGTGCGCGGTGAGCTGGGCGCTCAGCGCGTCGCGCGCGGCGGCGTAGCTACCATGGTTCAGCGGCTTGCCCTGCAGCCGCTCGATCGCGCGCCGGGCGCGCCGGATCGGCGCCAGCTCGGCCGCCAGCGAGTCCAGCTGCACATCGACGGCGGTGACCTTGACCGGCTCCCCCGGCGCCACATGCAGCACGACCTGCCAGTTCGCGCCGACCTGTTGCAGGTCACCGGCGACGCTGGCGTCGTAGTAGCCGTAGGGTTCCAGCGCGGTTTTCGCCTGCCCGATCGCGCGCTCGTACAGGCGGCGCACCTGCGCATCGCTGACGTCCCGCGTGGCGTATTGCGACAGCTCGACGCCGGAGATCACCGCCGCTTTCAGCGGGTCCGCGACACCATCCACGCTCAGCTGCACCCCGGCGTGGGCCAGCATCGGAAGCAGCAGCAAGAACAGAGCCAAACTTCGACGGATGTAGCCCGGACGTCGATGAGGATGGCTCATGTGGTGGCGTTCCATCATCAAACAGAAGGTGAGCCATGCCTCGGCATGGATCAAGATCAGTG
>JBEPVP010000157.1:0-8941 GCA_041690935.1 Rhodanobacter sp.
GATCTACACCGGCCCGGATGTGCGCGATTACGTGCCGACAGCCAGGCGTTGATCGTCGGCTTCCGTTGAGCCACTGACAACGGAGCAGAAAGCAGACGCCCCGGTTCTGGCCGGGGCGTTTGTGCATGCGACGGTGGAGTTGCAGTTCAGCGCAAGGCGGCGCTCAGGGGTGGTTCGAATGCCTGGTCAAGGTCACCGCCCAGCAGCATTTCCACCTGCGTCAGAGTGGCGCGACGCATCGGCCGGTCGTCGGTTCGGTCCAGCGGTGCCTGGCGCAGGGCATTGTGCGGCAGCACGGTGAGGTCGAACGGCAGCGCGTCGGCGGCGAACAGCAGTACCGGATACTCGGGCTGGTCGTCGCGGCTGTTGCGCAGTCGCCGGGTCTGCGTTTCGAGCGGCACGCCGTGCTCGCTCAGATACAGGCTCACCGCTTCGGGGTCGTCGCTGAAGACATGCAGACATACCGCCGAGTGCGCATCGGCGGTGCCTTCGAGCACGGCGCCGACCAGCCGCGGTTCGAACGCGGCGAGGAAGCGCATGGCCTCGACGGCGGCTTCGCGCCGCTGCCGCAACAGTTGCGGCTGGCTGTCGGCGAGGAACAGGCGCTGGTGTTCGCGCAGCGCCTGTTCGATCTCCAGGTTGCGCGGCAACGCCTGCGTTTCGAGAATGCCCAGCCGCTCGGCCGCCTTCAGCTTGGCGTGATGGAAATCGCGGATGCCGTGCTCGCTCATCAGACGGGCGGCCTCCTGCGCAATGCGCAGGCGATTGCGCTGCAGTCGGTCATGCGCGTGGATGCGGTGATGGTCGCCTCGGGACATGGCTCGCTCCTCGTTCGGTGGGCAACGACCCGCATGGCTGCGAGTCGGCCCGTGGTTCAGAAGATGTCGTAGGCGTGCTGCTGATCCTGTTCCTTCTGCTGGGCGGCCTGGCTGCGCAGCCGGTCGATGTCTTCCACCTTGAACATCTCGTTCATGCCGTTCGGATCATCCACCGAGGTGGGCAGGCCGCTCTGGCGGTTGATCAGTACCGTACTGATTCCCGGCGGCATCGGCAACGTGCTCAGTGGTTGATCCTTCAGCGCGGCGCCCATGTAATCCATCCATATCGGCAGCGCCGCCTTGGCGCCGAACTCGCCACGACCCAGAGAGGAGTAGTCGTCGAAGCCTACCCACACCGCGGTGGATAGGTCGCCGTTGAAGCCGACGAACCAGGCGTCGCGATGGTCGTTGGTGGAACCGGTCTTGCCGGCCAGGTCCGCCCGGTTCAGCGCACTAGCTGCCGAGCCGGTGCCGCGCAGGATCACGTCCTTCATCAGCGAAGTGATCAGGTAGTCGTTGCGCACCTCGATGACGCGCGGCGCGAGCACCGGCGGGTGCGCGCTCTCCCCGTGCACATCGGCGGGTAGCACCGCCTCCCCGACGCCGTCGACACTGCTCGATTCCGCGGGGGCAGCTTCGGTGCTGGCCAGGTTGTTGGCCGGGGTCGGGTTCATGTCGGCCGGTGGCGGGCCGGGTGGGCGCGTATCGAGCAGGCGCTCCTGGCAGCTGCGGCAGGCGCGCGCGGGATTCGCCACGTACACCGGCTTGCCGTCGCGGTCGTCGATCTCGTGGATGAAGTACGGCGTGACCAGATAGCCGCCATTGGCGAACACCGCATAGCCGCGGGCCATGCTCATCGGCGACGCCGAGGCCGTGCCCAGTGCCATCGACAGGTTGGCCGGAATCGCATCAAGCGAGAAGCCGAACAGGGTGGCGTACCCACGCACGTAGCGCACGCCGATCGCGTCGAGCAGGCGCACCGATACGAGGTTCTTCGATTGCACCAATGCTTCACGCAGGCGCATCGGGCCGGCAAACTTGTCGTCATCGTTGGACGGGGTCCAGAGGCCGTTCGGCTTCGACGGATCGGGCAGGGCCAGGGGCGCGTCGTTGATGATCGACGCCGGGGTGAAGCCGCGATCGAATGCGGCTGAATACAGGTAAGGCTTGAAGCTGGAGCCGGGTTGGCGCGCCGCCATCACCGCACGGTTGAACTTGCTGCGCATGAAATTGAAGCCGCCGACCAGCGCCTGGATCGAGCCGTCCTCCGGATTGATCGAGGTCAGCGCCGCCTGCGCGGCCGGAATCTGCGCAAGCTGCCACTCGCCCTTGTCGTCGCGCGCAAGCCGGATGATGTCCCCGCGCTTGAGCACGCTATTGACGCTGGAAGGCGCCGCACCCACGCGATCGTCGTTGATGTGCGGACGTGCCCAGCTCATGGCGGCAAGGTCGAGAATCATGCTCTCGTGGCTGGGCAGATAGACCGTCGCCTGTTTCGCATCGCTGGCCGTGACCAGGCCCGGCTGCATCCCGGAGACGCCGGTGTAGCTGGAGAGCAAGCGATCGTAGTCCGCCTCGCCCGCAGCGGCAGGAAGATCCTGATGCGCCTCCGGCCCGCGCCAGCCGTGTCGGTGATCGTAGGCGATCAGGCCGTCGCGCACGGCCTCCACGGCGGTCTGCTGGTGAGCGCTCTGCACCGTGGTCCTGACCACATAGCCATGGGTGAGCGCGTCGTTGCCGAACCGGTCCAGCACCTGCCGGCGTACCATTTCCGCCAGATAGGGCGCATCCACTTCGACCGGCTGCTCGTGCGGATAGGCGTGGTTCGGCTCGGCAATGGCCTGCTCGTAGACCGGCTTGGTGATGTAGTCATGCCGGAGCATTTCGCTCAACACCCAGTTGCGCCTGCCGATCGCGCGCTTGGGGTTGTTGATCGGGTTGACGACCGACGGCAACTGGAAGGTCGAGGCAATCAAGGCGCATTCGGCCACGGTCAGCTGATCCAGCGTCTTGCCGTAGTAGTACTCCGCCGCGGCGGCAACGCCGTAGGAACGATGACCCAGGAACATCTTGTTGAGATACAGCTCGAGGATCTGATCCTTGCTCAGCTCGTGCTCGATGCGCAGGGCGATGAAGATTTCGGTGAGCTTGCGCGAATAGAGCTTTTCCGGGCTCAGAAAGAAGTTTCGAGCCACCTGCTGGGTGATGGTCGAGCCGCCGGAACCCTTGTCGCCGCCGGTCACGATGACATGCCAGCCGGCGCGCGCGATGCCATGCCAGTCCACGCCCGGATGGTGATAGAAGTCCGCATCCTCTGCCGACAGCACGGCATGCTTGAGCCGGTCCGGCACGTTTTCGATGTCGACCGGAATGCGCCGGGTCTCGCCGAAACTGGCAATCAGCTTGCCGTCGGCACTGAGCACGCGCAGCGGCACCTGCATGTGGTAGTCCTTGAGATCCGCCACCGAGGGCAGTCTCGGGGCTATCAGCCAGTACGCCACGCCAACGCCGATAACTGCCAGAAGCAAGCCGGAAAAGGCGAGGAGCAAAGTCCAGCGCAGCAAACGTTTGAAAATAAGCATGTGGAGATAGCGAGACCTGAGTCAAAACATTGCCGAGTATAGATGTAGCAGTATTTGTGGCATGAGGCCTGGTCCGCCAAAGCAGGGGTTGGACCAGCGCGGGGTTCCCGCAATGGGGTGGGCATCACGTCAAGTACTTGAGAAAGTTTCCGTAGACCGTTGCTATTGCGTTAATTCTTCGATTTAATGCCACTGCGCATCCCGCCAGGATTCTGGTCGGGCGCCAGGGGCAAGGGGGAAACACCGTGGGGCTTTTTACACCCAAGAAGCCGGCGCTGATTGGTGTCGACATCAGTTCGACTGCCGTCAAGCTGCTGCAGCTAAGTCAAGTGGGCGGTCGTTATCGCGTGGAGCATTACGCGGTCGAGCCACTGCCACCCAATGCCGTGGTCGAAAAGAACATCGTCGAGGTCGAGGCGGTGGGCGATGCGATCCGCCGGGCACTGGCCCGCTCGGGCTCCAAGCTCAAGCACGCGTCGGCCGCGGTGGCCGGGTCAGCCGTCATCACCCGCATCATCCCGATGACCAGCGACCTGTCCGACGATGATCTGGAGGGTCAGATCCAGGTCGAGGCCAATCAGTACATCCCGTACCCGATCGACGAAGTCAGCCTCGACTACGAGGTGCTCGGTCCGGTGCGCGACAACCCCGACATGAACAACGTGCTGCTGGCCGCCTCGCGTACCGAGAACGTCGACATGCGCGTGGCCGCGCTCGATCTGGGCGGCCTTACCGCCGGGGTGATCGACGTCGAGGCGTTCGCGATGGAAAACGCATTCGCGATGGTCGCCGACCAGCTCAACGTGGGTCGGGACGCCTTGGTGGCGGTAGTTGACATCGGCGCCACGATGACCACCCTCTCGGTGCTGCGCAACCAACGCACGATCTACTCGCGCGAACAGGTCTTCGGCGGCAAGCAGTTGACCGACGAAATCATGCGCCGCTTCGGCCTTTCCTATGAGGAAGCCGGCCGCGCAAAACGCAAGGGTGGCTTGCCGGAATCCTACGAGACCGAAGCGTTGGAGCCATTCAAGGAATCGCTGATCCAGCAGATCAGCCGGTTGCTGCAGTTTTTCTTTGCGGGCAGTGAATACAGCAAGGTGGACCAGGTGGTCCTGGCCGGTGGTTGTGCCTCGATCGAGGGGCTTGGTCCGATGCTGGAAGAGCAGCTCGGCGTGCCCTGTGTCGTCGCCAACCCGCTGGCTCGCATGTCGCTGTCGCCACGGGTGCAGGCCCAGTCGCTGGCGCAGGACGCGCCCGCGCTGATGATCGCGGTCGGCCTCGCCTTGAGGAGCTTCGACTGATGGCACATGTCAATCTACTTCCGTGGCGCGCCGAACGGCGCAAGCAACGCGAACGCGAGTTCTACATGCAGCTCGTCGCCGCCTTTATAGTGGGGCTGGGTCTGCTGTTGTTGTGGATATTCTGGATGGACCAGCGCATCGACAACCAGAACGAACGCAACGCGTACCTGCAAACCGAGATCAAGCAACTCGACGTGCGCATCGCGAAGATCAAGGATCTGGAGAAGGTCCGCGAGCACCTCCTCGCGCGCAAGCAGATCATCGAGCAGCTGCAGGCAGACCGTTCGCAGATGGTGCACCTGTTCGATGAACTGGTGAAGACGATCCCTTCCAGTGCGCGTCTGACCGGAATGAAGCAGAACGGCCAGTCCATGTCGCTCGACGGCGTGGCGCAGTCCAACGCCAGCGTCGCGGAATACATGCGCAACGTCGAAATTTCGCCGTGGATGGGTCACGCCGACCTGCGCAAGACCGAAAACACCCATGATGCCACCCGCATGCCGTATGTATTCGGCCTGGATGTGACGCTGAGTCAGCCGAAGACGGATGAAACGGAAGCCGGAAAAAGCCCGTCGCAGCCGGCGGGTGCCAGCTCCAGCGCCGCTGCGGCAGCAGTCCCGGCGCCACTCGGTGCCGCTGCGAAGGCGAAGACTTCCCCGCCGGTCGAGCATGCCGCTTCGGTCACGGCCCCGCCGGGAGCCAAACCGGCGGATGCGGCAGCAGCCACGGGAGGAACCAAACCATGAAGTTCCTCGACGATATCCGCAACCTCGATCGCAACAATGTTGGCGGCTGGCCGCAGTCGGTCAAGGTATTCTTCACCGTGCTGCTGTGCGGTGTCGTCCTGCTGGTCGGCTGGTATTTCTTCGTCGGCGACCAGCAGGACAGCCTGCAGACCCTTGCCGGCAAGGAAGATCAGCTCAAGCAGGAGCTCTCGGCCAAGCAGGCCAAGTCGGTCAATCTGGAAGCGCTGCAACAGCAGCTCGACGAGATGCAGGACATGTTGCGGCAGTTGCTGCGGCAGTTGCCCAGCAAGACCGAGATGCCCGAATTGCTGATCGACATATCCCAGGCCGCGCAGTCGGCGGGGCTCGAATCGGACTTGTTCCAGCCCGGCCCGGAAACCCCGAAGGATTTCTACGCCGAAAGGCCGATCACGCTGCGCATGACGGGCACCTATCACCAGTTCGGCACCTTCATCAGCGGCGTGGCGTCGCTGCCGCGGGTGGTGATCCTCACCCTGCATGACGTCTCGTTGACCCCGACATCGCCCGGCAAGGACGGTACCTCGGGCGGGCAACTCGTGCTGCAGGGCACGGTGAAGACCTATCGCTATCTGGATGACGAAGAAAGCGCCGCCGCGAACGACAACAAGGCGGGGGGTGCGAAATGAAAAACAAGTTTGCCATCACGCCAGCGCACGCCGCGCGACTCCTGCTGCTGCTTGGTGCTGCCCTGCTGCTCGTCGGCTGCACCCGCGGCATGTCTGATCTGCGCGGCTGGGTGGCGCAGGAGAAGGCCAAGAAAGGCGCACCGATCCAGCCACTGCCGGTAATCAAGACGTTCGAGACGTTCAAATACGACGACCAGGACCGGCGTGATCCGTTCAGTCCGAGCACGGCCGAGCTGCAGAGCAACAACGCCACCAGCGGCCCGCGTCCGGATGCCAACCGTGCCAAGCAGCCGCTGGAGATGTTCGCGCTGGACAGCCTCAAGATGGTCGGCACGGTAGGCGTCGGAGCGAACATGGAAGTGTTGATCAAGGATCCGGGTGGCGTGATCCACCGCGTCCATGCCAACGAATACATGGGGCAGAACTACGGGCATATCACCGCGATCAGTGAAGACCATATCGATCTGGTCGAGCTGGTATCCAACGGTAATGGTGGCTGGATGGAACGTCCCGCCAGCATCGCGCTCGACGCGAAATAGGTAGACAGGGGCTGATGCTAATGACCAACCACATCCAATCCGTTCGGGGCCGAGTCATGCGCCATGCAAGCCGTACTATGTTGATGGGCCTGCTGATCGCCGGCGCCACCTGGGCCAGCGCTGCGATGGCAGCCACCACCACGCTGAAGAACATCAGCTATGACGCGCTGCCTGGCGGCGGCGTCGAGTTGCATATGGACTTCGGCAGTGGCCCGGTGCCGCAACCCCGGATATTTACCACCGGCAATCCGCCACGTATCGCAGTCGATTTTGCCGACACCGACAATGCGGCCGCGCGCCACCTGGATATCGGCAAGGGATCGACCTCCGGCGTGTCCGCGGTAGCGGCCGGTGGCCGCACCCGCGTCGTGGTCGAGCTGATGCGCGAGTCGAGCTACCGCACCCGGGTCGAGGGGCACAGCCTCGTGCTGACCGTCAACAACGGTAGTACGGACCAGTCCGTAACCACCGCTTCCACGATCGACCCGAGCAAGGCGCTGCCGTCGTCTTCGAGCGGTCCGGCGATCTCCAACATCGATTTCCGCCGCGGCCCGAACGGCGAGGGTCGCGTGCTGATCAGCTTCAACGGCAGCGGCGCGAATACCGAGATGACCCGCCAGGGCGACAAGGTGCTGGTCACCATCGATCATGCCAACTTGCCGGCCAACCTCGCGCAGCGTCTGGACACGCTGGACTTCGCAACGCCGGTGCAGTCCATCGTCACCCGCTCCGGTGTCGGCGGTGGTGCCCGCATGGAAATCGCGGTGAAGGGCAATGTCGATACGTCCGCGTATCAGACCGCTGACCAGTACGTGGTGGAAGTGGCGCCGAAGAAAGCGGCTGCCAAGGACGACAAGCTGGCCAGACTAGGCAAGGAGCCCAACTACAGCGGCAAGCGCGTCACCTTCAACTTCCAGGACATCCCGGTCCGCTCCGCGCTGCAGCTGATCGCCGATATCTCCGGACTCAACCTGGTCGCCTCGGACAGCGTCGGCGGCAGTGTCACCCTGCGGCTGGTCAACGTGCCCTGGGACCAGGCGCTGGACGTGATCCTGCGCGCCAAGAGCCTCGACATGCGGCGCAATGGCAACGTGGTTTGGGTTGCGCCGCAGGCCGAACTGGCCAAGTACGAGCAGGACCTGGCCGATGCCAAGCTGAAGGCACAGGACACCGCCGAGCTGCTCACCGACTATGTGCCGATCAGCTACGGCAAGGCCGCAGATATCGCCAAGTTGCTGACCAGCGGCAGCATGCAGGGCGGTGGTGGCAGCGGTGGCGCCAACACCCAGCGCGGGTTCCTTTCATCGCGCGGCAGTGTGTCCTTCGATGAGCGCACCAACACCTTGCTGCTCAACGACACGCCGGAAAAGATCAAACAATTGCGCGACCTCATCGCCGTGCTGGACAAGCCAGTGCAGCAGGTGCTGATCGAGTCGCGCATCGTGATCGCCACCGACGATTTCACTCGCGAACTGGGCGCCAAATTCGGCGTCAGCGGCAGGCAGACCAATCCCAGCGGCCAAGTGCTTCAGTTCGGCAACCAGTTGGGCGGTAGCATTGGCAGTAACGGAGCCCCCGGCACCGTGGGTTCCGGCGGCCTCAATGTGAACCTGCCTGCGGGAAGTCCGACCGGCAGCTTCGGGTTGGCCATTCTCGGCGCTAATTACGCGCTCGATCTGGAGCTTTCCGCCTCGCAGACCGAGGGCCGCAGTGAAGTGATTTCCAGCCCGCGGGTCATTACCGCGAATCAGCAGGAAGCGGTGATCCGCCAGGGTCAGGAGATCGGTTACGTCACATTCCAGAACAGCGCTGGCGGCGGCGCCGGCAGCGGCACCGCCACGGTGCAGTTCAAGGATGCCGTGCTGGAGCTGAAAGTGACCCCGACGATTACCGCCGACAATCGCGTCTACCTGATGATCAACGTCAAGAAGGATGCGCTCGCCGGTTATGTGGACGCTCCGGGCAGCGGCAAGATCCCGACCATCGACACCCGCGAGATCAACACCTCGGTGCTGGTCGACAATGGGCAGACCGTGGTGCTCGGCGGCATCTACGAAATCAACAAGGCCAATACGACCTCCAAGGTGCCCGGTCTGGGCGACATCCCGGGCGTCGGCATCCTGTTCCGCAAGACCTCGCGCAACGACACCAAGGCCGAACTGCTGATCTTCGTGACGCCGCGCATCCTCAGCGACACGTTGCAGTAAGGTCAGTCATATAGAAAAAGAGAGGCGGCTTCGGCCGCCTCTTTCTTTTGTGGTTGGCGCGGCGACGCCGCCGATTAAACTTCCGGCGCCGTCTATTG
>JBEPVP010000158.1:0-8776 GCA_041690935.1 Rhodanobacter sp.
CGCCGTTGCCGACCTGTTCGAGGATGCGCGACTGCGCGCCGTCGGCCACGTCCGAGGCGATCTCGATGCCGCGGTTGATCGGGCCCGGATGCATCACCAGGCAGCCCTTGGCGGCGAGCGCGAGCCGGCGTCGATCGAGGCCGTAATGAGTGAAATACGCGGTTTCGTCGGGCAGGTCGAGGGATGCCATACGCTCTTTCTGCAGGCGCAGCATGATGACCGCATCGGCATCCCTGATGGCTTGGTCGAAATCATCGAAGCGGTGCCCCTGCGGCATGTCGTCCGTCGGCGGCATCAGCTCGGCCGGCCCGCACAGGCGAATGTCTTTCACCCCCAGTGCACTCAGCGCGTTGATGTCCGAACGGGCCACCCGCGAATGCTTGATGTCGCCGCAGATCACCACGCTGAGGTTTTCGAAATCCGGCCGATGCTGGCGGATCGTCAGCGCATCCAGCAGACCCTGGGTGGGATGGGCGTGGTTGCCGTCGCCGGCATTGATCACGGACACGCCACTCATCGCGTGGCGTACCAGTTCGTCCGGCGTGCCGGAGAGCTTGTGCCGCACGATGATCGCGTCCAGGTGCATCGCCTCCAGCGTATGCAGCGTGTCGAACAGTTCCTCGCCCTTGCTGGTGGAGGACAGCCCGATGTCGAAGTTGATCACGTCCGCGCCGAGCCGCCGCGCGGCCAGTTCGAACGAGGTGCGCGTGCGCGTGGACGGTTCGAAGAACAGGTTCAGCACGGTGCGCCCGGCCAGCAGGTCGAGCTTGCGGGTGCCGTGGGCGCAGGCATCGCGCAGTGCCTCGGCGCGGTCGAGCAGGCGCTCGATCGTCTCGCGCGGGAGGTTTTCCAGGGTAGTCAGGTGGCGCAGGCGAGGGCTCATGGCGGCAAGTCGGAAGGTGGCTAAGGAGGTGACGTGATCAGGGCGCGGGATCGGATGACGGCAAACCATCGCCGCTCAGCCAGCGCTCCAGGATGACGGCGGCGGCTTCGGCATCGATATGAACCGCATCGCGGCGGCGCTTGAGCCCGGCGGCCCGCGCGGCGGCAAACCGCTGCGCGGCTTCCCGCGAGCTGTGCCGCTCATCCACGAAGATGACCGGCAAGTGGTAGCGCTGCTGCAGTTGTGCGGCAAAACGGCGCGCACGGCGGCTGGCGGGCTGCTCGGCGCCTTCCAGAGTCAACGGCAGGCCGACCACCAGGGTGTCGGGCAACCACTCCTGGCGCAAGGCGTCGAGCCGGCTCCAGTCCGGGCCGTCATCGCCGACCGTGACGGTGGCCAAGGCTCGCGCGCTGGCGGTAAAGGTATTGCCGATGGCCACACCGGTAAGCCTGCTGCCGACATCGAACCCGAACGCACAGCTCATGCGTGGCCCGCGTAGCCGGAAAGCTGGCGCGGGTCGATCCCGACCAGTCCGGCGGCGGCACTCCAGCGTTCTTCCAGCGGCGTATCGAACACCACCCGGCCGGAGGCCTCGGCGGTGAGCCAGGCGTTGGCCATCAGTTCCTGTTCCAGCTGACCGGCGTCCCAGCCGGCGTAACCGAGCACCATGATGGCCTGGCGCGGGCCTTCGCCGGCCGCCATCGCGACCAGGATGTCGCGCGAGGTGGTGACCGCCCAGTCGTGATTGATGCGGTAGCTGGATTCCCAGTCGCCGGATTCGCGGTGCAGCACGAAACCGCGTTCCTGTTGCACCGGGCCACCGATCAACACCGGCGCATCGCCCAGTTCGCTGTCCATGCATTCGAGTTTCATCTGCGCCAGCACGTCACCGAGCCGATACTCGGACAGCTGATTCACCAGCAGGCCGACCGCACCGTCCTCGTCGTGCTGGCACAGCAGCGCCACACCACGCGAGAACGGCGGCTCGGCCAGGTTCGGCATGGCGATCAGGAAATGCCCGGTGAGCGTGTTCGGCGCGATGGTGACCATGGACTCATTGTAAGCCGACCGATGCCGGGCGCGCGCGAATCCGGACCGGGAGTGCTATTTGTTGCGCAGTACGTCGCCGGGCAGGAATTGCCAGGTCCGGGTGATGTAGAGCTCGTCCACGTTGACGTCTTTCGGCAGCGGCGGGAACGGCGCGGCCAGCCGCACGATGCGTTCGGCGGCGGCATCCAGCGGCGGGTGGCCGGAACTCTGGATGATTTGGATCACCTTGATGTTGCCGTCGCGGTTAAGGCCGACGGTGAGCAGTACATCGCCATGCAGTTTTTGCCGGCGCGCCACTTCCGGATAGTTGAGGTTGCCGATCCGTTGCACCCGGTCCGTCCAGCCGCGCATGTAGCTGGCGTAGACGTATTCCTTGGTGTTGGCCGAGATGAACTTCTTCTTCGGCCGCTTGGCCAGGGCTTCGGTCTGCTGGCGCAGTTCGGCGGCCAGCTGGGCGATCGCCTGCTGACGCTTCAGCTCGGCCGCGGTCGGCGTCTGCACCTGCGGGTCGATCTCGGTCTGCGCGGTATCGCTGGTCACGCGGAAGTCGGTGGCGCCGCTGGTGGTGACCATCCGGGTCGGCGTGGCTTCGCGCGGTTGCGGCGTGGTGGCGTCGACGGGTTCAGCGGCGATGCCCGGATCGGGTCGCGGCAACGCGCCGGAGAACATCTGCGATGGCCGTGCGGCACGCTCGCTCTGGCCGCCGCCGCTGTTGTTGGCCTGGGCCAGGAAATCCGCCTTGTCGGGCGCTTCCTGATTAGCCACGTTGACCAGGGTCACGTCCAGCGTGGGCAGGCTGGGGCTGGGTTTCACGAAATGAAAGGTGATGCCCAGCAGCAGCACGCCGTGCAGCAGCAGCGAGAACAGCAGGGTGGCGCCAATAGGGTTGGGCGTGGAGACGGTTGCAGTGGTGCTCACGTGGCGCGGGTTCCGGTGACGCGCTGCTCGATGACATCGAACAGCTGGCCGGCAATGTTAAGCCCGAACTGCGCATCGAGCTCACGCACACAGGTCGGGGATGTGACGTTGATCTCGGTCAGGTAGTCGCCGATCACGTCCAGCCCCACAAACAGCAGCCCGCGCCGGCGCAGTTCCGGCGCCACCTCGGCCACGATCCAGCGGTCGCGATCGGACAGCGGCACGCCTTCACCGCGGCCGCCAGCGGCGAGATTGCCGCGGAACTCGTCACCCTGCGGGATGCGCGCCAGCGCATACGGCACCGGTTCGCCATCGATCACCAGGATGCGCTTGTCGCCGGCGCTGATCTCCGGGATGTATTTCTGTGCGATCGCGAACTGGCGTCCCTCGCCGTGGGCATCGCCGGCGAGCAGGGTTTCCAGCATCGAGTTGAGGTTGCTGTCGCCCGCCCGAGCCCGGAAGATGCCGCGCCCACCCATGCCGTCCAGCGGCTTCAGCACCACTTCGCCGTGCTCGGCGGTGAACCGACGCAGTTCGCCGGCGTCGCGGGCGACCAGGGTCGGCGCGGTGCATTGGGGGAACGCCAGCGCGAACAGCTTCTCGTTGCAGTCGCGCAACGACTGCGGATCGTTGATCACGGCGACGCCGCCGCGCTGGGCCGCTTCCAGCACCATCGTGTCGTAGATGAACTGCGCATCGACCGGCGGATCCTTGCGCATCAGCACCACGTCGAGTTCGCGCAGATCGCGCCATTGCGCCGGCCCCAGCGTGTACCACTGCCGCGCGTCCTCACGCACGCTCAGCGGGGCGATCCGCGCCCACGGCGCACCATCGCGCAACGCCAAGTCACCCTGTTCGAAGTAGTGCAGCGAGTGGCCGCGGCGCTGGGCCTCCAGCAGCATCGCAAAGCTGGTGTCCTTGGCCATCTTGATGGTGCGGATGGGATCCATCAGCACGCCGACCGAAAGGCTCATCGTGGTTCTCCGTGGTTGGCGGGCTCGTCGAGCGGACGCGGGTTGTCTGGCCGCTATCTTAAAGCGGATGGTTGTCGAGGCCATCGAATGGCGGCGCACTTGACATGTTTGCCGCTGTCGCCAGTGGCCAGATGGTGCCAATATGGGTCACCTTGTGCGGCCAGCGGGCAGCGCAGAGGGTTATCGCTTGACAGTCTCGGCGGGCAGGCGGTAAACAACAAAGCCCCGGACGACTGCCGTAGAGCGGGTCTCGGGTGATTGGTTTCGATATTTTTACATGCGCACCACACGGCATGGCTGTTGCATGTCTTGGTGCCTATCCTGAGCCCGGGTGGGCTGCAGGGGGGAGTAAGTGAATTTGAACGTGAGCGCTAACGACTTGGCTGGTCTGAAGGTCATGGTGATTGATGACTCGAAGACCATCCGCCGCACCGCGGAAACCCTGCTGAAGAAAGAGGGTTGCGAGGTGCTTACTGCTGTCGATGGATTCGAGGCGCTGGCCAAGATTTCCGACCAGAAGCCCGCGATCATCTTTGTCGACATCATGATGCCGCGGCTGGATGGTTATCAGACCTGCGCACTGATCAAGAACAATCCCCAGTTTCGCGCCACGCCGGTGATCATGCTGAGTTCGAAGGATGGTCTGTTCGACAAGGCGCGCGGTCGCATCGTGGGTGCCGAGCAGTATCTGACCAAGCCGTTCACGCGGGACGAGCTGCTTGGTGCCATTCATCGCCATGTCAGCACGGTATCGAACCACTGACTGCAGATTCTGAGGGGGACCTGTGGCCACTATTCTCATCATCGACGACTCGCCGACCGACGTGCGCGTGTTTACCACGCTGCTTGAACGGGCCGGGCATCAGGTCGTCGCTGTCAGCAGCGCCGAGGAAGGCATCGAGCGCGTTCGCGCCGAGCTGCCCGATCTGGTCATCATGGACGTGATCATGCCGGGCATGAATGGCTTCCAGGCGACCCGCACATTGACCCGCGACCCGATCACGGCGGTGGTGCCGATCGTGATGATCACCACCAAGTCGATGGAAACCGACCGCGTCTGGGGCTTGCGACAGGGTGCCCGCGCATTCATCACCAAGCCGGTGAACGAGAAAGAACTGCTGAGCTGCATCAACGATTTGTTGTCGAGCGAGACATGAACCAGTCCGTCAACCGCACCCCGTTCGAAATCCTCGCCCGCTACGAGCGCTTGTCGCTGGCGCACGCGTCCGATACGCAGGACAAGCTGGAGGCGCCGGGGCTGTGGCGTGGCATCGGCTTTCGAGTGGGTTCGCGCCTGCTGGTCAGCGGCATCGATGAGATCAATGAATTGCTGGCGGTGCCGGTGCTCACCCCGGTTCCGGGGACCCAGCCCTGGCTGCTTGGCGTGGCGAATGTACGCGGCAACCTGGTGCCGGTGATCGACTTTGCGCGTTTCCTGTTCGGCGAACGTACGCAGCATTCCGATCGCTCCCGCCTGCTGGTGGTGCGCCAGGGTGGCGGCAACGTGGCATTGCTGGTGGACGAGGTGTTTGGCCAGCGGACCGTGGATGAGAAACAGCGTCGGGAGGCCGGGCACGAAAATGATCCCCGTCTCACCCGGTTTGTCGAGAGCAGGGTGGGCGAACAGCAACTGGCGATTTTCAGCATGAGCCGCCTGGTGCGAGCACCGGATTTCCGGCAGGCCGCAGCCTGATGCCGGGCCGGGCTACAGCTATGTGAAGGGCCGGCGCCGGTTGGGGCCGGAAACTTGGGGCAGCAATTCCCTGGCCTGTACCGCTTCTCACGGGCGCGGAGCCGGCAACGTATCAGTTAGACGGATGAGGTGAACATGAGCACTACAGGGGGCGTCAGCAGGGAACGCGGTTACACCGCACTTATTGTCCTGCTGTTGATTGCGATCGGTTTCGCGGCACTGGATTTCTTCCTGCTCAACCAGAAGAACGGTGAGGATCGCCAGGCGATCGCGCTGACCACGCAAATTCAGGTGCTGTCGCAGCAGACGGCGAAGTTCGCGCTGGAATCGGCGGACGGCAACACCGACTCCTTCAAGGAACTCGAAAGCACCCGCAACAGCATCGAGTCAGCGGTGCAGCGGTTGAACAAGGGCGATCTGAAGAGCGGCATGCAGGCGTACGCGGACAACAATGTCACACCGGCCGGCCGTGCGATCAGCGCGCTGGACGCCTCCTGGAAACAACTTGACGCCGACATCGGCAAGATCCTCTCCAACAAGGCGGTTGTGCTCGATTCCGGACAGCGCGCCAACACGTTGTCGCAGCAGATGCCGTTGCTCAATTCGAGCATGGACCAAGTGGTCAACATCCTGCAGCAGCGCAACGGCAGTTCCGAACAGATGCTGGGCACCTCTCGCCAGATGCTGTCCGCTGACCGCATCATCCGCCGCGTGCAGGAAGTGTTGCAGGGCGGCGATTCCGCCCAGTCGGCGGCCGATGGCCTGTCGCGCGACGCGCAGTTGTATGGCAGCGTGCTGAAGGGCCTGATCCAAGGCAATCCCGACAGCGGCGTGAAGCCGATCGGCGACGCCAATGCGCGCAAGATCCTTACCGACATGGACGCCAGCTGGACCACGCTGGCCGACCCGGTGGCCAAACTGGTGGCTGCCGCGGGCAACCTGGCCGACGTGAAGCACGCCGGCAACCAGGCCTCGCTCGATTCACAGACCGTGCTGCTGCGTGCCAACGACCTTTCCGAGCAGATCGGCAAGCTGCCGTTGCGCCGGCTGTTTCCAAACGTCTGGTGGGGCCTGCTCGGCGCGATCGCGGCGGTGGCCTTCGCGTTGTTGCTGGTCATCACGCTGGTGCGCGATCAGCGCCGCCGGTTTGCCAGCAGTACCGAGCTGAACCAGCGCAACCAGGAGGCGATCATGCGCCTGCTGGACGAAATGGGTTCGCTCGCCGAAGGCGACCTGACCGTCAAGACCACGGTATCGGAGGACATCACCGGCGCAATCGCCGACTCGGTGAACTACGCCATCGACGAGCTGCGTTCATTGGTGACCACCATCAACGAGACCTCGGAGCAGGTCTCGTCGTCGGCGCAGGAAACCCAGACCACCGCCCGCCATCTGGCCAACGCGGCCGAGCAGCAGGCGCAGCAGATCAGTTCGGCGACCTCGGCGATCAACCATATCGTGAGCTCGATGGACATCGTGTCGAAGGATTCCGCCGAGTCGGCCGACGTGGCCGAGCGCTCGGTGAAGATCGCCTCGCACGGCGCCGAAGTGGTGCGCGAGACGATCTCCGGCATGGATTCGATCCGCGACCAGATCCAGGAAACGTCGAAGCGCATCAAGCGCCTGGGCGAATCCTCGCAGGAGATCGGCTCGATCGTGGAACTGATTAACGACATCGCCGAGCAGACCAACATCCTCGCCTTGAACGCGGCGATCCAGGCGGCCTCGGCCGGCGAGGCGGGTCGCGGTTTCGCGGTGGTGGCGGACGAAGTGCAGCGTCTGGCAGAACGCTCGACCAGCGCGACCAAGCGCATCGAGACGCTGGTGCAGACGATTCAGTCCGATACCAACGAAGCGGTGAACTCGATGGAGCAGACCACCGCCGAGGTAGTGGCCGGTGCACGCCTGGCGGAGGACGCGGGTAGCGCGCTGGGTGACATCGAGCGCGTTTCACACGATCTGTCCGCGCTGATTCAGAACATCTCCACCGCTGCACGCGAACAGTCCGCGGCGGCGACGGATGTTTCGCATTCGATGAACGCGATTCAGGAAATTACTTCGCAGACCTCGCAGGGCGCGAGCCAGACGGCCGACTCGATCGGTACGCTGGCACAGCTGGCGAGTGACCTGCGACGCTCGGTAGCGCATTTCAAGCTGCCGGGTTGACATCGGCCGGGCTGATTTCAGTCCGATTGAGACAAGCACAAGACGGGGGGCAGTCTCACTGGTTGCAGGATGCTTGCGTTGTGCAACCGTTGAGAGAGGCGCATGAGACTTCAAGACCACATCGATTTCACCACGCTGCAGTGGGTCAAGCCGGAACTCGACGATACGTTGTCGATTGCCCGCGAGGCGCTGGAGTCGTACGTCGACAACCCGGGCAAGCGCGATTTCATGCGCACCTGCGCGGATCATCTGCATCAGGTGCATGGCACCTTGCGGATGGTCGAGTTGTATGGCGCGGCGATGGTGACCGCGGAGATGGAGACGCTTGCCATCGCCCTGCTGGAGAATCAGGTCACCTATCGCGAGGAAGCCTATGCCGCGCTGATGCGTGGCTTGATGCAGTTGCCCGATTACCTCGAGCGATTGTCCAGCGGCCACCGCGACGTGCCGGTGGTGTTGCTGCCGTTGCTCAACGACCTGCGCGCCAGTCGCGAGCAGCCGCCGTTGTCCGAGTCGGCGATGTTCCACCCCAATCTCGACGCGTTCCTGCCGGAGCAGGCGCCCGCCGCGATGAGCGAGGCGTATGCCGACGCCCACCGGGGTGAGTTGGTGGATCTGCGTCTGCGCTTCCAGCAACAGTTGCTGGGCTGGTTCCGGGGGCAGAATGCGCCGCAGCAGCTGATCGGCATGCGCAAGACTCTGCTGGCGATCACGGCACGTTGTCATCACGTGCATGGTCGGCGCCTGTGGTGGATTGCCGCCGGTGTGTTGGAAGGCCTCGAACAGGGCGCGCTCAAGGGTTACGCCGGCGAAGTGCGGCAGCTGATCGGCAAGGTCGACCGCAACATCCGTCTGCTGATCGAACAGGGTGAAGCCGGCCTGCGCGGCGGCGAAGCAAATGAGGTGGCGTCCAAGCTGCTGTACATCGTGGCGCAGTCCAAGCAGCGCAGTCCGCAGATGGAACTGCTGCGCACCACCTATGCACTGGACAGCCTGTTGCCGGATGCCGGGGAACTGGAACATGCCCGTGGTTCGATGGCCGGACACAACCGCGCGCTGCTCGATTCGGTATCTGTCTCTTATTCACATCTC
>JBEPVP010000159.1:0-8698 GCA_041690935.1 Rhodanobacter sp.
ATTCGGCCTGGCCGGTCTTCGGATCCCACACGCCGTTGTATTCGGTCTCGAACAGACGCGCGAACTGGTGGACGCAGCTATCCGAATATTCCTCCGGCGTCATGCCTTTCGGGCGACGGAACGGATACGGAAACGGCAGGAACATCGCGCGCTCGCCGAAATGGCCGAAGCGACGACGGTAGCGGTAGCTGGAGGTAATCGACGAAGCGCCCAGCGTGCGGCCGTGGTAGCCGCCCTCGAACGCGAACATCAGGCTCTTGCCGTTGCTGGCGTTACGCACGATCTTCAGCGAATCCTCGATCGCCTGCGCACCACCGACGTTGAAATGCACGCGGCCATCGAGGCCGAATTTCTTCTTCGCGTCCACGGCCACCGTCTTGGCCAGCTCGATTCGTGTCTGGTGCAGGTACTGGCTCGCCACCTGCGGCAACAGGTCGATCTGGTTCTTCAGGACATTGTTGAGACGCGGATTGGCGTAACCGAAATTGACCGCCGAGTACCACATCTGCAGGTCGAGGAACGGCGTGCCGGCACTGTCGTACATGTAGCTGCCGGCGCAGGTACGGAAGATCTTCGGCGGATCAACATAGTGCACGGTGTCGCCGAACGAGCTGTATTTCGCTTCGTCGGCGAGCAGCTGCGCGTCGTCGATGACCACAGCGGTGTTCTTGTCGAAAGCATTCATCGGAAGTCCGGAATCAGGGCGGGGATAGCGGGTAGCAAGGAAGCGGATCAGCCGGGGCAGTCAGGCCACGGACGCCTTCGCAGGTGCAAGATGCGGGTCAAGCAGGCTGCCGTCGAGCAGCTTGGGCAGGAACTCCAGCGCATCCTCGAAGCCGGTGATCGGCACGTAGGGAATGCCGGCGGCGCGGCAGTGTTCGATCAGGCGGTGCTTGGCGAACACGAAATCGACGCGATCGGCCGCGCAGAAATCCGACGCGCCGTCGCCGATCAGCAAGGTCTTTGCGCCGCTCGCGCGAGCCTGCTCCGCACACGCGCACTTGCAGGTGCCGCTGCGGCAACCGTCGGCCTGGAACGGCGAGGTCAGCTGCCATTGTTTCGGCGGTTCGGCCGGCGCCAAGTGGTTGGCCGCCAGCGGCAGGTCGTCCAGGCCGTAGCGGCCGAGAATCTGGTGGATCGCATAGTCGAGACCGTCGCTGACCACGCGGATCGGCACGTTCAGTTCACGCGCCTTCGCCACGAAGCCCGGAAATGCGTGATCGATCCACACCTCGGCCAGATGCGCGTCGAGTTCCGCGCGGCTCATCTGCAGCAGATCGACCTGCCCGGCCATGCATTCCCGTGAACCAATGCGACCGGCACGCCATTCCTGCTCCAGCACTTCCCAGCCCGGTCGGCCGAAACGGTCGAGCAGCGAGTCGATCACGTCCTCGACGGAAATGGTGCCGTCGAAATCGCACAGGATGGTCCAGCCAGGCAGGGGCATCGGCAAGGTTCTCGAATGGGGATGCCAAGCAGGTTAGAAAACTTGTCTTTCGGCGCCCTTTCCCGTCACCCAACGGCGGCTGAGCGACCGCCCGTGGACTCACGCCAACGCACACCGGCAGCGCTTATGCTGCCGCCTCATGATTTCCACACATCATTTTTTTCTGTCCCGTCTGCGCTTGCTGCTGTGGGCGTGCCTGCTGTGGCCGATCGCCAGCATGGCCGACGCCAATCCGCCCACGCTGGCGATCGGTGCCGGTGTGATGCGCCTGCCCAGCTGGCCCGGCGCGAAAAGCCAGCGCAACGAACCGGTACCGTATCTGGACATCGAGTTGCCCAACGGCAGCCGTTTTTCCACGCTGGACGGCCTGCAGATCGACCTGCTCCATGGCGCCGTCCTGCACGGCGGCATCTATGGCGACTACCAGGGCGGTCGCGATCACGACGACCTCGGCCCGCTCGGTGGCAAAGTCGCTTCGCTGGCGCCGCGTCTCACGCTGGGCGGCTATCTGGAATGGCAGCTCACGCCGGCCGTCGACATGGGTGTCGACCTGAGCCACGATGCCAC
This sequence comes from Rhodanobacter sp., assembly GCA_041690935.1. Classification (GTDB taxonomy): domain Bacteria; phylum Pseudomonadota; class Gammaproteobacteria; order Xanthomonadales; family Rhodanobacteraceae; genus Rhodanobacter. The sequence continues at coordinate 2,015 of JBEPVP010000159.1, forward strand.
CGGCGCCGGCGCCTATCTCAATCTGTATGCCGAATGGGATCTGCCGTCGGTGGGTCTGCTGCAGCACTCCGTCGAATTGCACTGGCAGGCGATGAACGCGCCGGCGATGAACCGTTTCTTCGGCGTCACGGCGCAGGCAGCCCGCGCCTTGCAGGTGGCTGCGTGGCAACCGGGCGCCGGCAGTCAGCTCGCTTCGCTGGAGTACGACCTGTTCCTGCCCACCAGTCGACATACCGGCGTGGCGCTGGCGCTGGTGTATGGACGTCTACTCGGTGATGCAGCGGACAGCCCGCTGGTGACCCGCTATGGCTCGCGCACGCAACTGTCCGAATCACTGGCGTTCGTCTACCACCTGTAGCACAGACTCTACAGCCCGACCCACGACGGAAAACTGCGCTGCACGAGTAGCCTCGATGCCCGTCATGCCCCGCCGTGTCAGTCCGTCAGCGAGCCATGACGGGTATCAGCGGTCGTCACGCGTCCAGATCGCGCCGTCTTCCTCACGCACCGGGAAACTGGCGATCGGCTCGTACGCCGGTGGCTTGGTCACCGCGCCGGTACGCAGGTCGAAGCGCGCACCGTGGCGTGGGCATTCGACTTCGAAGCCGAACACCTCGCCACCGGCCAGGTCGCCGCCGTCATGCGTGCAGGTGTCCTCGACCGCGTACAGCGCACCGTCGATGTTGTACACCGCGATCGGCGTATCGCCATCCCACACCACTTTGAATTCGCCCGGCAGGAACTCGCTGCGCGTGCCGACCCTGACCCAGCCGTTCATGCCGCCACTCCGGCGAACTCCTTGAGCAGCACTTCGAAACGCAGATCGTCGCGCCGCGGAATGCCAAAGCGTTCGTCGCCATACGGAAACGGCTGGTACTCTCCTGTGCGCCGGTAACCGCGACGGCCATACCAGGCAATCAGTTCCTCGCGCTGCACGATCACCGTCATGCGCATCGCGCGGCAGTGCCATTCCTCGCGGGCGATGCGCTCGGCTTCGGCCAGCACGCGTTTGCCCAGGCCGCTGCCCTGCTCGCCCGGATCGACCGCGAACATGCCGAAGTAACCGACCTCGCCCTGGCGCTCGACATGGCAGCTGGCCTTGAGCCGGCCCTCGCATTCGACCAGCAGCAGGCGGCTGTCCGCGCGTTCGATCAGCGCTCCGACATCGGCCGCATCGGTGCGTCGACCCTCCAGCAGGTGCGATTCGGTGGTCCAGCCGCGCAGGCCGGATTCACCACGATAAGCCGATTCGACCAGCGCCACGATGGCGTCGATATCGGCCACTTCGGCCGCACGGAATACAGGAGAGATTTGCGGGTTCATCGGCAAATGATAATGGTCACCGCGCCTGCCCACCATGATCTGGTGCAGGTACGCGAGGCCGTGGCAGACATCAGAGCTGCTGCGCGTGCGCCCGGCCTGCCTCGTAGACTTTCAGATGGGCATGGACCACCGCCAACAGCACGGGCACGGCATGCTGCGGATCGGCACGGGCCAGCATGTCGCCGATCACGTGATCGGCCTCGATGGGATGACCGTGCTGCAGGTCGCGCAGCATCGAGGCGGTCAGGCTTGAGCCGGCCTCGGTCAGCACGCTGCGGGCTCGCAGCAGCGTGGCCTCGCTGGGAGCGTGACCGGCACGTTCCGCCACCGCCCGGCATTCCTCCAGCAGCGCCAGCGTCGCCTGCGTGCCGCCCGGCGCGGCGGCGATGGCGCCGACCGATCCGCGCAGCACGCAGGTGATGCCGGCCAGCGAAGCCAGGAAGATCCACTTGTCCCACATGTCCTGCAGGATCGTGGCGCTCGCACGCGCGTCGAAACCCGCGTCGGCCAGCGTCGGTGAGATCCGCTGCATGCGTTCGGAAGCCCGGCCGTCGCGCTCACCGAAACTGAGGCTGTGCGACTGGTTGAGATGCTGCACGGCGCCTTGCGCATCCAGCGTAGCGGCGATCACGCACTGTCCGCCCAGTACGTGCTGCGCACCGAAGCGTGCCTCCAGCAGATCGAGCTGACGCATACCGTTCAGCAGCGGCAGGATCGCCGTGCGCGGACCGACCGCGGGCGCGATATCGGCCATCGCCCGCTCCAGACCGTAGGCTTTGCAGCTCAGCAGGATCAGGTCGTACGGCGTCTGCAGCTCGCTCGCCAGCACGGTTGGCGGCGATGGCAGGTCGGCATCACCGGTGGCGCTGCGGATCACCAGGCCATCGCGCGCCAGTTGCGCCGCACGCTTCTCGCGTACCAGGAACGTGACGTCGCGCCCATGCTGCAGCAGGCGCCCGCCGAAGTAACCACCGGTGGCACCGGCGCCAACTATCAAAATGCGCATGCATCAGTCTCCGGTCGGTGCAGGGTTTGCGGTCATGTGCATGCGTCCAGCCTGGGCATCCTTCTCGCGCCACAGCGTGTTCAGCCACAGCTTGACGCGTCCGCGGAACGCGGTGTCGTCGTCGTAACTGCCCACCAGCGCGGCGTCGATCGGATATTGGCGCACATGCACGCGAATATCGTGCACGCGACCAGCAATCAGATCCATCAGCGTGCACGGACCCCGTGGATAGACGATGGTGACGTCGACGATCGCGTGCAACGCGTCACCCATCGCGTCGAGCACGAATGCCAGCCCGCCGGCTCTCGGCCGCAGCAGATAGCGGTACGGTGAGGACTGCGCGTCGTGCTTGGCCGGCGTGAAGCGCGTGCCCTCGGCGAAGTTCATAACCGACACCGGCATGTGCCGGAATTTCTCGCAGGCGCGGCGGGTGGCTTCCCGGTCCTTGCCCTGCAGTTCCGGATGTTTCGCCAGGGTCTCCCGCGAATAGCGTTTCATGAACGGGAAATCCAGCGCCCACCAGGCCAGGCCCAACAGCGGCACCCAGATCAACTGCTGCTTGAGGAAGAAGCGCAGGAACGGGATACGCCGATTGAACACCTTCTGCAGCACCGGAATATCCACCCAGCTCTGGTGATTGCACAGCACCAGGTAATTGCCGTCACGGCGCAGGCCGGCGAGCCCATCGATCTGCCAGCGGGTACGCGTGAAACCATCGAACAGCAGGTTGTTGACCCCGATCCAGCTTTCCGCGATCACCACCAGCACGCGCGAGCAGACGCGTCGTATCGCGCGGATCGGCAGCACCACCTTGAAAAGGGTGAACACGAACAAAAGCAGTACGTGCAGCACGATGTTGATCGCCAGCAGTAGCAGCGCGAGCGGTATGCGGATGACGGCGGGGAACGTGGCGAACATGGGGTCAGTCGTCGGGGGATGTCGACAGGATAGTGCCCCGCCTGCGATGACGGAACCATGCGACCTTCCGCCACCATTTCACATCAGCAGCTTGCGCACCTTGAGCAACGCTACGATGAACGCGTCGATTTCCTCGTGAGTGTTGTAGAACGCCAGCGAGGCGCGCAGCGTGGCGGGCACGCCGTAGAACTGCATCAGCGGATGCGCGCAGTGGTGACCCGAGCGCACGGCGACACCTTGCAGGTCGAGCAGGGTGGCCATGTCGCCTGCCTGGGCACCCTCCAGCAGGAACGAGATCACCGGCTCCTTTTCTTTCGCCTCGCCGAAGATGTGCAGGCCGGGAATCTCGCGCAGGCGCTCGGTGGCGTAGGTCAGCAGGTTCTGCTCCCATGCGTGGATCGCCGCGAAACCTACTGACTCGTAATAGTCGATCGCGGCTGCCAGTCCGACAAAGCCGGCGATGTTCGGCGTGCCGGCCTCGAACTTGTGCGGCGGCGCGGCGAACGTGGTGCCGTTGAAACTCACTTCGCGGATCATCTCGCCGCCGCCGAAGAATGGCGGCATCGCCTCCAGATGTTCGCGCTTCGCCCACAGCGCGCCGGTGCCGGTGGGACCGAGCATCTTGTGGCCGGTGATCGCATAGAAATCGCAACCCAGCGCCTGTACGTCGACCGGTCGATGCGGCATCGCCTGCGACCCATCGACCAGCAGCGCGATGCCGCGCTTTCTGCATTCGCGTGCGATCTCGCGCACCGGATTGACCGTGCCGAGCACGTTGGAGACGTGCGTGACGCAGGCCAGCTTCACGTCCAGCGTCAGCAGCTCGATGTATTTCTCGATGATCAGCTCGCCGCGCTCGTTGATCGGCGCCGCCTTCACCGTGGCGCCGCTGCGCGCGGCGACCAGCTGCCACGGCACGATATTGGCGTGGTGCTCCATCACCGTAGTGAGGATGCTGTCGCCAGGCTTCAGCCGCGGCAGCGCATAGCTGTAGGCGACCAGGTTGATCGACTGGGTGGTGCCCGACGTGAGGATCAATTCGTTGCGCGACGGCGCGTTGATGAAGCGCGCCAGCTTGTCGCGCGCGCCCTCGTAAGCGGCAGTGGCCTCCTCGCCCAGCTGGTGCACCGCGCGTGCCACGTTCGCGTTGTGTTCGCGGTAGTGCGCGTTCACCGCCTCGATCACCGATTCCGGCTTCTGGCTGGTGTTGGCGTTGTCCAGGTACACCAGGGGCTTGTCGTGAACGCTGCGCGCCAGCAGCGGGAAATCCGCACGGATGCGCTGGACATCGAAGACCGTGGGCGTGCTGGTAGCTGCGTTCATGGCGATGGTTCCGAATGTGGCCCCTCCCCTGCGTGTAGGGGCGGGCTGGGGTGGGGTTGCTCTTGCCGCAAGAGCAAGAGCTTCACCCCCACCCGGCCTCCCCCTGCGACCGAAGGAAGTCCCTTTGGGGCAAGCAGGGGGAGGAGACAAGAATCATGCGGGCAGCTGCGCGATCAGCAAAGCCGACAGGTGTTCGCGCAGCGCCGCGTTTGGCAGATCGTCCAGCACCGCGCGGCAGAACGCGGCCGTCAGCAGTGCGCGTGCGTCCGCCAGCGGAATCCCGCGCGAACGCAGATAGAACAGCGCGCGCTCGTCGAGCTGGCCGACGGTGGCGCCGTGTGCGGCCTTTACCTCGTCGGCATAGATCTCGAGCTCGGGCTTGGTGTCGATCTCGGCGCCGGGCGACAACAACAGGTTCTTGTTGCTGAGGCTGGCATCGCTGCCGTCGGCGCCGGGCGCCACCACGATCGCGCCGCGAAACACGCCACGCGCGCGATCGTTGGCGACGCCGCGCCAGCTCGAGGTGGAGGTGGTGTTCAACGCCTGATGGCGGATCGCCAGCTGGGTGTCGATGTGCTGGCGGCCATGCGGCATGAACACGCCACGGGTATGCAATTGCGCGTCATCGCCGACCAGTTCGGCGTGCAGGTCGTGGCGCACCAGCGCACCGCCTAGCTCCAGCACATGCAATGTCGCGTTTGCACGCGCCTGCAGACGCAGGCTGCTGCGCCGGATCAGGCTGGTGCCGATTGCGGCGTTCTGCAGCACGGTGTGATGCAAACGAGCGCCCGTGCGCAGCTCGATGTCGCTGACCAGCGTGGCCAGCTGGGTTTGCTCGCCGCTGGCGATGTGGTGCTCGATCAGACTCAACTCGGCACCGTCGTCCAGTTCGATCAGGTTGCGTGCGTGCCAGGCCAGATCGGTTTCGGCGGCGGCGCCAACGAATACCAGTTGCACCGGCGCAGCGATCTTCGCGCCGGCGGCGACACGCAGCACCACACCGTCGCTGGCACAGGCGGCATTGATCCGCGCAAACGCCTCGCCGACCTCACGGTAATGCCGCGACAGCGCGAAGCGCAGCGGCTCCGCATCGCCGTGCAACACCTGCGACAGCGGCTGCAACGTGAGGCCGGCCGGCAGCGCGTCCAGCACCGACAGGTCCGCGCGGAACGCACCATTGACGAAAACCAGTCGCGGCCCATCGACCCCGGGCAACACCCAACTGGATGCGTCCACGACGCGCGTTTGCGCGTTTGCATCGCCACTGGAAAAACTGCGCTGGCCGAGCGCGCGCAGCGCGGTGTATTTCCATGCCTCCACCCGCGTATCGGGCAAGCCGCCGGCGGCGAATGCCTCGCGATTCTCGCGCCGCGCCGCGTCCAGCCAACCAAGGCCGCTGACCGGCAGCGGTGCATCGATCAACGAGGCAACCAACGGCAGGGAGGCCGGCTGGCTCATGCTGTCGCTCCGGCCGGATGGCTTTCGCCGATACCGACGTAGCCGTGTTCCTCCAGTTTCAGCGCCAGCGACTTGTCGCCGCTCTCGACGATGCGGCCATCGGCCAGCACGTGCACGAAATCCGGCACCACGTAGTCGAGCAGACGCTGGTAATGGGTAATCATCAGGAACGCGCGCTCCGGCGAGCGCAACGTGTTGACGCCCTGCGCGACCTGCTTCAGCGCGTCGATGTCCAGACCCGAGTCGGTCTCGTCGAGGATCGCCAGCTGCGGCTCCAGCACGGCCATCTGGAAGATCTCGTTGCGCTTCTTCTCGCCGCCGGAGAAACCCTCGTTGACGGCGCGATGCAGCAGCTCGTCGGAAATCTGCATCACCTTCAGCTTCTCGCGCACCAGCTTGAGGAACTGCATCGAATCCAGTTCCTTTTCACCGCGCCCCTTGCGCTGCGCGTTGAACGCCGCGCGCAGAAAGTAGGTGTTGTTGACGCCGGGAATCTCCACCGGGTACTGGAACGCGAGGAACACACCGGCCGCGGCGCGCGCCTCCGGCGACAGCGCCAGCAGGTCGATGCCGTTGTAGGTCACCGTGCCCGCCGTCACCTCGTAGCCGTCACGGCCGGACAGCACATGACCCAGCGTGGACTTGCCGGCGCCGTT
>JBEPVP010000160.1:0-8672 GCA_041690935.1 Rhodanobacter sp.
CGTCGTCGCCTGCGCGGCAAGCTGGTGTCGGTGGAAGGCGAGCACATCGTGCTGGAAGCCGAAGGCAAGACATTCGAATTCGAGCACGCGCTGGTGGAAAGTGCGCGTGTGGTGCCGGACTGGGTGGCGCTGGGTTATGCGCCGCAGCCCAGGCGCGGTGGCAAGACAACAGCCCCCAAGGCTGAGAAATAATCAATCCATCAAGATCGATCGGACGCCGCTGGGCGCCTATGGAGTTGCTGCAATGAGCAAAGAACTTTTGCTGGTCGTCGACGCGGTCGCCAATGAAAAGGGCGTGCCGGAAGAAGTGATTTTCGAGGCGATGGAGGCCGCACTGGCCTCGGCTGCGAAGAAGCGCTATCCGGACGAGGAGCCCGAGATCCGCGTGTCGATCGACCAGGATACCGGCGAGTACCAGACGTTCCGTCGTTGGGAAATCATCGCCGACGATGGCGAGATGGAATCGCCGTCGTACCAGCTGCGTCTGATGGACGCGCTGGACGAGCGCGCCGACGCCGAAGTGGGCGAGTACATCGAGCAGCAGGTCGAGAACGCCGAATTCGGCCGCATCGCCGCGCAGGCCGCCAAGCAGGTGATCGTGCAGCGCGTACGCGAGGCCGAGCGCCAGCAGGTGGTCGATGCCTTCGCCGATCGCATCGGTGAACTGGTCACCGGCATCGTCAAGCGCGTCGAGCGCGGCAACATCTATCTCGACCTGGGCAGCAATGCCGAGGCGTTCATTCCGCGTGACAAGACGATCCCGCGCGAATCGGCCCGTGTCGGCGACCGTGTGCGCGGCTACCTGTACGAAGTGCGCTCCGAGGCTCGCGGCCCGCAGCTGTTCGTGTCGCGCGCGGCGCCGGAATTCATGGTCGAGCTGTTCAAACTGGAAGTGCCGGAAGTCGGCCAGGGCCTGGTCGAGATCAAGGGCTGCGCGCGTGATCCGGGTGACCGCGCAAAGATCGCCGTGCTGGCCCATGACAGCCGCACCGATCCGATCGGCGCCTGCATCGGCATGCGCGGTTCGCGCGTGCAGGCGGTCTCCAACGACCTCAACGGCGAGCGCGTCGACATCATCCTGTGGCACGAGAACCAGGCGCAGTTCGTCATCAATGCGATGGCGCCGGCGGAAGTGCAGTCCATCATCATGGACGAGGAAAAACATTCGATGGACATCGCGGTGGCCGAGGACAAGTTGTCCCAGGCAATCGGCCGCGGCGGCCAGAATGTGCGACTCGCCAGCAAGCTCACCGGCTGGCAGCTCAACGTGATGACCCAGGATCAGGTCACCGCCAAGAGCGAGTCCGAACAGGAGGCCGCGCGCCAGTTGTTCATGGACAAGCTTGAAGTGGACCAGGAGATTGCGGTCATCTTGGTGCAGGAAGGTTTCTCCAGCGTCGAGGAAATCGCCTACGTGCCCAGCGCCGAGCTGCTGGCAGTGGAGGGCTTCGACGAGGATATCGTCGAGGAACTGCGCGCCCGCGCCCGCGATGCGCTGCTGACCGAGGCACTGGCGGCGGAGGAGGGTGTCGATGACCATCAGCCGTCCGACGAGTTGCTGGCGCTGGAAGGCATGGATGAGGCGACGGCTTTTGCCTTGGCCGCGCGCGAAGTGAACACGGTCGACGATCTGGCGGATCTGGCGGTAGATGACCTGATCGATATCGAAGGGATGAACGAGGAACGCGCTGCAGCACTGATCATGGCGGCACGTGCGCCGATGATCGCGCGGCTGGAGAAAGGCGGCTAACCGCGGACCGCGGCACCCTGGATGGGTGTGCCGAGAAAGGCTTTACTGGCCTTTCACCAAGGATGGAGGTGGCGGCATGGATAATGTCGCACTGACGATAAGCGCGGGAACGGCGGAGCAAAGAACACGATGTCGGACGTCACGATCAAACAACTCGCCCAGGTACTGGGCATGCCGGTCGACCGGCTGCTTACGCAGCTGGGCGAGGCAGGCATGAAATTCTCCGATCAGGAGCAAGTCATCAGCAGCACCGAAAAGGTGAAGCTGCTGGGCTTCCTGCGGCGTACGCACGGCAAGAGCGAAGCTGCCGCGGAGGTCGATGACAGCGCACCGCGCCAGATCACCCTCAAGCGACGCACGGTCGGTGAGCTGAAGATGGCCACGCCGGGCGGACGCGGTGCTGCAGGTACGGCCAAGACGGTCAACGTCGAGGTTCGTGCCAAGCGTACCTACGTCAAGCGCAGCGTGATTGCCGAGGAAGCCAGCGCCGAACCTGAGCGCGAGGATGCCGTGCGCAAGCTGCACGAGTCGCAGCAGCAGCGCGAGCAGGAAGAGCGCGAGCGCGGCGAGACTGAGCAGCGTCGTCAGCAGGAAGCGCAGCAGCGCGCCGTTGACGAGCAGCAGCGCAAGGATGAAAAAGAACAGCGCCTGACCGCGGCGGCCACCGCAGCTGCGCCGGTAGCGGACAGTCATGTCGAGATCGAGTCAGCGCCCGCAGCGACCGCTGAGCCGGTGGCGCAGGACACGGCCGAGGACGCATCGTCCGTGCAGCGCATGGATCAACGTGATCTGGGCATGATCCTGCCGCGCATCCACGAGCCGCGCAAACGCGAAAAGCTGGTCAAGCCCGTAGCGCCGCCCGCACCGGCCCCGGTCGTCGCTCCGGCCAAGCCGGTGGCTCGCGCCACGGTGGCTGCCAGTGCAGCGGCACCGGCCGCCGCGGGCGACGCCAACCGCAACAAGCCCAAGCATGCTCGCGAGCGCAATGACAGCCCAGGCAATGCCGGCGGCGGCAAGGAAGGTCGTGACAGCGCCGGCAAGCGTTTTGCCGGTGGCCAGATGCACCTGAGCGAAGCCGATCGTGCGCGCCGCTCGTCCAGCAACAAGCGGGGCAAGCCGGGTCGCAGCAGCGGCCGCGAAATGCTTTCCCGTGGCAACAGCAATCCGTCGAGCGGTCCGCACGGCTTCTCGCGGCCCACCGCGCCGGTGGTACGTGACGTGGTGGTGGCTGAAACCAATGTCGTCGCCGAGCTGGCCCAGAAGATGGCGGTCAAGGGTTCGGAGGTGGTCAAGGCGCTGTTCAAGATGGGCGTCATGGCGACCATCAACCAGACCATCGATCACGATACCGCGGTGCTGGTGGTCGAGGAGCTGGGCCACGTGCCGGTGGCGGACAGCCAGAACAATGCCGAAGACACGCTGGCGGCGCATACCCAGAACGTCGAGCTGGAAGGCGAGAAGATCACGCGCCCGCCGGTGGTGACGATCATGGGTCACGTCGATCACGGCAAGACGTCGCTGCTCGATTACATCCGCCGCACCAAGGTGGCCTCCGGTGAAGCCGGTGGCATCACCCAGCATATCGGTGCGTATCACGTGGAAACGTCGAAGGGCGTGATCACGTTCCTGGATACGCCCGGTCATGCCGCGTTCTCCTCGATGCGTGCCCGTGGCGCGCAGTCGACCGACATCGTGATCCTGGTGGTCGCCGCCGACGACGGCGTGATGCCGCAGACGATCGAAGCGGTGAAGCATGCGCGCGCCGCCAAGGTGCCGCTGATCGTCGCGGTGAACAAGATGGACAAGGACGGCGCCAACCCGGACAACGTCAAGCAGGGTCTGGTGCAGTACGAAGTAGTGCCGGAAGACTGGGGTGGTGATGTCCAGTTCATACCGGTGTCGGCCAAGACCGGCGCAGGCGTCGAGGATCTGCTCGATGCGATCTCGGTGCAGGCCGAAGTGATGGAGCTGAAAGCCGTTGCCGATGGTCGCGCCTCCGGCGTGGTGATCGAATCCAGCCTGGATCGTGGCCGCGGCCCGGTGGCGACCGTGCTGGTGCAGCAGGGCACCCTGAAGAAGGGCGATTTCATCGTTTGCGGCATCGAGTACGGCCGCATGCGCGCGCTGATCGACGAAACCGGCAAGCAGGTGCTCGAAGCCGGCCCGTCGATTCCGGTGCAGGTGCTCGGCTTGTCCGGCGTGCCGGAAACCGGCGATGACTTCGTCTGCGTCGAAGACGAGCGGCTGGCCCGCGAAGTGGCGCAGGAGCGTGAGCTCAAGCGTCGCGAAACACGCATGGTCAGCAAGAGCAACCGGCTTGAGGACATCATCGCCAAGATGGGTCAGGGCGTGGAGCAGCAGACGCTCAACATCCTGGTCAAGGGTGATGTGCAGGGTTCGGTCGAGGCACTGCGCGAGTCGCTGACCCAGATCGGCAACGAGCGGGTCCGGGTCAACGTGGTCTCGTCCGGCGTAGGCGGCATCAACGAGTCCGACGCCACCCTGGCGGCGGCCTCGAAGGCGCTGATCATCGGCTTCAACGTGCGCGCCGATGCCTCCGCGCGCAAGGTGATCGAGACGGCCGGACTGGACGTGCGTTACTTCTCGATCATCTATGACGTGATCGATCAGGTCACCCAGGCGGCCACCGGTCTGCTCGGCATGGAAGTGCGCGAGGACATCATCGGCACTGCCGAGGTCCGCGACGTGTTCCGCAGCTCCAAGTTCGGCGCCGTGGCCGGTTGCATGGTCACCGAAGGCACGGTCAAGCGCAGCAAGCCGATCCGCGTGCTGCGCGACAACGTGGTGATCTTCGAGGGCGAGCTCGAATCGCTGCGCCGCTTCAAGGAACTGGTCGACGAGGTGCGTAACGGCATGGAATGCGGTATCGCCGTGAAGCAGTACAACGACGTCAAGCCGGGCGACCAGATCGAGTGCTTCGAACGCACCGAAGTGGCACGTACGCTCTGATCTTGTGCCCCTCTTCTCTCGGGAGAGGGGTCGGGGTGAGGGTTCACGGCCTGCGTGAAGTTTCATACAGGGTCGTGAACCCTCGTCCGCCCCTTGCGGGGCACCTGTATTCGCCACATCCTTGTGGCTCACCTGCGGCGGCTTCGCCGCACGCATCGGCTGTCCTGCCGATGCGTCTCCCAAAGGGAGAAGGGAGTTTGTCCTTCGGAGTTTCTTATGCCATCCCGTGATTTCAAACGTACCGACCGTATTGGTGCCGAGCTGCGCCGCGAGCTTGGCTTGCTGGTGTACGCGGCCGTGCGCGATCACGGCTTGCCGTCGGTCAGCGTGTCGGATGTGGAAATCACCCGCGACCTGGACTGGGCCACGGTGTGGATCACCGCCTTGCTGCCCGAGCAGGGATTGCCGGCAGTGAAGGCGCTGAACCAGATCGGCCATGAAATCCGCCACTCGCTGGCGCACAGCGGCATGCGCATGCGTCGCGTGCCGGAGTTGAAATTCAAATATGACGACTCGGTCGACAAGGGCGAGCGCATCGAATCGCTGTTGCGCGAGCAGGCGCGTGATCTGACACCGCCCGTTGGCGACAAGCAGGATTGAACCGCCACGTTGGGTACTGCTGAAACGATGAGCCGTCCGCCGCGTATGCAGCATCGTGACCTGCACGGGATTGTGCTGCTCGACAAGCCCCTCGGCCTGAGTTCCAACCAGGCCCTGCAAGCCGTGCGCCGGCTGCTGCGTGCAGCCAAGGGTGGTCATACCGGCGCGCTTGATCCATTGGCGACCGGACTGTTGCCGCTGTGTTTCGGCGAGGCGACCAAGCTGGCCGGCAGCCTGCTCGGCGCACGCAAGGCGTATCTGGCCGAATGCCGACTTGGCATCACCACTGACAGCGCCGATAGCGAAGGCGAGATCGTGCAGCAACGCGTGGTGCCGGCACTTGATGAAGCGGTGATCGAAGCCGCACTGGCCAGATTGCGCGGCCGCATCCTGCAGGTGCCGCCGATGTATTCGGCGCTGAAGCGGGGCGGCGAACGGCTTTATGCGAAAGCGCGTCGCGGCGAAACCGTCGACGTGCCACCGCGCGAAGTGGACGTGCACCGGCTCGATCTGCTGTCGCGCCACGGCGACACCCTGCAACTGCTGGTGGAATGCGGCTCCGGCACCTATGTGCGTTCGCTGGCGGTGGATATTGGGGAAGACCTGGGCTGCGGCGCACACCTGACCGCACTGCGGCGAACCTGGGTCGATCCGTTCCGCGAGCCGCGCATGGCCACCCTGGAGCAATTGCAGCAGGCCGCGGAGCAGGGCGACGAGGCCTTGCTGGCGTGGCTGTTGCCGGTCTCGGCCGGCTTGTCCGATGTGCCCGCGGTGCAGCTCGACGAGGCGCAGAGCATGGCCATTTCCCGCGGCCAGCCGATTCAGCTGGCGACGCCGCCGCGAGCCGGTCGCTGCGCGGCCTTTGCCAGTGATGGTGCGCTGCTGGCATTGCTGGACTTGGACGAGGAGGGCTGCACACGCATCCTGCGTGGCTTCAACCTGCCGCCCAGTTGACGAATTTGCCTCAAAAACCCGCTTCGCACTTGTTGTCACACCACTCCCATCAGTAGAATAGGCAAGTTATTTCAACGCTTTCATTCATCTGGGCGAAGCTTGCGCTTGTGCCATCGCGATGACCCAAGCGCAAGCTTCGCATCGCCTTTCCAAGGAAACGTATACCCATGTCTCTTACCGCAGAACAGACCGGCAAGATCATTGCTGATTTCGGCCGCGTGCCGAACGATACCGGCTCGTCGGAAGTCCAGGTGGCCTTGCTGTCCGCCCGCATCGACCACCTCACCGGCCACTTCAAGGAACACAAGCAGGATCACCATTCCCGCCGTGGTCTGCTGAAGCTGGTCAACCAGCGCAAGCGCCTGCTCAGCTATCTGAAGGATCGCGATCTTGCGCGCTATCAGACCCTGATCGAACGCCTCGGCCTGCGCCGTTAATCCACCGGACGAGGAGTAGAACAACGTGGCAAAAGTAACCAAGTCATTCCAGTACGGTAGTCACGAAGTCACACTGGAGACGGGCGAAATTGCCCGCCAGGCGTCCGGTGCGGTCATGGCCAGCATGGGCGGCACCGTGGTGCTGGTCACCGCGGTGGCTGCGACCAGGCAGAAGGAAGGGCAGGATTTCTTCCCGCTCACCGTCGACTACGTCGAGAAGTTCTACTCCGCCGGTCGCATCCCGGGCGGCTTCTTCAAGCGCGAAGGCCGCCCGACCGAGAAGGAGACGCTGACCTCGCGTCTGATCGATCGCCCGGTGCGCCCGCTGTTTCCGGAAGATTTCAAGAACGAAGTGCAGGTCATCGCCCAGGTCGTTTCGCTGAATCCGGAAGTTGACGGCGATATCGTGGCGCTGCTCGGCGCTTCCGCTGCCTTGTCGCTGGCCGGTATTCCGTTCAAGGGTCCGATCGGCGCAGCCCGCGTCGGTTACGCGAATGGCAAGTACCTGCTGAACCCTTCGGCCACCGAGCTGAAGACCTCCGAGCTGGACTTGGTCGTCGCCGGTACCGCTGGCGCCGTGCTGATGGTGGAATCCGAAGCAAAGCTGCTGTCCGAAGAAGTCATGCTCGGCGCGGTGATGTTCGGCCACCAGCAGATGCAGACCGCGATCCGCGCGATCGCCGAGCTGGCCGCTGAAGCCGCCAAGCCGTCGTGGGACTGGCAGGCGCCGGCCCGCAACGAGTCGCTGGTCGCCGCGCTCAAGGGCGCCGTCGGCAACAAGCTGGACGAAGCGTTCCAGGTGCGCGACAAGCTGCAGCGCCGCGACGCGATCTCCGCGATCAAGGCCGACGTGCTTGGGTCGCTCAAGGCCGACGCCGAAGCGAATGGTTGGGTCACGGCCGAACTGTCCAAGGAATTCGGCGAGCTCGAATACCACACCATGCGCGACAGCGTGCTGAAGACCAAGGTGCGCATCGACGGCCGTCAGCTGGACGACGTGCGTGCGATCACCGCACGTGTCGGCGTGCTGCCGCGGACCCATGGCTCGGCGCTGTTCACCCGCGGCGAGACGCAGGCGCTGGTCGTCATCACGCTGGGCACCACGCGTGACGCGCAGATCATCGACGCGCCCGGTGGCGAGTCGAAGGATCCGTTCCTGTTCCACTACAACTTCCCCCCGTTCTCGGTCGGTGAAGCCGGTCGTTTCGGTGCGCCGAAGCGTCGCGAGATCGGCCACGGCCGCCTCGCCAAGCGCGGCGTGCAGGCGGTCAAGCCGAGCATCGAGGAATTCCCGTACGTGGTGCGCGTGGTCTCGGAAATTACCGAGTCGAACGGTTCCTCGTCGATGGCTTCGGTGTGCGGTTCCTCGCTGGCGATGATGGATGCCGGTGTGCCGCTGAAGGCGCCGGTGGCTGGTATCGCGATGGGTCTGGTCAAGGAAGGCAGCGACTTCGTGGTGCTGTCCGACATCCTGGGCGACGAGGATCACCTCGGCGACATGGACTTCAAGGTGGCTGGCAGTGCCGATGGCATTTCCGCGCTGCAGATGGACATCAAGATCGACGGCATCACCGAGGAGATCATGAAGGTCGCGCTGGCCCAGGCCAAGCAGGGTCGCCTGCATATCCTCGGCGAGATGGCCAAGGCGTTGACGACGGCCCGCTCGGAAATGAGCGAGTACGCCCCGCGCCTGATCACCATCAAGATCCACCCGGACAAGATCCGCGAAGTGATCGGCAAGGGCGGCGCCACGATCCGCTCGATCACCGAAGAAACCGGCACCACGATCGACATCAGCGACGACGGCACCATCATCATCGGCTCGGTCAATCGCGAGGCGGGCGAAGCGGCGAAGAAGCGCATCGAGCAGATCACCTCCGACGTCGAGCCGGGGCGCATCTACGAAGGCAAGGTCGCCAAGCTGATGGACTTCGGTGCATTCGTCACGATCATGCCGGGCA
>JBEPVP010000161.1:0-8563 GCA_041690935.1 Rhodanobacter sp.
CACCGGAAACATCGAAGTAGTCGCCGCGGCGGACCGTGGCGGGCCGCGATCGCTCCTAGCGCGCAAATGAAACGGTCTGCTTACGGCCCAGGCTGTGTGAAAACGCATATTCGATGGAAGCGACGACGAAATAGTGACGCTGAGCGCGTTGCTGACCGCTTGCCATCGTCCAGATACGCTGGCGCGAAAACTTCACTTCTGAAAATTCGAGACGCGATTTGATGCCGAAGGCTCTGCAGGCCCTTCGATCGACGTCACTTTCCGACGAAGGCGCGCTCAGGCGTCCATCGCCTGCATCAGTGGCGCGATTCCCAGGATGCGCATCACGCGCTTGAGGTTGTAGGCAAGCACGTGCAGGCTCATTTCCGTGCTGACATGTTTCAGCGTGCGCATCAGGAAGTGCGTCGACCCCATCCATGCTTTGAGGGTGCCGAAGGGGTTGCTCGACCGTCTGCCGGCGGATGCGCATCTTGTCCGGATCCTGATCCAGACGCTGCTGCATCGCGTCGATAAGGGCGTCATGCTCCCAGCGCTTGACGCGTCGTTGCGGCGACGGCGTGCACTGCGCCTTGAGCGGACAGCCCTTGCACACCGAGCTCCAGTAGCAATGCAGCGTCAATCCCTTTTCAACGGTGCTGAACCGCCAGGTCAGCGATTGTCCGGCCGGGCAACGGTACGTGCCGGTCTCGGGCACATAGACAAAGTCCCGCTTGCCGAACAGACCCCTGGCCTGGTTGTTGGAGGTCTGCGGCCGCGGCACGTAAGCCGTGATGCCGGCTTCTTCGCACGCCACGATCTCCTCGCCGGTGAAGTAACCACGATCAGCGACAACGTCGAGGCGTTCGACCTGCATGGCGGCGCGCGCACGCGTTGCCATGGTCGCCAGTTGGCCGCGATCACTGCCGATGTTGGTGACTTGGTGGTCGACGATCAGGTGATGCTGCGCATCCACCGCCGTCTGCACGTTGTAGCCGACGGTGCCGGTGCCGCGGGTGATCATCGATCGCGCATCCGGATCGGTCAGCGAGATCTGCTGGTCGGGTGCGGCCTCGACCTCCTGGCCAACGCCTGCATGCGCTGCATCTCCGACTGCAGCTTCTCGACCTTTTCGCGAAGCCGCGTCGTGCGCGTTTCGGCGACCGGGCCGCACCCTTCCGGTCCGCACTGTCCAGTTCCGACAGATACCGCGCCACGCTCTCTTCGATCTGCTCGATCCGGCGTTGCACCTTCGCACGGGTGTAGTTCCGGTCACGATTGTTGACCGCCTTGAACTTGCTGCCATCGATGGCCAGCAGGGCCTGCGAAAACAGATCCAGCCGCCGGCACAGCACCACGAACTCGCGGCAGACTTGTCGGATCGCCGCACCGTTGTCCTTGCGGAAATCGGCGATCGTCTTGAAGTCCGGCGCCAAGCGACCGGTCAGCCACATCAGCTCGATGTTCCGCTGCGCCTCGCACTCCAGACGCCGACTCGACTGCACGCGATTGAGTAGCCGTAGATCTTCAGCAGCATGGCCGGGTGATAGCCCGCACGGCCGGTGGCCTGTGCGATCGCTCGGTAAAGCCCAGCGTGGCCAGATCGAGGTTGTCGACGAAGACGTCCACCACTCGCACAGGGTTGTCTTTCGTCACGTAGTCGTCGAGTCGCGCGGGAAGCAGGGTGCTTTGCGAGCGGCCTTCACCTTCAACAAAACGTCCCATCGGCAGCTCTCGTCGGCGCGGTGGAACAAGTTTATCGAATCAAGACGTTTTCACACAGCCTGGGCCAAAAGCAGACGCCCGAAAGTGCACTTTGACCACTTTGACTCGGGTTTTGAAGCTTGATTGAGTCCGGGCTGCTGATTGAACCGACCCGATCGAGTCGACCTCGATCGGGTCAACTCGCTGGTTACCCTCCGGCGAGTTCGCCCGCCCGGGCCTCCGCCGGGGCTTCTTTCTCGGCTATGCGCTGGCGTCTGCAGAGGCATCGCCGCAATCCGGAAACGCCCCTTTTACGCGCCAGCGACGGCGGCCTTGCTGTCTTCTTTGTGGGCTTCGCTGCTTGAATTACTCGAGGCCTCGCACCAGCATCGTTTCCACCGTACGAGCAAGCCACAACCTTCCAGGAACACCGGCCATGCCCAGCCACGTCCTTGCCCTGATGCTTCTCGCGTTCTCGCTGTGCGCTCAAGGAGCGCATGCGCAAGGGGCGCTCATCCCGCAGCCGGGCCGAATCGAGGCAGGCCACGGCAGCTTCGCGCTAAACCGGAACGTGCGCATCGTCGCGCCCGCCGGGCGACGCGCCCAGGAAATCGCGGCATTCCTGCGCGATGGCATCCGCAAGCAGAGCGGTATCGCGCTGCGGATAGGCCCTGCCGCAGACCAGCCGCGCATCGAACTGCGCACCGATCCTTCCGTGCAGGGCGAGGAGGCCTACCGGCTGACCGTCATGCCGCGGCGGGTCGTGATCGCGGCGGCCGACGACCGCGGTCTCTTCTGGGGCGTGCAGACGCTGCGACAACTGCTGCCGCCCGGCCATCGCGCTACGCTCTCGATCCCCGCCGTGCGCATCGACGACGCTCCCCGCTACGCCTGGCGCGGCGTCATGCTCGACGCGGCACGGCACTTCATCCCGGTGCCGCTGGTCAAACAGCAGATCGACCTGCTCTCGCGCTACAAGCTCAACGTCCTCCACTGGCACCTGACCGACGACCAGGGTTGGCGCATCGAGATACGCAAGTACCCGAGGCTCACCAGCGTCGGCGCCTGGCGCACCGAGGCCGACGGTAGCCGCAGCGGCGGCTTCTACACCCAGCAAGACATTCGCGACGTTGTCGAGTACGCGCGCCGGCGCAATATCATGGTCGTGCCGGAGATCGAGATGCCGGGACATGCGTCGGCAGCGATCGCAGCCTACCCGTCGCTGTCCTGCCCGAGGCGACCGATTCCCGTCCCGGCCAGTTGGGGCGTCTTCAGCGATATCTACTGCGCGGGCGACGAGGCCACGTTTGCGTTCCTGCACGACGTGCTCGACGAGGTCGCCATGCTGTTCCCCGCGCCGTACATCCACATCGGCGGCGACGAGGTGCCCAAGCAGCAATGGATGGACAGCGTCTCGTCGCAGCGGCGCATGCATGATGAGCACCTCGCCGACGCCGAGGGGCTGCAGAGCTGGTTTGTCCAGCGCATCCAGCGCGACCTCGCCGCCCGCGGCAAGACGCTCATCGGCTGGGACGAGATCCTCGAAGGCGGCGCCGACCGCAACGCCATCGTGGAAATGTGGCGCGGCGACGCCGAGGCGGCCAAAGGCCTGGCCAACGGCAACCGGCTGATCGTCGCCGGGCCGTTCTATCTGGACACGCCAATCGAAGAGCTCACGCTGCAGGACATCTACCGCACCAACCCGTTCGCCGCGCCCGCCTTCGCGGGGCACGAGGACCAGGTGCTCGGCGCCGAGGCGCCATTGTGGAGCGAGCGCGTTACGCCGCGCAATCTGGAAGCGATGCTCTATCCGCGCGTGCTCGCACTGGCCGAGCGCCTATGGAATCCCGACGCCCACGACTACGCCGACTTCCAACGGCGCGTGCGCGCGCAATACCCCTGGCTGGACGACCGCCACATCGCCTACGGCCCGGAAGACCGCGACCTGGTCGATTACAAGCTCGAGTTCAACGCGCAACACCACCGCTGGCGAGTGCGTGCCGCGCGCGGCTTCGATGACATCGCGCTGCACTACACCGTAGACGGCAGCGAACCGACCGCACAGTCGCCCGCCTTCGGCGACGTGCTGGACCGCTACGTGCCGGCGACGCTCAAGGTAGCGCCATACCGCCACGGCGTGCCGTACCTGCCCAGCCAGACGTTCCAGACCGTCGACAACAAGGCGCTGGGCAAACCGGTCAATTACCTCACCGCGCCCGACCCGCACTACGCCGGCACCGCGGCGCAACTGGTCGACGGCGTGATCGGTGATGACGACTTCAACGATGGCCTGTGGGTCGGCTGGAGAGGCACCGACCTTGACGCCACCATCGACCTGCAGCAAGCCACGCCGATCCACGCGGTGCAGATGCGCTTCCTGCAGCAGAGCGGTTCGTGGGCGCTGCTCCCGCGCCACGTCACCTTCGCAGTCTCCGATGACGGCAAGACCTGGCGCACGCTGCAGTCCACGTCGATTCCGGTGGATCCGCAAGATTTGCGCGCGATGATACGCACGGTGCGCTTCGACGCCGCCGCGCCGGTGACCGCCCGCTACCTGCGCGTCACCGCGCAGAACTACGGCACGCTCCCCCCGGGCCACGAGGGCGCAGGGAAGCCGGCCTACCTGTTCATCGACGAGATTCTCTTGCGGTGAGCGTTCCATGCGTACGGCTTGTGGACAGCACCCGGCGACGCCGGACGGCGCGCCGCGGCTCACGCACTTTCCGACGGGCCGGCCACACTGGCGTATCGCGTCGATCTGGACGACTTCAATGGTGTTCCCGAGTATGCGGACACGTCGCTGGGTGATGCCGCATGGCTTGGCGATCGGTTTCGCGTGTTTACGATGGGCAACAGAACGCACTCCGGCTGCATGGGCATGCGATACGCCTCGGCCCTCGAGACCGACATCGACGGCAGGGATCCCGCTGATTGCGCGACATCGACGAGGGCAGCCATGGCCTGTTTTCCCCCGATGGACGACACATGCTGCTGATCCTGTTCTTCCAGAGCGGCCCGCGCAAAGGCAAGCCATCACTGGTCCTCGACGCGGGGACCGAGACGCCGTTGTCCGTTCGGGGCCTCGCGTCGTACCGACCGCTGGCCTATCGGGAGGCACCGTGAACAGCTCCAGCGACCACGATCGGTTGTGGGCCAAACCGTAAAGCTGGTAGCCGATGAATCCGGTCAGGACGAGCAGGGCAACCGGATACATCCAGCACAGGCGCGCAACAAACTCGCGACTAGCGACAGCTTGATGGCGCCGTGCACGAGCAGGGCTCTACACAATGGGCACTTGGCTGACGTTGTTCTTCGGGTCCATCCAGAACGATTCGCTCACGAAGCGGCCGAAGATCTCGCGTGGCAAAATGGAGGTGCGTTCGATCGGCTCCACCTTTGGGCGCACGGTATGCAGGCCGGGCATGCCGACGCGGGCGTCGAACTCGTCCGCGTTGTAGTCGATGTGATCAAAGTCATGTTCGAACCACGGTTCGCCGATGAACTGATAGACCGTGCGCATGGCCGCCAACGGATTGCGCACCAGGCTCTCGTAAGTCAGCAGCAGCAGGTGGCCAGGCGCATACTGACCATAGAACGCATCCTTGGTGGCCTGGAAGGCGAACCCCACCATGCCACGCGGATCGGTCAGCGCCTCGATGCGCGAGTACACCGTGGTATTGGTGTCGAACCGGAATACTTTGCTGACGCCTGCCGGTTGCCTGCGCACCAGTCGTTCCATGCTGTCCAGCACCCATGACAACTGGCGCACGCACGCGATGACCTTCGCTTCTGGGAACAGCGTGTGTAACAACTGCATCCGACTGCACCACAGCCGGCTGGTATCGAACACGACGCCGGCGTCCGCGTGGGCCGCGTAGAAGTTCTCGACCAGGCCGCGCAGCATCGTGACACGCTGGTCGTCGGAGACGTCGAACGAAAAATCGTTCTTGCTGCTCGCCTCCGCGATCACCACGCCCAGAATGTCGGCAAGCGGGCTGGTCATGCCTGCGCGGAAACGCGGGTTCTGGTTGAGGATGGCGGCAAGAAGCGTGCTGCCTGCACGTGGCAGTCCGGAAATGAAGTGGAACTTCCGGCCGGGCTTGACGACGTCGTGTGCGGCAGGCATGCGGGCACTCTCCTGTGGATCGGTGAAATGAGATTGCAGAAGCGCCCGGGTGGGGGTGCCCGCCCGATGGTACGCGACCGGGCTAAGGGGGCGGCGCTGTCGAGGCGCGGATGCGCATTTCGTAGTCGACCTCGACCATCCTGGCCTCTCCTTTGTTCAACACGCGAAGCAGCAGTTCCTCGGTGGCGCGACGGCCCATCTCGCGCACGGGTTGATGGATGGTAGTGAGGGGAGGCCACACTTGTGTTGCGATCGCCGTATCGTCGAATCCACAGATGGACATGTCGCGGGGGATCGACACCCCATCTTCTGCGGCGGCCCAGATCGCGCCGACCGCCATGTCGTCGTCAGCCGCGAAGATGGCGGTCGGCCGAAGCGGCAGCGCCAGCAGCTGTCGCATTGCCGCCACACCCGACTCGAAGGAAAAGCGGCCCTGAACCATGTACGCGGGGTCTTCCTTCAGCCCGGCCTGCTTGAGACCATCGCGGTAGCCGGCCAGGCGCCAGATGCCGGCGCCGTGCTCGGGATCGCCAAGAATGTGGGCGATGCGCCGGTGGCCAAGCGAAACCAAGTGTTCCACCATCGCCGCGGCGGCTTCGCGCTCGCGCAGCATCACGCCAATGCATTCCCCGGAGTGGCGCGGCGCGATCGAGGCGAACGGCACCCCATTCTTGTGCAGGCAATCGAGCAATTCCGGGTGATCAGTAATCGGCGGCGTAAGGATCAGGCCATCGGGCCGGTGCCGCGACAGGATGTCCTCGACCCGCTCGACGAAGTCCGGTGCCGTCGATACCAGCGGCTGAACCATCATGCTGTAGTGCTGCGCCTCGCACGCCTCCAGCACGCCGGCCTGCACTTCCATGATGTAGCTCGGCGAACGGTTGTCATACAGCAGCCCGATCATGAAGGAACGATTGGTCGCCAGGCTGCGCGCCGAGGTGAGCGGTCGGTAGTTGAGCGCAGCGATGGCGGATAGCACCCGCTGACGCATGGACTCGCTGACGTTCGGATCGTTGTTTACCACGCGCGAGATGGTTTTTTTCGATGTCCCCACGGTGCGGGCGACGTCGCTGATGGTCACGCGCGTCATGGGCGTCTGGCCTGGTTCAATGACTCTGTCTCTGCGAACTGTTTTCGATAACGATCGGGAAGCTCTGGGCTGGCACGTTCCATCCGCTGACTTCGACGACCGGCGTCGCTGTCCCCTGCCTCGCGTAACGCGCAGTGAGGGTGAGCGATTCGCCCGGCCATAGCGTGACGTCGTTGTCGGTCCACAGGATCGGCAGCGCGAGTTCGCCGTGTGCGGATCGCTTGATCGAAACGTGCTGGAACAGCGCCACGGTCGTGGACGTCGGGGGGATCGTCAGCGTGACGGTGATCATGTCCTCCGCCCCCATATGCTGCATCGTTGCGTGGACCTCACTCGTCGTGGTCGGCAAGGACTGCAACGCGGTCAGGTCAGCGTATTGCGTCACCGGCGTGAGGTACCAGTTTGAATGCGCCCAGTCGAGCTTGTCAGGTTGAGTGGAGAGCCAATACACGTTTCGGCTGATCGGGTTGCCTCCGGCGGAAGCAAGCTCGAGCTCGATGAAATAGGTGCGCGAGGAATCGGCTGGCGCCGGCATCGTCACCAGTTCTCGGGTGCTGTTGCCGTTGATCTCGATGCCGTGCAGCCGCCGCTCGTAACCCACGCTGCCGTCCAGGTTGCGCATGCGGATGCTCACCTGCAGGCCATGCTCGTCGGTGAGCGTCTGGTTGACCAGCACAATCGCGTGCGTGTCGTACGCGTACTGGATGTGCACCGGCTCGTTGGCCTTCTTGGCGCCGAAGTAGGCGCCGGCCGGATTCAAAAAGTAGTCGTACAGGTGCCAGTGCAGCGAAGGCCAGGCATTGTTGAGCATCCAGTAGATCACGCCGGTCGAAGGGTTGGCCGCATCCATGTGCGCGTTGAACGCCTCGAACTGTGCACGGACGTCGTCGTAGTTTTCGAGCTGGGCCTTGGCGACGTAGTCCGCAAGACTCTTGGGTGCGCCATAACGCCTGGCCAGTGCCGTATCGAACGGCGCGATGATCGCGAACGGCGACCACGCCGCGGCGGCGTGGAACTGCCGCACCTGCGGGTACTTCCACAGTGCCTCCTGCTCCTGTGGCGAAAGCATGCGGGTCAGGTCCTCCAGCCGCGGAATGTCTGCGCCCGCGCTGGTTTCGGAATTGAATCCAAACGCACCTCCCAGCTTGTCGGCGTACCAGTACGCAGGCGGAACCCAGGCGTAGGGCCCGGTCATCTTCATGCCGGATGGGCCGGTCTCGTCCGTGGCCTGGTCCGTTGCTGCTGCGACGATCGGGGTCGTCCAGCCTTCGGCGTGCAAGGTGTCGACATACATCTTCGCGAGTGCCGGTGGTGGCGCATTGTCGCTGCCGATCAGAAATCCGATCACGGACGGATGGTTCCGCAACAGGCGTGCTTCGCTCGCGATGGAGGCTTCAGCGACCTTCTCGTCCGAGGCGTCCCAGGGCGCACCTCCCGTCTTGGCCGCAGATTCCCATTTGTCGCAGCACTCCCAGCCGGCCAGGATCATGATGCCGTCGCGGTCGGCGAGGTCGTAGAAGTGCGCGTCTTCCAGCTTGCCTTCGCTGCGGATGGTGTTGAGCCCGAGGTTGCGGACGTAGCTGAACTCGGCCTCCATGCGCTTGGGATCGTCGCGCAGGAACATGTCCGGCGCCCAGCCCGCGCCGCGAATCAGGACAGGCTTGCCA
>JBEPVP010000162.1:0-8449 GCA_041690935.1 Rhodanobacter sp.
CTCCATCGGTTACGCGAGGCTCACTTCAAGCCTCGCAGGGCGGGCACTGCCCGCCGCACTTGCCGAAGCGCATGGCGACGTATCGGAAAGCCGGCGGGCAGTGCCCGCCCCACGCACAACCCGGGCAAGGCGCGCGACGCCGTTGTTGCAACTCGGCCGGTCGCCGCGGCAGCCGTTATCATTCGCGCGCATGAGTTCAGTCCCGCCTGTTTTTCCGATCACGCCGCTGCTGCCGCAGATCCGTGCGTCGCTCGCCGCGCATCCGCGGCTGGTGCTGGAGGCGCCGCCGGGCGCCGGCAAGACCACCCAGGTACCGCTGGCCCTGCTTGACGCCGATTGGCTGGCCGGCCGCGGCATCGTGATGCTGGAGCCGCGCCGGATCGCCGCGCGCGCCGCCGCACAATTCATGGCGCAACAGCTGGGTGAGGCGGTCGGGCAGACCGTCGGCTACCGCATCCGTTTCGAATCGAACGTGAGCGCGTCGACCCGGATCGAGGTGGTCACCGAAGGCATTCTGACCCGGCTGATCCAGCACGATCCGGAACTGGCCGGGATCGGCGCGATTGTGTTCGACGAATTCCACGAACGTCATCTGGTCGGCGATCTTGGCGCCGCCCTGGCGCTGGATGTGCAGGCCACGTTGCGGCCGGACCTGCGTCTGTTGCTGATGTCGGCCACGCTGGACGGCGAGCGCATCGCGCAATGGCTGGATGCGCCGCGGCTGTCCAGCCCCGGCCGCAGCTTCCCGGTGCGCATCGAGCATCCACCGGCGCGCACGCAGGAAGGCATCGAGCACCAGCTCGCCCGCATCGCGCGCCAGGCGCTGGAGGAAAACGACGGCGACGTGCTGGCGTTCCTGCCCGGTCGGCGCGAGATCGCACGCGTGCAGGCGGTGCTGGCGCAGACGCTGACTCGCGACGACGTCGAGGTGCTGGCGCTGCACGGCGAACTCTCGCTGGCCGAGCAGCAGGCCGCGCTGGCGCCGGCCGAGCCAGGCACCCGACGTGTCGTGCTGGCGACCAACGTGGCCGAGTCCAGCATCACCCTGCCGGGTATCCGCGCGGTGATCGACGCCGGCCTCGCGCGCGAGCCACGGTTCGATCCGAACTCCGGCTTCACCCGGCTGGAGACGGTCACCATCGCGCAGGCCTCGGCCGATCAGCGCGCCGGTCGCGCCGGTCGCGTGGCGGCGGGTACGACGTATCGGCTGTGGCCGCAGAGCAAGCGGCTGGAGCCGGCGCGCACGGCGGAGATCAGCCAGGCCGAGCTGTCCGCGCTGGCGCTGGAACTCGCCGCATGGGGCGTCACGCCGAGCAGCACGGACGGCCTGCGCTGGCTCGATCCACCGCCGGCCGGCGCGCTGGCGCAGGCGCGCGAATTGCTGGGTCGACTCGGCGCACTCGGCGGCGATGGCCGGATCAGCGCGCTGGGTCGCCGGATGCTGGAGCTCGGTGCGAGCCCGCGACTGGCCGCCGCGGCCATGCGCGCACCCGTCGAATTGCATGCGCTGATCGCCGACCTGCTGGCACTGATGGAAGCGCGTTCACCACTGCGCGGCACGCAGGCGCGCAGCGATGATTTCCGCGTGCGGGTAGCGGCGCTGCATGCATGGCGTGATCGTCGCGCTGCGCCGCTGCGCGGCGAAGTCGACACCGGCGCGCTGGCGGCGATCGAGCAGGCCAGCAAGGGCTGGCGCAGACGTCTGGACGTCCGTACCGCGGCCAGCGGCATGCCGCACAGTCACGGCGTGGGCGAGCTGCTGCTGCACGCGTTTCCCGATCGCGTGGCCCGCCGCGATGACAACAACCCGCTGCGCTACACGCTGGCCAACGGTCGCGGCGCGCGCCTGCACGAGAACACCGCGCTGCACGGCGAGCCGTGGCTGGTGGCGCTGGATCTGCGCTACGAGGCTCGCGACAGCCTGATCCTGGCCGCCGCGCCACTCGACCCGCGCGTGCTCGAACGCGACTATCCCGCGCAGTTCACGCGCGCACGCACGTTGCGCTGGAACGACGAACGCGGCGCGGCCGAGGCCTTCGAGGAACGCCGCTTCGACGCGATCGTGCTGGAACGCCGCAGCGTGCCGGTGCAGCCACAGGATGCACTTCCCGCCTTGCTGGGCGCCGTTCGCGCCAAGGGCATCGATGCGTTGCCGTGGAGCGAGCCGGCGCGGCGGCTGCGCGCGCGCATGCAGGCCTTGCGCGCGTGGATGCCGGAGCTGGGGCTGCCCGATGTGTCCGACGCGGCGCTGCTGGCCTCGCTGGAGGACTGGCTGCTGCCGTATCTGGACGGCCAGCACCGACTGAACGCCCTGCGCCCGGAAGCATTGTCGCAGGCGCTGTCCGCGCGCTTCGACCACGAGCAGCGCCGCCTGCTCGACGCGCAGGCGCCGGAAAGCCTCACCGTGCCGAGCGGTCAGCGCAGGCAGCTGGAGTACGCACACGGCGAGCCGCCGGTGCTGGCGGTCAAGCTGCAGGAACTGTTCGGCCTCGCCGATACGCCGCGCGTCGGCGGCGGCCGCATCCCGGTCACCTTGCACCTGCTGTCGCCGGCGGGCCGGCCGATCCAGGTGACCCAGGACTTGAAGGGCTTCTGGGAACGCACCTACCCGGAAGTGCGCAAGGAACTGAAGGGCCGCTACCCGCGGCATCCGTGGCCGGACGATCCGTGGACCGCCACGCCCACGCACCGGGCCAAGCCGCGCGCACCGCATTGATCCATGGCCATCCGACCGCGCCGGCGTGCGACCATGCGCGGATGACACATTCCGCCACTTCGCGACTGGCCATCATCGGCGGCGGCCCGGCCGGGCTGATGGCGGCGGAGGCTGCCTGCGCGGCGGGCGTGGCGGTCGACCTGTACGACGCGAAAGGCTCGGTCGGCCGAAAATTCCTGCTCGCCGGCAAGGGCGGCCTCAACCTCACCCACGCCGAGCCGCCGGCGCGTTTCGTCGAGCGCTACGGTACACGGCAGGCGGAGATCCAGCACTGGCTCGATGTGTTCGATGCCGAGGCGCTGCGCGCGTGGGCGCGTGGACTAGGCGTGGAAACCTTCGTCGGCAGTTCCGGCCGGGTGTTTCCCGCGGACCTGAAAGCGGCGCCGTTGCTGCGCGGCTGGTTGCGGCGCCTGCGCGAATCCGGCGTGACGTTCCACATGCACCATCGCTGGCTCGGCTGGCAGGCGCACGGCGCGCTGCATTTCGCCACGCCGCAGGGCGCGCGCGTGATCCCGGCCGACGCGGTGATCCTGGCGCTCGGCGGCGCCAGCTGGCCGCAGCTGGGTTCCGATGGCGCCTGGGTGAAGCCGCTGCAGGAAGCGGGGGTCGACATCGCGCCGTTGCAGCCGGCGAACTGCGGTTTCGAGCTGCGCTGGAGCGAGCATCTGTCCAGCCGCTTCGGTGGCGCGCCGTTGAAGCCGGTGGTGGCGCACTGGGTCGATCGCCGCGGCGTGGCGCATGCACGCCAGGGCGAGTTCGTGCTCAGCGAATACGGCATCGAAGGCAGCCTGATTTATGCGATCGGTGCGGAGCTGCGCGAGCAGATCGCCGAACGTGGCGAGGCGATGTTGATGCTGGATCTGGTGCCCGGCTATTCGCTGTCGATGCTGGCCGATCGCCTCGCCGCACCGCGCGGCAAGCACAGCATCGGCGACTGGCTGCGCCGTCGCGCCGGGCTGGATGCGGCCAAGTGCGCGCTGGTGTTCGAACTCACCGACAAGGCCACGCTGGCCGATCCGCGTGCGCTGGCCGCGCAGCTCAAGGCCCTGCCACTGCGCTTGCGTGCGCCCCGACCGATCGCCGAGGCGATCAGCACCGCCGGCGGCGTGCGGCTGGAAGCACTCGATGAAAACCTGATGCTGCGCGAGCGCCCCGGCATGTTCTGTGCCGGCGAGATGCTGGACTGGGAAGCGCCCACCGGCGGCTACCTGCTCAACGCCTGCTTCGCCAGCGGACAGATCGCCGGGCACGGCGCGGCCGTTTGGCTGGGCCGCTGAGAGGCTGTAAAGAATTCGCGTGGCGCCGCCTACCACATTACCCGTTCGCACTGAGCGTAGCGGCGGCAAGCTGCGGAGTCGAAGCGTTGCCGCAGACTCTTCGACTTCCTCGCTCCTCAAAGAAGCGACCATCCATGGTCGCTCCCCGCGTGCGGCCTTGCGGCCTACGCTCAGCGCCTGTGAAAAATCCCTTTCGAGTATCTTCAACTCGTCGACACGCAGTGAGTGACGGACCTCGCAGGAGGCGAGTCGCCGGCTTTGCTCCCCCTGCAAACAGGGGGAGGAGCAAAAGCGTCGGAACCTTTCTATTGATTCACAGCCTCTCAGGGCGAACGGCAAATAGTCACAAGCTCTGAGAGTCCCGCGTCAGTCCGCCAACAAAGCTTCCGACACGGGCTGCACGGTCTCGGGCAGTACGCCCAGCTGGGTGCGGCGCAACACCTGCGGCATGTGCTGCGCCACGAACTCGATGAAGCTGCGCAGTGCCGGCGTGTGACCATGGCGGGACGGATACACCGCGTGCACGTTGCCCGGTGGCAGTGACCATGCCGGCAGCAGCGGAACCAGCCGGCCTTCGGCGATCGGCCCGCGACAGACGAACTGCGGCAGTTGCGCCACGCCGATGCCGCCGATCACCGCCTGATACAGCACCTGCAGATCGTCGCTGACCAGGCTCGGATGATGCTCGATCTGCTGGGTGCGGCCGTCGCAAGCCTGCAGGTGCCAGAAATGCCGGCCCTCCACATTCATCACGCCGACGCTGGACAATCGCCTGAGAGCCGTCGGCTGGATCGGTCGACCCTGGCGCAGCAGCAGTTCGGGACTGGCCACCAGCACCTGCGGGTCCATGCCGTAGCTGCGCATGACCAGGCTGGAATCCTTGATCGAATCGCGCACCCGGAACGCGATGTCGTAGCCGCCGGCGATCACGTCGACCTGGTGGTGGCAGATGTCGAGGTCGACCTGCACGTCGGGGTGCTGGCGCAGGAAGTCGACCAGGATCGGCGCCAGCAGCAGCTGCGCGAACAGCACCGGACAGGCCACGTGGATGCGTCCGCGCGGCGCGGCCTGGGCATCGTCGATCACGCTCTGGGTTTGCGCGGCGGCGGCCAGCAGCAGCCGGCATTGTTCGTAGTAGCGGCGGCCGATCTCGCTGACGTGCGAACGCCGCGTGGTGCGCTGGATCAGGCGCACGCCCAGGCTGGCCTCCAGCCGCGCCACGCGGAAACTCAGCTGCGACTTGGCCACGCCCAGCGCCTTGCTGGCGGCGGTGAATGAGCCCAGCTCCACCACCTGCACGAAATAATAGATGTCGGTGAGATCCTGCACGGCAATGTCCTTGCGCGGCGTTCCCGCAGGCTAGCGCAGCGCGGCGCAATGTCTTGCTGCAGTGCGCAATCGCTCGGCATTGTTCGGTGATCGTGGACATTCAACGCAAGGTCCGGGGCTTATCCGTGCTCCGATCCAGGGTGAATACTCCGAGGTGGGACAAGGCTGGAGGCGCTGAAGGAGCGCGTACCGAGCGGGGCGGTGCCGGCCGATCGCGATGGATTGTTCACGCTAGCGAAGGGGCTCCAAGCCATGCGTGTGATTTCTTTGTTTTTTGCGGCCTTGCTTGGCGTGGCGCTGAGCGCCGCTGGCGTGTTGCCGGGTTCGCACGACGTCCAGGCCCAGCAGGCGGCGGCGACCCGTCCCGCGGCAACGGATGCCGTGCACAGCCCGTCCGACGGACTCAGTCAGAGCGACATCGCGAAGATGCTGCCGGCCACCGACATGGGCGCGAACGCAGCCCGCGCCAGCAACCCGCATTTGCCGCCGGTGAGCGACAGCCCGGCCACCCCGTTCGATGCGGCGTCGATTCCGGCCAACCCGCTGGCACCGAACGCCGATGCGGTCGGTGCGAAGACCTGCGTGGCCTGTCACGCGCAAGAGAACGTGCAGGCCTCGCACAGCCTGCACGTCGCCTCGTTCCGCGCCGGCGCGGCCAACAGCGGCCCGCAGGCCGCCTGCGAAAGCTGCCACGGCCCGGGTTCCGAGCACGCCAAGGATCCCACCGCGCCGGGTTCGATCATCGCGTTCACCCACGATGCGAAAACCTCGCCGCAAGTGCAGGCCGGCGTCTGCCTGAGCTGCCATGCCGGTGGCGCGCGGCAGCACTGGATTGGCTCGATCCATCAGAACCGCGGACTGTCCTGCACCGACTGCCACAACCCGATGGCGCGCTTGTCGCCCGAAGGCGTGCTGGCGAAGTCGTCGATCAACGAAGTCTGCGCGACCTGCCACCAGGATATTCGCGCCAAGTTCAACCGCCGCTCGCACATGCCGCTGCCGGAAGGGCAGATAGCGTGCACCGATTGCCATAACCCGCACGGCAGCATTACCAAGCCGCTGCTGAAGACCGACACCGTCAACGAGACCTGCTACACCTGCCACGCCGAGAAGCGCGGGCCGTTCCTGTTCGAGCATGCGCCGGTGCGCGCGAACTGCCTCAACTGCCACGACGTACACGGCTCCAACCAGCAGACTCTGCTGGTCGCACCGATCCCGATGCTGTGTCAGCAGTGCCACACCATGACGCTGCATCCGAACGACCTGCAGACCAATGCGGGGCTCGGCACCGGTCCGCATCCTGACGAACGGCTGATGGGGCGCGGCTGCCTCACCTGTCACACCAACATCCACGGCTCGAACAATCCTTCCGGACCGAAGTTCCACAAGTGACGGAGGCGGACGATGCTTGCGTTGAAAGGAAATCGCACCACGCCGACGACTCTGGCCATCGGATTGCTGCTCGGTGTATCCGGCCTGCAGGGTGTGTGGGCCGGCGACACCAGCGGCACCATGCGCGTGGGCGACATGCAGTACGGCAACGGACTCGACCCGCGCGGCTGGACGCCGATGCTGCGGCCGGCCGACCCCAACGGCATGTCCTGGCTGCACCCCGGCATGCTGCGCACGCCGACCGGTGCGCTGTATCCGTACCCGCCGCTGGCCGACGCCGGCAAGCCGGTCGGCAGCGGCGACTGGACCTACGACGGCGTGCTCGTGTTTGGCTACCTGCACGTCGGCGGTGACCGCAACGCGGAATACTTCCGCCAGTACGACGACTGGAAAAGCGGCGCGGTGCTGGGTCTGTTCGCACTCGACTTCAACAACCGCCAGACCGGCAGCTACGTCGAGTTCCGCGGCAGCCACCTCAGCGGCGACGACCAGTTCTATCGCCTGCGCGCTGGAAAATACGGCAGCTATCGGATCGAAGGCTTCTACCGCGACATGCCGCACACGGTGTCGACCCGTGCCTACCCGATCTGGAACGGCGTGGGCACGACCGACCTCACCCTGCAGGCACCGCTGGTCGCCGGCGCCAGCACGCCGGCGCAGGTGGCCGCGGTGTCGGCGGCCACGCCCCGACGAAATATCGGCCTCACCCGCACGCGCGAAGGCCTGAGCTACGAGGGCGTGCTGTATCGCAACTGGATCGGCTCGGCCGCGATCACCAACGAGAAGCGCAGCGGCACCCGCTTGTGGGGCGGCTCGATGTTCTTCAACTACCCGTTCCCCGACAACGGCGGCGCGCTGGAGACGGTGCGGCCGATCGACTTCCGCACCACCGACATCAACCTCAGCGTGCGCAACGTGGGCAAGCTGTGGCACTTCCTGGCGACCTACACTGGCTCGTTCTTCCGCGACCACAAGGATCACCTGAATTTCGAGAGTCCGTTTCGGCTGACCAACGTGGCCGGCGTGCCGCAGGTGGCCGACATCAAGGACGGCCAGTTTTCGCTGGAGCCGGACAACGATTATCACAACCTGCGCCTGGACCTGTCGCGCGAGCTGAAGTGGAACGGCCAGTTCACCGTCGCCGGCGCGTGGGGCACGATGCGCCAGAACGACGCGCTGCTGGCGCCGACCACTTGCACCGGCACCGGCGGCATCTTCATCGCGCCGCCGGCCGACTTCACCTTCCAGTGCGCGAACTGGAACACTACCGCCGCGTTGTCGCAGCGCAGCGCGAATGCGCGCATCGACACCGGCCTGTTCGACGCGCGCGTCACCTTCCGGCCCACGCCATCGTTCGGCTGGCACGCCGGCGTGCGCTGGTATCGCGAGGACAACAAGACCCGCTACCTCGCCTACAACCCGCTGACCGGGCAGTACGGCTACATCTCCGAGAACGGCGCGCAGGGCAGCATCGTGCCGGGCGAGATCGGCATCTTCGATCCGAACAATCCGCTGTTCCGTTCGTCCATGGTCAGCGTACGCAACGTGCCGTTCGGCTATACCGATACGGTCTTGGAGCTGGGCACGGACTGGCAGATCGGGCGCAAGAGTTCGCTTGGCGTCACCTACACCTACGACCACAACCAGCCGAAATACCGCGAGCGCAAGCGCGTCGATGAACAGCGCATCAAGTTCGACTGGGTCAGCCGCGACGTCATCGGCGCCACCGTGCGGC
>JBEPVP010000163.1:0-8391 GCA_041690935.1 Rhodanobacter sp.
GTATAAGAGACAGGCCGTGAACGCCGCCTTGCGGTCGCTGGCACACCACACCGACACCATCTCGGTATAGGTCGGGGTGGGTCGTCCGGCGGTGGTGGTCACGCCTTCGCGCGGCCACGCCAGGTATTCCACCGCGATGCCCTCCTGGTTGAACGCGGCCACCTGCTCGTGCAGCGCGCGGCAGAAACCGCAGTTGACGTCGGTGAACACGCTGATCGTGTATTTCGGATGCGGCGGCGCGAACACGATGCGCTGGGACACCGGCACCTTGGCCAGCTCGTCCTTGCGGAAACGCGACCACGCCGCGTCGCTGATGTTCTGGTGCCGGCTCAGGTCGATTACGTCGCCGTGCATCAGGAACTTGCCGTCGGTGCTGACATAGAGCATCTGGCCGGCGGCGATCACCTGGTAGAAACCCGGCATCGGCGCCGGCTCGATCGAGTCGACCTGGATATTCGCCGCCAGGCTCCCTATCGCCTGCCGCACCATCTTCTCGGCGGCCGGTGTAACCGCCGAACCGGCAACCGGCGGCGCCACACTTTCGGCAGCACCGGCACTCAGCGAAAGCCCGCCGATGCACAGCGCCAGCAACAGTTTCTTCAACATGACCAGCCTCATTCGATCCGTGCCGCGCGCAGGGTGGCGACAGCAATTGGGCATTCTCGCACAGGCGGATGAACGGCCTTCACCCCCGCGGATGATGCTGCGCATGCAGCCGCTTCAGCCCCTCCTTCGCCACCAGCGTGTAGATCTGCGTGGTACTGAGCGAGCTGTGGCCGAGCAGCATTTGCAGGGCGCGCAGGTCGGCGCCGTGGTTCAGCAGGTGGGTGGCGAACGAGTGGCGCAGCACGTGCGGCGAGATGCGTTGGGGGTTGATGTCGACTTTCAGCGCGTAGCGTTTCACCAGCGTCCAGAACATCTGCCGGGTCATGCCCTCGCCGCGATTGCTGAGGAACAGCGCCGCTGGTTGCCGCCCTTTCGCCAGCGCGGGACGCACGCTGGCCAGGTACGCGCCGATGCGATCCAGCGCCACCTCGCCGACCGGCACCAGCCGGTCCCTGCCGCCCTTGCCGGTGACGCGCAGCACGCCCTGGCGCGTGTTCAGCGCGGCCAGCGGCAGCTCGACCAGTTCGGACACGCGCAGGCCGCAGGCGTACATCAGCTCCAGCATCGCGCGATCACGCAGGCCCAGCGCGGTGGCGCTATCGGGCGCATCGAGCAGGCTCTCGATCTCGCGTTCGGCCAGCGCCTTGGGCAGGCTGCGCGGCATCTTCGGGCGCTCGATCAGCAAGGTCGGGTCGGCGAAGCCCGGCTCGTTGCGGACCAGAAACGCGTAGTAGCGGCGGAACGCCGACTGCCGCCGCGCGATCGAACGCACGGCCGCTTTCTGCGCACCGTGAAAGCCGGAAATATCCTCTCGTCGAGCCGTATGCAGCGTGCGGCCGCGACCAGCCAGCCAGCCGGCCAGTGCGTGGAGATCGCGCCGGTACGCCTCCAATGTTCGATCGGCCAGGCCGTCTTCGGACCACACCCGTTCCAGAAAGCTGCTGATGCTCAGCCGGTCGGCTTCGGCGATACTGGCGCGATTTTCTTCCCTTTCCATGCGCACGATGCTGGCCATTGCACGCGCACTACGCAAGCGACTCCGCACCCATGCCCGTGAACCTGGTCACCACCGATACTCCTTGTCCGCTGTGGCGGCGTCTGCTGGCGCTGGTCTATGACCTGCTGATCGTGGTGGCGATCGTGATGGTGGTGGGCCTGCTGTGCCAGCTGGCCACCGGCGGCCAGCTGATCCGCACCGAGGGCAGCGCGGTCGTACCGATCTGGTACCAGGCACTGCAGGCGCTGGTGGTGATGGCGTACTTCATCAGCGCGTGGCGACTCGGTGGGCAAACTCTGGGCATGCGGCCGTGGCGCATCCGGGTCACGAGCGACGATGGCGGCACGCCTTCGTGGCAACAGGCGCTGATCCGCGCGCTGGTGGCCGCGGCGCCGCTGGTGCTGCTGATGCTGGAACCGATGATCGGACTGCGGACCACGCTGTGGACGCTGCTGGGCGTGTGGGCAGCATGGTTTGCGGCGGCGCTGTTCGATCCGCGCCGGCGCGCCGTCCACGATTTCGCCGCACATACCGAAGTGCGCTTGCTCGAATGACGGTCAGCTGGCGTGGCGCTTCCCACCTCGGGCCCGCTTCAAACTTTGCTCAGCGCGTACAGGATTCAATCCGATGATGTCCCAGCCACGCCCCGCCGAAAGCCGCAGTGACGCCGAACTGATCCGCGCCAATCGCGGTTTTTACGAATCGCTGTGGGCCGAGGCGAAGCTGATCGGGCCGGAACGTTTCAACACCTGGCCGCTGCTGCGCGAGCTGGCCGCCGCCGCGCCGCGCCGGCTGGAAGTGGCGCCCGGCCTGCGCCCGCGATTGCCGCTGGACGGCACCTGTTTCGTCGACCTCAGCCACGCCGCGCTGCGCCGTCTGCATGCGAGCGGCGCCAGCGCGGTGCACGGCATGATTGGCGCGCTGCCGTGCAGCGACGCCAGTTTCGAACTGATCTGCGCACTCGACATTCTCGAACACGTCGCCGATGACGACAGCGCGCTGGCCGAACTCGCTCGGGTTGCCACGCCGGGCGCCAGCGTACTGCTGTCGGTGCCGCTGCACCCGCAAGCGTGGACCGCGTTCGACGATTTCGTCGGTCACTGCCGCCGCTACGAGCCCGCGCAGATCGTGACTCGGCTGGCGCAACACGGTTTCACCATCGAGCACAGCGCGGTCTACGGCATGCAGCCGAAATCCTCGCGCCTGCTCGACCTCGGCCAGTGGTATCTCACCCATCGGCGCGAGCGCGCGATGTGGTGGTACAACCGCGTGTTCATGCCGCTCGGCCTGCACTTCCAGAAGCCGCTGCAATGGCGCGACGGCCTCGGCGACACGAACGGTGTTGACGAGCTGCTGCTGCGCTGCCGCTATCGCGCCGATCCGGCGCCAGGAGCCTGAGCGGGCTGCGCAACGGCTTTTGCGGCATCGCAACACGGCGGATGGCAACGGCGTTAAGATGGTTCTTTCGTCTCACGGCAAAACCACACCGATGCTCTATCAGATCCACGAATGGCAGCGCTCGTTCCTCGGCCCGCTGAGCTACTTCGCGCAAGCCAACGCGAGCATGCTCAACGACAACAGCA
Organism: Rhodanobacter sp.; assembly: GCA_041690935.1. Classification (GTDB taxonomy): domain Bacteria; phylum Pseudomonadota; class Gammaproteobacteria; order Xanthomonadales; family Rhodanobacteraceae; genus Rhodanobacter. The sequence goes on from JBEPVP010000163.1 coordinate 3,187, forward strand.
GCCCGTTCGCGCAGCTGCCCGGCGCGCAGCGGATGGCAGCCGGCTACGAGCTGATCCATCGTCTCGGCAAGGCCTACGAGAAACCCGAGTTCGGCATCCACACCGCCATCGCGCATGATCAGGAGATCGCGGTGATCGAACGGGTCGCGCTGGACAAACCGTTCTGTCAGTTGAAGCGCTTCAAGCGCTTCAGCGACGATCCGGCCACCATCGAGCAGATGAAGAACGACCCGGTCGTGCTGGTGGTCGCGCCGCTGTCCGGCCACCACGCCACCCTGCTGCGCGACACCGTGCGCACCCTGCTGCGCGAGCACAAGGTCTACATCACCGACTGGGTCGATGCGCGCATGGTGCCGACGTCGGCCGGTGCGTTCTCGCTGGACGACTACGTCGGCTACATCGAGGAATTCATCCGCCACATCGGCGCGCGCGAGTTGCACGTGATCTCGGTGTGCCAGCCGACCGTGCCGGTGCTGGCGGCGGTATCGCTGATGGCCGCGCGCGGCGAAGATACGCCGCTGAGCCTGACCATGATGGGCGGCCCGATCGACCCGCGCCGCAGCCCCACCAGCGTCGACAACCTGGCCACCAAGCAGCCGCTGTCATGGTTCAAGGGCAACGTGATCCACACCGTGCCGAGCAACTATCCCGGGCGCGGCCGCGAGGTCTATCCAGGCTTCCTGCAGCACGCCGGCTTCATTGCGATGAACCCCGGTCGCCACCTGACCTCACACTGGGACTTCTACCAGGATCTGCTGCGCGGCGACCTCGACGATGCCGAATCGCATCGCAAGTTCTACGACGAATACAACGCCGTGCTCGACATGCCGGCCGAGTTCTACCTCGACACGATCGAGAAGGTGTTCCAGCAATTCCTGCTGCCGCGTGGTTTGTGGGATGTCGCCGGCGAGCGGGTCAACCCCGCCGCGATCAAGCGCAGCGCCCTGCTCACCATCGAAGGCGAACTGGACGACATCTCCGGCCTCGGCCAGACCGAAGCCGCCCACGACCTGTGCAGCAGCATCCCGGCCAAGCATCGCGCGCACAAGGTCATCGAAGGCGCCGGCCACTACGGCATCTTCAGCGGTCGCCGCTGGCGCGAAACGGTATATCCGCAGGTGCGCGACTTCATCCGTCAGTTCGATGCCGCTCCGCCAGCCGCGACCGGCCCGGCGAAAGTCAGTCGCGCGAAAAAAACGCGCTGAATGCCTCGACGACGCGGCTGATGCCGTCGTCGTCGATGTCCAGATGGGTGACCAGCCGCAACGTCGGCAGATAACCGATACTGATGCGGATGCCGGCTTCGCGCAGATGGACGTCCAATTCGCGCAAGCGCGCAGCCGGCACGTCGATGAACACCATGTTGGTGTGTTGCCCGAGCAGGTCGATACCCGAGATCTCGCGCAGGCGACCGGCCAGATAGGCCGCGCGGTTGTGATCGTCGGCCAGTCGCGCGACATGATGATCCAGCGCGTACAGACCCGCCGCCGCAAGCATGCCGGCCTGGCGCCAACCGCCACCGCAGACCTTGCGCCAGCGGCGCGCCTTGTCGATCAGCGCGTGCGAACCGACAAGCACCGACCCGACCGGCGCACCAAGTCCCTTGGACAGGCAGATCGACACCGTATCGAAATGCCGGGCGATCTCGCGCGCCGGCACGCCGCAGGCCACCGCCGCGTTGTACAGACGCGCGCCATCCAGATGCAGGCCGAGGCCGTGCGACCGCGCCGTATCGTGCGCAGCAGCCAGATACTCCAGCGGCAGCGTGCGGCCGTGCCAGGTGTTTTCCAGCGCCAGCACGCGGGTGCGCGCGAAGTGCGGATCGACCGGCTTGATCGCCGCCTCGATGCGCTCCAGCGGCAGCGAGCCGTCGGCTGCCTGCACGATCGGCTGGGGCTGGATCGAGCCGAGCACCGCCGCGCCGCCGCCCTCGAACTTGTAGGTATGCGCGTCCATGCCGACCAGGTATTCGTCGCCGCGTTCGCAATGCGCCAGCAGCGCGAGCAGGTTGGACTGCGTGCCGCTGGGCACAAACAGCCCGGCGTCGAAGCCGAGCTCGTCGGCCAGTCGCTGCTGCAGCGCGTTGACCGTGGGGTCTTCGCCGTAGACGTCATCGCCTACATCCGCCGCCAGCATCGCCGCGCGCATCGCGGTCGTGGGCCGGGTCACCGTGTCGCTGCGCAGGTCAACTACGTCCATCGCCGATCCTCTGTCTTTGTGGAAAATGCCGATGCCTGGATGTTCCGTCATGGTCGACGCGCGGCAGGCGTCGACGTCAGGCGCTGCGCCGGAAATACAGCCACGCCACGACAGCGAGTATCGAGGCGGGCAGCAGGTTCGCCAGCAGCGGCGACAGGCCGTAAACGGTGCCGAAGTTGACCATCGCCTGCTGCAGGAAATACCAGCCGATTGCCAGCAGCATGCCGATGAACATGCGCTTGCCCAGGCCGCCGGAGCGCAGCGCGCCGAACGCGAACGGCATTGCGCACAACACCAGCACCAGCACGTTGAACGGATACAGCGCACGTCCCCAGAACGCCACCGCATAGCTGCCGGGGCTTTCGCCGTTGCTTTCCAGGTAATGCATGTTGCGGCGCAGGTCGCGCATCGACAGGTATTGCGGCTGGATCACCGACTGCGCCAGCACCTGCGGATTGAGGCTGGACTGCCAGGGTTGGCTGGCTGCCGTGGTGGTATGCGTGCCCTGTGCATCGAGTGTGGTGCTGCGCACGTCGTGCAGTGTCCATTGCTTGCTGTCGTGTTCGGCGGTCTTCGCCCATTCGAAGCGGCTGAGCTGACCATCGTCGGTGAAGGTGAACACGCGCACATCACTCAACTGCACGCTGCTGAGGCCGTCACGTTGCTTGAGCGAGGTGCCGCGGGCGTTGATGATGGTGTTGCCGTCACGCGCCCACAGGCCGCTGTTGGTACCCATGCCGAGGTCGCCGGACTTCATGCGCAACTGCATCGCCTGGGCCTGTTGGTCGCCCCACGGCGCCGCTGTCTCGCCGAGGATCACCACGCCGACGATCAGCACCGCGACCACGCCGACCGCCGATCCGGCGATGCGCAAACGCGACATGCCGGCCGCGCGCAAGGCGGTGAGTTCGCCGGTACCGGCCAGGCCGCCCAGGCCGAGCAGGCCGCCGATCAAGGCCGCATTGCCGAACATTTCATAGGCGCGGCGCGGGAACGTCACCAGCACGTAGACGACCGCGTTGCTCACCGTGTAACCGTGCTTGCCGACGCTGCCGAGCTGGCGCAGGAACTGGGTCACCGCATCGAAGCCGGTCAGCACCAGCCACACCATCAACAGCGAGCCGAGCACGCTCATCGCCACCAGCCGATCGACGCGCTTGATGTTGAACAGGTTGGCGAGCGACATGCTCATGCCGGCGCGCTCGCATGCGGCTTGTCGGCCTTGCGCGGCGAATACTGCTTCCACAGCATCCATCCCGCCAGCGCCAGCACCACGGCGTGCAAGGCCCACAGCGGCGCCTCGCTGTGCCAGTGGCCCTTGCCGATCTGCGCGCGGCCGAGCGCCAGCAGCAGGTAATAGAGATAGAAGCTGATCACTGCCAGCAGCAGGCGGCCGTACTTCGGTTCGCGCGGACTCTGGTGCGCCAGCGGCAGCGCCAGCAGCAGCAGCACCAGGGTCAGCGGCGGCGCATTCGCGCGCCAGGCGAACTCGGCGCGATCGGTCGGATCGTCCGATTGCGCCAGTACCCAACTGCTCTTGGAATGCGCCGGGTCCTCGTCGTCATCGGCCTGCACGCTGGACAGCGAGGTGTCATTGCGCTGGTAGCGCATCTGCCGCCAGTTGTCGGTGCCCAGCGGGATATCGTATTGCCAGCCGTCCTTGAACGCGATGAAGCGGCCGCCACCGTCGCTCTCCTGATACAGCTCGCCACCGGCCGCGCTGACCACCTTCAGGTGCACCGGGCCATCCTTGCTGTTGCTTTCGGTGGCGACAAACGTGCGCCCCAGCTTGCTGCCGTCGCGGCTCAGGCTGTCCACGAAGATGATGCCGCCCTTGCCCGGCAGGTTGGTGAAGCGGCCCGCATCCAGCCCGGCCGCGATCACCGAACGGTTCGCCGCAGCCACCATCGCATCGCTGGTACGCACGGCCCACGGCCCCAGCCATAGCGACACCAGCGCGGTGATCGCCACCAGCACCACGCCGAGGATCAGCACCGGCCGCAGCAGGCCGCGCGGCCCCATGCCGGAGGATGCCAGCACATGCATCTCGCTCTCGCGATACATCCGGCCCAGTCCCATCAGCACGCCGATGAAACTGGCCAGCGGCAGCATGTTGGTCAGGCCGTCGAGCGTGCGCAGACCCAGCACCTGGAACATCACGCTGGGCGGAAAACTGCCGTTGGCGACCTGCTGCAGTACCTTGGCGAATGCGCTGCCGGCCACGATGACCAGCAGCACCACCACGGTGGCGGCCACGGTCTGCGCCAGCTCACGCAGGAAATAGCGGTCGAGGATGCTCAGCATGCGATAAACTTGTCCGCTTACCCACCGCGCCCGATCGGGCCGGCAAACGACAAGTCTAGCCTGTCCGGCTGCTGCCGGGCCCACACAGGAAACACCCCGATGACACTCCAGTTCAGCCTCGGCACGACCGCTCCCGAAACCGTCGACAGCGCCTGCGTGCTGGTCGGCGTCTACGAACACGGTGTGCTGACCAGCGCCGCCGCGCAGGTGGACAGCGCGGCCGGCGGCATGCTCAAGCGTCAGGTGGAAAGCGGTGACATCAGCGGCAAGGCCGGCAGCACCACGCTGCTGTTTGCGCCGGTCGGTGTCGTTGCCAAACGCGTGCTGGTGGTGGGCCTGGGCGCGCAGAAATCGTTTGATGCCGCGCGTTTCCAGAAAGTGAATATCGAAGCGGCGCGCGCGCTGGGCCGCCTGCCGGTGGCCGACGCGGTGTCGTACCTCACCGAAGTGGAGGTGCCCGGCCGCGACACCGCGTGGCGCGTGCGCATCGCCGTGCTGGCCAGCGATCATGCGGCCTACCGTTACACCGCCACATTCAAACCACGCGACAAGAGCAAGCAGCCGGAACTGGCCACACTCACGTTCGCGGCCGCTGCCGACGCGCAGGGCGGCCTCGACCAGGCGGTGGCAATCGCCGAGGGCGTGCGTTTCGCCCGCGAGTTGGCCAACCTGCCACCGAACATCTGCAACCCGGCGTATATC
>JBEPVP010000164.1:0-8305 GCA_041690935.1 Rhodanobacter sp.
ACAGGTATCAGCGTGTCGGCGGCCTCGCGCAACACGCGGTCGCCATCTTGCGGACCCACTCGCATCACGTACAGCGCGGACAGGAACGGCACCGGCTTGACGGCGAACATTGCCGAATATTCGGGCACGAAATCCTTGCGCAGGTAACCGCGCACAAGCCGCTGGACCACCCCGACCACGGTGTAGCCACGGGCCGGGCTGCGCCACATTTTCTGCCCGATCGGATTCTTGCCGGGCCATAGCCGCTCGGCGAGATCCCGGGTCACGATCACCGCCGGCGACAATGCTTTCGAAGTCGCATCCAGACCGTCGTATTCCGCTGCGCTGAAATTCCGCCCCTGCACGATCTTCAGCCCCAGCGTGTCGAGATAGCCCTGCGTGCCGGCGAACATGCCGACGTTCGGACCACGGGTTTTCAGGTCGGGCGACAGGAACGGCTTGAAGTTGATCGACATGTTTTCCAGCGGCAGCGGAAACATCGCTACCGCCGACTTCACTCCACCGAGACCGCCCAGCGCGAGCAGGTTCCGCGCAACCAGTGGCGCATTGGCTTCGTCGCCGACGCCGTCGTTGTGGATGAAGATCAGCTGATCCTCGGCCATGCCGGTATCAATCTGCATCTGCTGCGCGCGCTGATGGATGATGAAAGCAGCGTTGCACAGGATCGCGAAAGCCACCGCGATCTCGGCCACCACCAGAAGGCAAACCAGCTTGTGCCGCGGGAGCGCCGAAAGAACGTGACGTAGCTGCATGTGAAGACCTCAGATCGTCTTGAGTTGGAGAGCGGGTGCGATATGACAGGCTCGCCATGCCGGCAACAGTCCGGCGAAAAGACTGGCTGCGATCGATAGTGCGAAGGTTGTCGCGAACATGGCGATGTCCAGATGCGCCAGATCGGCGTAATCCGCCGGGCTCTGACGTATGCCCCACAAGCCGGCCCACGCCAGCAGAAGTCCGAACACGCCGCCGGCAATGCCCACGGTCGCGGCTTCCACCAGACACTGGAAGAAAATCTGCTGACGCGAGGCACCCAGCGCGCGGCGCACGCTGATCTCGATGGTTCGCTGCAGGAATTTGGCCAGCAGCAACCCCGTCGTGTTCATCAGACACACCAGCAGGAAGCCGAACGCGATCCACGCCTTGAGGCGGACATCCGACGGCACCACGCCGTTCTGATCCAGCCACTGCATCACGTCGGGCAGCGCGATGCGTGGCGGCCCCGGATAAGTGAATCGCCCCTGCGCCTGCTGCTCGCGCGAGTAGTTGGCTAGAAACTGCCGGTAAGCCTGCACCCTCGCCGAGCTGTCCAGCTCCACCCAGAAGTTCAGCCACAGACAGGGCTGGTTTTCGAGGTGCACGTCATCGGTGGTGTTGCCGAAGCAGTCCAGGCTGTAGCCGGTGATGCCGAGATCCGCCAGGTCACGCGAGGTGAGAAACGGAATGAACACGTCATCGCCTTCCCCGTAACCCCTGGCATCCAGATCGTAGAAGCGTGGCATTGGGCGCCAGTCCTCGATCACACCGATGACACGGAAATCCCACTGCCCGATGCGGATCGACTTGCCGATTCCTTCCGCCGCATGAAAAAAGAGGCGCTCGTACGCCCTGCGCGAAAGCACGGCGACCCTGGCCTTGTTCAAATCATCAGCCTGGGTCCACGGACCACCATGAACGAACGACACGCCAAACATGGGAAAGAAATCAGCGGTCGTCGCCAGCGCGTGCAACGCCATCGACCTCGCGCCAGCATCCGGCGCCTTCACCTTCACGTCCGCGCCAACCATGATCGCCTGACGATCCGCACGCCGCGCCTGCCACAGATTCACGGCATCGATATAGGTCAACTGCGCGGGCAACTCGTGCGCCTCGGGCGGTTTCGGATCGACCTGCGGATGGAACAGGCGCGCGCTGCGGCGCGGCAACGGATCGCCCGACAGCAGATGAAACACGGTCAGCGTGGTCATGCTGGCACCGATGCCAAGCCCGATCGCCAGCACCATCAGCGCGGTGAGCACCTTGTTGCGCTTCAAGCTGCGCAATGCGAGATCCATGTAGTAGCCAAACATTCCGTGCACTCCCCTGTGAACCAATTATCTGTAGGAGCTCGCTGGCGGGCGATACTTTTGTCCTGCTTGAAAAGCATCTGCCGCCAACAGGCTCCTACTGGCGTCCATTCATCACACCGACTGCGTCGCCACCACCGGCGGCACCGCCGCCGCGCGCAGTGCGGGACCAAGCACCGCCAGTTGGCCGAGCCCCCACAACACCAGCGCACCGATCGGCAGGTAATACAGCGGTAGGCGCGGCAGTTCATAGTGAGTCATCAGCAGCAGATTCAGCCCGAACGCCAGCGCCATGCCGAGCGCGATGCCACCGCTGACGATCAGAAAGTTCTCGGTCTGGAAGTAGTGCAGGATGTCGGCGCGGGTGGCACCGATCGCACGGCGGATGCCGATCTGCCGGCGGCGTTGTTGTACCCAGAAATTCGCCAGTCCGGTGATGCCCAGCGCGGTGACGAACAGCAGGCCGAGCGCCGAGGCCAGCAGCAGGCTGATCATGGTGGTGTCGCGCTGGAAATAGTCATCACGTATCTGCGTGTAGGTCTGCATCTGTTTCGGATCGATGATGCGGTCCGGGTTGACCTTGACCAGCGTGGAAGCCGCTGCAGTGAGCACGCGCTGGCGATCCTGCGGCGCGCTGCGCAATACGTAGGTCACGCTGGCACTGTCCGGTCGCTGCGGCCAGATCATGCTGTCGTCGTCGACCCCCGGCGTGCGCAGGTTCGGGCGCAGGAGCTTGTCGACGACGCCTACGATGAGAACGTAGTTGCCGTCGTCGTACATGCTCTGTCCCAGCGCCTGCTTTCCCGGATACAGATGCTGCGCCAGTGCGCGGGTGATGATGGCGACGGCGGGCTTGCCCTTGGCCACGTACTCGCCTGGCAGGAAATCGCGCCCCGCGACCAGGCGCAGGCCCAGCGTGTTGATCAAACCGGTTGTGCCGTCGTATACGGCGGGCTGCACGCATCCGCTGCCTTTGATCGAGTTGATCTGTATCGCCCGATCCAACGCCTCCTTGCTCGGGCAGGTGCCGTGGGACGATTCGCTCCGATCCAGCGGCAGCGAATAGCTGACCGCCACCGCGGACTGCACGCCGGGGATTTCGCGCAGCGCCGCCAGGTCGGCAGCATGCTGCGCCAGCGGGTTTCCACCCTTCTCGATCCCGGTGCTGTGGAGCACCGCCAGCTCGTTCTCGGCGATGCCGGTGGGCACGCTGATCCGCTGCACGCGGTTGGCGATCATGAATACGACGTTGCAAACGATGGCGCAGGTGAAGGCGACCTGCAGCGTGAGCAACAGCGCGGTGAGCTTGTGATGACGCAAGCTGGCAAATATCGGTCGCAGTTGCATGGTCAACCTCGGTATCCGTTGATATCGCCATCCCGGCGCCGGCCGGAGGCGCTTTTCAACAGCGGCTGCTGGTTATCCAGTGACGTGATTGCGTCGCAACGACACTGGATTCCAGCCTGTGCTGGAGTGACGGGCCAAATGGATGTGTCAGTTCTCATAGTGTTTTCAGCTGCAAGGCAGGTGCAACACGACACGCGCGCCACGCCGGCAGCAGCCCGGCCAGCACGCTGGCAACGATAGCCAGCGCGAACGTCCCCAGCAGCATCGGCATATCCATCTGTGCCAGCTCTGCGTAGTCGTCGGGGCGACGGCGCACGCTCCACAAGCCGAACTGCGCGATCAGCAATCCCAGTACGCCGCCGGCCACGCCGATCACCGCCGCTTCGATGCCGAGTTGCAGGAAGATGTCACGTCGTCGTGCGCCCAGCGCACGGCGCACGCTGATCTCACCGCTGCGACGCAGGAACTTCGCCAGCAGCAACGCCACGATGTTGGTCATGCACACGAACAAGAACCCCAGCGCAAGCCAAAGCTGCAGTCGCACGTCGTTCGGCACCAGGTTCTCGTGCGCAAGCCAGCCCATCAGGCTGTACAGCTTCGCGTTCGCCGACGGTCGTTCAAAACGACCGAGCGCTTTCTGCTGCGCGGAATAGTCGACCAGAAACTGGTGATAGGCATTGACCTGTGCGGGGCTATCCAGCTGCACCCAGAATTGCAGCCAGGACATCCCGTCGCTGGTCATGACGCTGGGATCGGCAACCTTGACCCACGACGACTCATTGCCGTTGATCTGCAATTTCTGGTCCACCGCCACGGACAGCGGCAGGAAGAACTGATCGGCGTCGCTGTAATGTTGGGCCGATGCATCGGCATAGAACATCGGTTTCGGACCCCAGTCGGCGGCGACGCCGATCACGCGGTAATCGTTGTCGCCCAGCCGCACCGTCTGGCCGATGCCGTCCGCGTTGCCGAACAATTTGCGATCGAGCGTGTCACTGAGCACCACCACCCGCGCACGCGCCGCGTCGTCCGCCGCCGACCAGCCCTGACCATGCTCGAACGGCACGCCAAACAGCGCGAAGAAATCCGCCGTGGCGTAACGTCCATCAACATCGAACGGTCGCAAACCGGCTTGTGTGGGGCGCACCAACAGCGAGCCACCCGCCATCGCCGCCTGCCGCTTGGCTCTATGCGCATTGAGCAACGCCATCGCATCCGGCCAGGTGAAGTTGTCGATCGGATCGGGGCCATCACCCTCCTGTTTGGAGTTCAGCGGCAGCGGATCGAGATGCGGGGTGAACAACCGCGCACTGCGCCCCGGCAGCGGATCGTCAGTCATTACGTGCAACACCGTGATCATCGTCATGCTGGCACCGATGCCGAGGCCAATCGCCAGCACCATCAATGCGGTGAGCACCTTGTTGCGCTTGAGGCTGCGCAGGGCGAGGTCGAGGTAGTAGGCGAACATATCGAAGACTCCATTGGTTTTCTCCTCCCCCTGCTTGCCGGGGGGCAGGAGGGGGTGGCTCTTGCCGTCAAGAGCGTTACCCCTCCCCATCCCTCCCCTGCACGCAGGGGCGGGAGCAAATCGTCAACCCTCCCTGCACGCGGGAAAGGGCAATGGCATCACACCGACCGCGTCGCCACCACCGGCGGCACTGCCGCCGCACGCAAGGCCGGCCCAAGTACCGCGAGCTGTCCCAACGCCCACAGCGCCAGCGCCCCGATCGGCAGGTAATACAGCGGTAGGCGCGGCAGTTCATAGTGAGTCATCAGCAGCAGGTTCAGCCCGAACGCCAGCGCCATGCCCAGCGCGATGCCACCGCTGACGATCAGGAAGTTCTCGGTCTGGAAGTAGCGCAGGATGTCGGCGCGGGTGGCGCCGATCGCGCGGCGGATGCCGATCTGCCTACGTCGTTGCTGCACCCAGAAGCTGGCCAGGCCGACGATGCCAAGCGCGGTGACCAGCAGCAGCGCCACGATCACGCCGAGCAGCATGCCGGTCATCGTGCGATCGCGCTGAAACCAGGTGTGGCGCAATGCGCTGACAGTACGACTTTCATCGCGGTCGAGCACGGTGTCTGGCGCGACCTTGGTGACCACCGCGTGCGCTTCACGCAGCACGCGCGGCAGGTTTGCCGGATCGGCGCGCAGCAGGTAACTGCCGCCCAGGCTGCTACCTGCCTGCACCGGCACGAAGACCGACCAGTCCGCGCTGTTTGCGCCACGACCGCCAGGGCGGGCGACCGCCAGGTGTGCGAGCACGCCCATCACGCGGAAGTGGTATTTGTCCATCCAGAACTCCCGGCCCAGCGGATCGGCACCCGGCCACAGGTGCTCGGCGAGCGATTGCGTGACCAGCACGCGGGCATCGGTTGGCAGGAAATTGCTGAACGACCGGTAGTCGTCCGCTTGCGGCCGCTGACCAGCCACCACGCGCAGGCCGAGTTCCTCAATACTGCCGGGGGCACCGGTGTAGAAATCCACCACGCCGCCGAAGTGCTGTCCGGCGGCGTCGGTGGTGATGCCCGATGCGCCGCGTTGCTGGGCGAAGGGCACCGTATTGATCACGCTGACCGACTGCATGCCCGGGATGGCACGCAAACCCGCCAGCACACGCGCGTTCAAATCGGCGGTGATCTTGTCGTCGTAGCCGGTCAGACGAATGAACGCCAACGAGGATTCGTCCACGCCGCTGACGAGCTGCATCATGCCGAGGCGATTGGCGATCAGGAAACAGGCATTGCACAGCACGGCGCAGGCCAGTGCGATCTCCAGCACGATCAGCAAGGTGGCCAGACGATGCTTGCGCAGTGCGGCGAGAATGGGTTGGATCTGCATGATGGCTCCCTTACAGCGTTTTCAGTTGCAGGCCGGGTGCCACGCGACTGGCGCGCAGAGCCGGTAGCGCGCCGGCCAGCAGGCTGACGACCACGGCGAGCACAAAGGTGGTGAGAAACATCGAGACGTCCAGATGCGCCAGGTCGGCATACGCGGTCGGTTGCCGCCGCACCAGCCACAACCCGGCCATGGTCAACAACCAGCCACCGATGCCACCGAGCAGGCCGATCAAGCCAGCCTCGACCAGACACTGGGCGAACACCGCCGCGCGGCTGGCACCCAGCGCGCGGCGCACGCCTATTTCGCCACTTCGACGCAGGAACTTCGCCAGTAACAGGCCGACCGTATTGAACAAACAGATGGCGAGAAACGCGAACGCCAGCCACATCTGCAAGCACACGTCGCTCGGCACCACGCCGTTGAAATCCAGCCACTGCATCAGCTCGCGCAGACGCGTGTTGTCGGCATGGGTGAAGCGACCCAGCGCCTTCTGCTGCGCCGCGTAGCCCGCCAGAAAGTGCCGGTAGTCGCTGACCTTGGTCGCGCTGCCCAGTTCGACCCACAGGCCGACCCACGCGCAGGGCGCGTTGATCAAATGACCGGGCTGGTCGGGTATATGCCAGCAGGTGAATGACTGGAAGTTGCCGTCGTTGATTTCCAGGCCGCTGGTAAATGGCGTGATGACATCCTCCGGCCTGGCGTAAAAATCTGCCGTGTCGCCGTGCGCGAAGCGGCCGCCGCGCACGGTGTAGAACTGTGGCGACGGCCGCCAGGGTTTCAACACACCGACGATGCGCACGTCGGTATCGCGCAAGCGCAGTGTGCGACCCACGCTGGCGGCACCGCCGAACAGTTTCGCGTTGAGGTCGGCCGAGATCACCGCCACCCGTGCATGCTTCGCGTCGTCCTGCGCAGTCCAGCTTCCACCGTATTGAAACGGCACGTCGAACATCGGAAAGAAATCCACCGTGGTGGACAGCATCGTCCCCATCAGCGGCGGCAGGTTCACGTCCGGTGCGAGCAGCTTGATATCGCTGTCCACGATCAGCGTTTGCCGATCCGCGCGATGCGCACTCCACAGATCCACCGCCGAGTGGTAATCCATCATGTCCAGCGGCTCTATATTGTCACCGGTGCGGGTGGGATCGGCATCCACCTGCGCATAGAACAGCGTGCCGCTCTTGTTCGGCAGCGGGTCGCCGGACAGCAAATGCATCACGGTGAGCGTGGTCATGCTGGCACCGATACCGACCGCAATGGCGATCACCATCAGTGCGGTCAGTACCCTGTTGCGCTTGAGGCTGCGCAGCGCGAGGTCGAGGTAGTAGGTGAACATGTTCAGAGCACTCCATCTCGTCGTGTTACCCCGCCAATTCGCGAGGCTGATGCGTCTTTCTCCTTCCCCTGTTTGTCCCAAAGGGACTTCCTTCGGTCGCAGGGGGAGGTCGGGAGGGGGTTGCCCTGGATCCTGCAGCAAAGAGCACCCCTCCCCAGCCCTCCCCTGCGTGCAGGGGAGGGAGCAAACAATCCGTCACACCGACCGCGTCGCCACCACCGGCGGCACCGCCGCCGCGCGCATGGCCGGCCCCAGTACCGCCACCTGACCGATCAGCCACAGCACGATCGCACCGACCGGGAAATAGACGGCTGGAAGTCTGGGCAGTTCGTAGTGCAGCATCAGGAACAGGTTGATGCCGTAGGCCAGCACCATGCCGAGCGCGATGCCGATGCTGGCGAGCAGGAAGTTCTCGGCCTGGAAGTAGTTGAGGATGTTGCGCCGGGTGGCACCCAGCGCGCGGCGCACGCCGATCATGCGACGTCGCTGCGCGACCCAGAAACTGGCGAGGCCGACGATGCCCAGCGCGGTGACGATGAGCAACGCGGCGATGACGCCGACCAGGATGTCGGCCATCGCGCGGTCGTTCTGGAAGAACTCACTGCGGATGTCGTCCAGGGTCTTCTTCTCGAGAATGATGCGGTGCGGGTCGGCGTGGAGCAGCGCCTTGGTCGCGCTTGCCAGAACGCGCTCACGTTGGTTCGGCGCGGTGCGCAGT
>JBEPVP010000165.1:0-8156 GCA_041690935.1 Rhodanobacter sp.
AGCATGTTGAGCTCGACGTAGTCGCCTTCCAGTTCAAAGTCGATGGTTTGCATGGGAATCCAGGATAAAGGGTCTGACAAGGGTGACACGCTTTTCAGGACGGTACCGGCCCGTCGTCAAAGGCGCTCTCGGACAACGCGAGGAACGCGAACCACGGCCGGTCGTGGTCGTTGCCGAAAGTCGCCGCGTCATCGAGGATGCCGAGCAGGATGGTGAAGTCGGCCTCCGCGGCCTGGCGCAGTGCATCGGCATGTTCGAACAGCAGCACGTGTCCCCAGGCCGGTAGCCAGCCGGGATCGCGCAGGCAGTCGGCCAGCGCATCCCAGTTGTGGCCGAACGTGGCCGGCAGTTGCAGCGATATGGCAAGGCGCTGCAACAGTTCGTCCTTGCTGTGGCAATCGGCAAGATCCGTGCGGCATACGCCGAGTTCGTCGCGGACGGCGGCTCGGGCCAGGCGATCGAGATCGCTCACGCCGACGAAATAGACTCCGCTTTGCGTGGGTTTGGTCAGATCCAGGTCGAAGGCGCGCGCACTCATCGGTTCAACTCGAAACGGCGAAAACTGCGGTAGTGATCGTCGGTGTAGTAATAGACCACGGGCGGCATACCGCCGGTGATGATGCGCCGGGCGCCGCGGCTGTGCGCACCGGGCGTTTCCACCGTGTACTCGTGGTAGTAGCCGCGCGGCTGCCGTGGCAGCAGGCCTTCGTAGTTGCCGAACACCACGCCGTCCTGACTGTGCTCGTACGGACCGCCGCTGGCGATTCCTTGCAGGGTGATGCGTGCCTCGACCGGCAGGAATTCCGGCACGGCGCCAGCCTCCGTGCGCTGGCTGGTGGGCGTCGGTCCGACGAGGTGCGTCGCCACAGCCGGTGCGGGGCTATGCCGCTGCCACAGCACCACGGCAAAGACCAGCGCAGAAAGCAGGATCAGCGGATTGAGTCGACGCATGCGGGTTCGCTGTGATCTGGAGGGGTGAGCTTGATGCGGCCGGCCTGGTCATGAACCGGCAGATGACAGAGGCTTGCGATTGCAGGATGCTGGCGCATTGCCATCCACCCATCGCAGGAGTTCTTCATGATCGGTTACGTCACTCTGGGCACCAACGACATGTCGCGCGCGGCGACATTCTACGATGCCTTGCTGGATGAATTGGGGGCGAAGCGGCTGATGGAGACCGACCGTTACATCTTCTGGGGTGTATCGATGCAGCAACCGAGCCTGTGCGTGGTCAAGCCGTTCGATGGCGAGCCGGCCATGATCGGCAACGGCAACATGGTCGCGCTGGTAGTGGATGCGCGCGACAAGGTCGATCGTCTGCACGCCAGGGCGCTGGCCCTGGGCGGTAGCGACGAAGGTGCGCCCGGCGATCGCGGCGGCGGTTTCTACGCCGGCTATTTCCGCGACACCGAGGGCCACAAACTCAACGTGTTCTGCACCGGCTGAAAACCCGCCAGCGCAGCCGATCAGCGACCGCCGTCGATCCGCGCCTGCAGCGCCATCGCCGCCGCGGGGTTGCGCTGCTTGGCACTGCTGATGAAGAACACGAACACCTCGCGCGGCTGGCCCGCTGGCTGCAACGCGGCCACGTGCGGCAGGTCGGCGGGGTCGCCGCCATCGGCCCAGTGATGCGCGTGTGTCGCCCATCGGTCGAGCGCGGCGGGCGGGTAACCGGCGGGAACCTCGTCGGCGCTGCACATCAGTCGCGCATAGACGAAATCACCGGTGAGATCGGCGATCGACGGATAGGCGGACGAGTCGGTGAAAACGGTGGCGATCGCCTGCTCGCGCGCGAGCGCCACGTACGGTTCGCACAGAAAGCTGGCATGGCGCACCTCCAGCACGTGGCGCAACGGACGTCCATCCAGTTCGCGCGGCAGGCCTTCCAGGAAACCGCCCAGGTCGTCCGCATCGAACGGCTGCGATGGCGGCAGCTGCCACAGGATCGGCCCGAGCCGGTCGCCCATCTCGGCCAGGCCGCCGTGGATGAAAGCGCCGGCGGCGTTGGTCATCTCGGCCAGTCGTCGCGCCTGGGTGATGAAGCGCGGCGCCTTCAGTGAAAACACGAAACCGGCCGGTGTCTCGGCCGCCCAGCGCGCATAGGTTGCCGGCTTCTGCGCGCCGTAGTAGGTGCCGTTGATCTCGATCGCGCGCAGCTGGCGGCTGGCGAACTCCAGCTCGCGCCGCTGCACCAGTCCGGCCGGGTAAAAGTTGTTGCGCCAGGGCGCGAACGTCCAGCCGCCGATGCCGACGCGAATTGCGGAAGTTTTCGTTGTCGCGGCGAACAGGTCGCCATGCGGAGCGTGGGCAGTCATGGCGTGATCCATGCGGTCGTGGCGTTTGATCTTGCCACGTTGCACCATGCACGGATGACTTCAGGCACGCGCCGTGCGAACGGCGAGGGCGTATCTAGTCGCTTCGCGCCCCGCAAAGGAACGACCCGATGGCACGTGTGAGTGGTAGTTGGCTGGCGGCAATCGCCCTGTGCGCGGTTGCCGCGTGCGTCGAGGCCACAAGCGGCACGATCCCGCAGCCCTTTGCACCCGGTGTGATCTCCGGCCCTGCCAGCGAGGATTCGGCGGCATTCTCGCCGGACGGCAGCACGGTCTACTTCGACCGCATCCACTGGCCGAACGCGGCGATCATGCTCTCGCACCGAGTCGGCAACACCTGGTCGACACCGCAGATTGCAGCGTTCTCTGGCGAGTGGCTGGACCATGATCCGGCGATGGCGCCGGACGGTTCGTTCTTGGTCTTCAGCTCGAACCGGCCGGATGCAGGGGGCGACAAGCCGCTGGACGCCGTACTGGCGAAAGGCAAGCTAATGAAAGGCTCCGGCGGCCACCTGTGGCGGATCGACCGCAAGGGCGAGGGATGGGGTACACCGGTGCGCCTGCCTGACGCGGTGAACGCGAGCACACGTACCTATGCGCCCAGCGTGGCTGCCGACGGCAGCGTGTACTTCCAGCGCCCCGATCCACAGACCGACGACTTCAAGTTGTATCGCGCGCCGTATCGCGATGGTCGTTATCTCGCGCCGGTTGCCGTCGGGCTGGGCACGCTGATGTCGCACGAGCTCGATCCGGCCATCGCGCCCGACGGGTCGTTCATCGTGTTCGACGCGAACTACACCGGCAAGGACCGCCCCGACCGACTGTATATCGCGTTCCGCGACGGCAGCCACTGGAGCGCGCCGGTCGACCTCGGCGACAGTGTCAACATCGGCGCGCCGTGGGGCGCGCACCTGGGGCCGGATCATCGGACGCTGTACTTCAGCAGCCCGCGTTCGGCCCGGGTCAGCTATCCGCGCACTCGCCAGCAAGCTGCGCAGGACATCGAGCGCATGCAGGCATGGGACAACGGCAACGACAATTTGTGGGCAGTCTCGCTGGCGCCATGGCTGGACGCGCACCAGCGCGAGCCGCGCTGAGGCCGGTGTGATTGCACCTGGCGCGTGCGCCGCCGCATGACTTCCAGCGCTGGCCTCGCGGCGGATTTGCCGCGATAGTTGAGAAATTGTCACCAGTGGAGCGTCCGATGTCCCAGCGATTCCTGTCCCCGCGTCTGGCGGGTTGCTGCGCCCTGTTCGTGTTCGCCACGGCGGCCTGGGCGCAGACGCCGGCGCCGTCACCGCCGCCGGTATCGACCCACGACATCGTGCAGCCGATGCTGCCGCCACAGCTGCAGGACTTCGGCGCCTACGTCGACAGCGCACGCAAGACCTTCGACGTGCCGGGCATTGCGGTGGCGATCGTCAAGGACGGCAAGGTGGTAATGGAGCAGGGCTTCGGCCTGCGCGAGATCGGCAAGCCCGAGCAGGTCGACGCACATACGCTGTTCGCGATCGCCTCCAACACCAAGGCGTTCACCGCCGCTTCCCTGCAGCAGCTGGCCGAGGCCGGCAAGCTGAAGATGGACGACCGCGTGATCGATCACCTGCCGTGGTTTCGCATGTCCGATCCCTACGTGACGCACGAGATGCGCATCCGCGACCTGCTCGCGCATCGCAGTGGCCTCTCCCTCGGCGCCGGCGACCTGCTGTACTGGCCGCCGACGTCGTACACCACCAAGGAAGTGGTCGAACGGTTGCGCAACGTGCCGATCAAGAATGGTTTTCGCAGCGGCTATGCCTACGACAACATCCTGTTCGCGGTGGCCACGCTGGTGATCGAGCAGGCGTCCGGCCAAAACTACGCCGACTACGTGCGCGACCACCTCTTCAAACCGGTCGGCATGGACGAGTCGCTGATCGACGAGACCTACCTCAAGGCCGGCATGGACGTGGCGATGGGTCATGCCAAGTCCGACTTCAAGGATCTGAAACCGGTGCCGCCGATGGCGTGGCTCAACGATCCGGGCGCCGGCGGCATCTACGCCAGCGTGCATGACCTGGCCAAGTGGATGAACGTGCAACTGGCCGGCGGCGCCTTGCCCATGGACGGCACGAAGGGCGCCGACGGCAAGCCGGCACGGCTGTTCTCCGAAGCCAGCCAGAACCAGATGTGGAACATGCTGACGCCGATCAGGATCGGCAAGCCGCCGATTCCCGAGCTGGCACCGCTGACGCCGCATTTCTATGGTTATGGCGAAGGCTGGTTTCTGTCCGACTATCGCAACCAGCGGCTGGTCTGGCATACCGGCGGCTGGCCGGGCATGGTCTCGCGGGTGACCCTGGTGCCGGAGCTGCACCTGGGCGTTGTGGTGCTGACCAATGCCGAATCCGGCGCCGCCTTCAACGCGGTAACTTATCGCGTGCTGGATGCCTGGCTCAATCCGTCGCAGAAGACCGCGGCTCCATTGACGGACTGGGTGGCCGTCTACGACAAGGCGGTGAAGCAGTCCGAAGCGAAGGCGGACGACAGCTTCTCCAAGCATGAGGCGGCGCGCAACAGGAACAGCAAGCCGTCGCTGGAGTTGGCGAAGTACGCCGGCACGTATCGCGACCCCTGGTACGGCGATGTCATCGTCAGCAACGAGAACGGCAAGCTTCGCCTGCGCTTCTCCAAGACCGCGCAGCTGGTCGGCAGCATGACGCCATGGCAGAACGATACCTTCACCGTGCGCTGGGACGACCGCGCGCTCAACGCCGACGCGTTCGTGACCTTCACGCTGGATATGGACGGCCATATCACGGAGGCGCGGATGGAGCCGATCTCGCCACTGACCGACTTCAGCTTCGACTTCCAGGACCTGCGCCTCGCGCCCGTCGAGGACAAGCCGGACGCGGGCTCGCACTGACCGATCAGCGGAGCGCAGTCGCGACTCCGCCGACATCGTGGCAACTTCAACGCACAAGAGGGGATTCGTCATGCGTGACATGCATCGTGCGGTAGCGGTACTGCTGGGCTTCGGCCTGTTCACCGGTGTGGCAACGGCGCGAACCGATGCGCCGGCCGTACAGGGGCGGTTTCATGTCGAGCTGGGCAGCACATTGACCCAGCCGGTCTCCGGTCGTCTGCTGCTGTTCGCCACCGACGCCAAAGCGGCGCTGGCTGCGGCGAAGGACGGCAAGGTGGAGGAAGTGGATGCCAGTCCATTCAGTGCGAGCCAGGCAACGGTGGCTGCCCGCGAAGTGAGCCGGCTGGTGCCGGGGCAGGGCGTGGACATGGACGCGGATATACTGGCGTTTCCCACCGGCTATTCGCAGCTGCCGCCGGGCGACTACCTGATGCAGGCGGTGCTCGACGTCAATCACGATTACAACTATCGCGGCCGCAGCCACGGCGATCTGCTGAGCAAGGTCGTCAAACTACATTTGCCGATGACATCGCCGATGACGCTCGATCTGGTCGACGTTGTTCCTGCGCGCCGGCTCTGGCAGTTTCCGAAGGGCGCGATGAGCGAGCAGTCGATGCGGCATATGGGCGAGGCCCGCGCGCACGCCCAGCCGATTGATTTCTCCAGTCCGTCACTGGGTGCATTCTGGGGTCGGCCCATCGTGATGCGCGGCTGGGTGCTGACACCGCCCGGCTACGAGAAAAGTCAGGCACGCTATCCTACGGTCTACACCACGCACGGCTACGGTGGCGACCGGATGACGCTGGCGGCGAGTGCCGCGATGGTTTACGCGGCGATGGCAGAAGGCCAGATGCCACCGATGATCTGGGTATTCCTGGACGAATCCAGCGCCACCGGCACGCATGAGTTCGCCGATTCCGTGAACAACGGCCCCTGGGGCCACGCGCTGACCGCCGAACTGATCCCGCAGCTGGAAGCGACTTATCGCATGGATGGCAAGCCGGGCGGCCGCTTCCTCAACGGCCATTCCTCCGGTGGCTGGGCCACGTTGTGGCTGCAGACGCGCTATCCGAAGATTTTCGGCGGTACCTGGTCGACCTCGCCCGACCCCAGCGATTTCCACGATTTCACCGGGGTGGACTTGTATGCGCCGAACGCGAACGTCTACCACCGGCCGGACGGTTCGGCCTATCCGCTGGTGCGCGACAAGGGCAAGGTGATCGCCAACTACGAGACGTTCGCCAGGCTCGAACGCGTGCTTGGCGAGTACGGCGGGCAGATGGCCTCGTTCGACTGGGTGTTCTCGCCACGCGGAGCGGACGGTCGGCCACTGCCGATGTTCGATCGCGACACCGGTGCGGTCGATCCGGCGGTGGTCGCCTGGTGGCGTGACCACTACGACATCGCCCATCGAGTGCAGGCGAACTGGCCGCAGCTGAAGGCCGACCTGGACGGCAAGATCCACCTGATCGTGGGTACCGCCGATACATTTTATCTCGACGGTGCCGCGCACAAGCTCAAGGCGGTGCTGGACGGCCTGGGTGCAAGATCGGACTTCCGTTTCCTGCCGGGCAAGACCCATTTCGACCTGCTTACGATAGGCAAGGACAGGACGGCCCTGCTCAAGCAGTTCAGCTGGGAGATGTACGTGGTGGCACGACCGGATTCGAAGCTGAAGCCTGCCGCGGCGGCGCCGTAATCGGGCACCGCCCTTGCCGTAGCGGACGCCGGCGTTATTCCGGCTGCCACGGATCGTAGCTACCGAAGTACCACAGGTGGCCTTCCGGATCGTGGCAGCTGTAGCCGGCACCGCCGTAGTCCTTCTCGGCGTAGTCGTCGACGATCACGGCGCCGGCAGCCTTGGCCTGCTGATAGTGCGACTTGCAGTCGACCACGGTCACGCAGGCGCATTGGGTCTCGCGGCCGCCGATCTCGTCGGGCTGGACGATGTGCCGGCCGAAGTCGTTGTCGCGTACTTCGCCGAGCATGATCATGCCGGGGCCGTAGGTCAGCTGGGCGTGTTCGACGCCGCCGTGCTCGTTCTCGTAAACGGCGTGCTTCGTGAAGCCGAACGCCTTGCACAGCCAGTCGATGGCGGCGTGCGCGTCGCGGTAGCGCAGGCAGGGGATGATGGTGCTGCCGTTTTGTGCGGTTGGGGACATGACGATGACTCCGACGGGACACCGGACGTCAGGTTAATGCCACCGGATGTTTCCGTGGCGTATCGCTTGACGGCGCAAATGGGAACTATTAGCATTTGCATATTGTCAATGGACCGTCTCATGAAACGTTTGCTGCAAGTCGCCGCACCGATCCTGCTGATCTTCGCCTGCACGGCGGCCGCCACCGATATTCCCGAGTACACGCTGGTGCTCAAGAATCATGTGTATGCGCCGAGTGAGCTCAGGGTTCCCGCCGACACCAAGTTCAGGATCGTGGTGAACAATCAGGATGCCTCGCCGGAAGAGTTCGAGAGCACCGATTTCAATCGCGAGACGATCGTGTTGCCGAATCGCAGCATCACCGTCTACGTCGGTCCGTTGCATGCGGGCACTTACGGATTCTTCGGCGACTTCCACCAGGACACGGCCCAGGGCCGGTTGATCGTGGAGTGAGCGCATGCCTGGCGTAGCGTTGCTGGTATTTCGTGAGGTGATGGAGGCGGCGCTGATCGTCTCGATCGTCTGTGCGGCCACGCGCGGCGTTCCGCGGCGTGGGCTGTTTGTCGGCGGCGGCATTGCGCTGGGCATCGCCGGGGCGTTGCTGGTGGCGCTGGGCGCCGATGCCATCGCCAGCCTGGCCAGCGGCGCCGGGCAGGATATTTTCAACGCCGGTGTGCTGCTGCTGGCGGTCGCGATGATCGGCTGGCATGTGGTGTGGATGTCCAGGCACGGTCGTGAGCTGGCGCAGCACATGAA
>JBEPVP010000166.1:0-8065 GCA_041690935.1 Rhodanobacter sp.
ACCACCGACCCCAGCATTATGAGTGCTGTGCTCTAACCAGCTGAGCTACATAGCCTTGAGGAGACCCGCCATGCCGGATCAGAACGATACGGGCGGGGCGCGGCAGTGTAGTCGCGTAGCCCGGCCGGTTCAAGTCTGCGGCTTGCCGCTGCTTCACGCGCTGTGGTTGAATCGGCTGCAGGTTGGATGCGGTCTCGCGTGGCGAGCCGCGCCGCACGGCTCCAGGAAACGACATGATTGATGTTGATGGCTATCGTCCGAATGTAGGCATCGTGCTGCTGAACGCAGACGGTCAGCTGTTCTGGGCGCGCCGGGTCAATCGTGATGGCTGGCAGTTCCCGCAGGGTGGCATGCGCTCGGACGAGACGCCGCTGGAGGCGATGTATCGCGAGCTGGAAGAGGAAACCGGACTCGCCGCGCACCATGTGGAAGTCATCTCGGCCACGCATGGCTGGCTGCGCTACCGCCTGCCCAATCGCTATGTGCGCCATCATCAGCGTCCCACCTGCATCGGCCAGAAACAGGTGTGGTTTCTGCTCAAGCTGGTCGGTGGCGACGAAGCTTTGAAGCTGGATGCCTGCGACAAGCCGGAGTTCGATATCTGGCGCTGGGTGGATTTCTGGTACCCGGCCGCGCACGTCGTCAATTTCAAGCGCCAGGTGTACGAGCGTGCGCTGCGTCACTTCGCCCCGCTGGTGGAGGACCTGTTCAGTGTTGAACTCGGGAGCCTGCCGCCACGGGATACCGCCGACGCTCCGCCGCTCGGACCGAATGGCGACTGCGCCGCCGCCTGAACGAATCCGGCCAGTGGCGCATGCCTGATTGTTGACAATCATTCGCATTCGCGTTCTTATACGCGCCATGTACATCTGCCTGTGCAATGCCGTTACCGACCATGACATCCGCCGCGAAGCGGCTAGTGGCGTGTATTCGTTTACCGAATTGCAGGCGCGTACCGGCTGTTCGGATTGCTGCGGCTGCTGCGAACAGGAGGCCCGCGCCACGCTCGACCAGGCGGTCTCGCAGGTCCGTTGCCAGCCCCCACTCGCCGCAGCCTGAGTCGTTCACTCCTCGCTTGCCGCGGGCGGGAACGCCTTTCCACGCATGCAGGCAACCATGGCCATTCTCGTTACGTCGTCGGCGTGGAGTTTGTATAGTCCGTGGAGTCCGCCGTAGGGAGAAAACCATGAAAGGTGATGCCAAGGTTATCGAGTTCCTCAACAAGGTGCTCTACAACGAACTGACCGCGATCAACCAGTATTTCCTGCATTGCCGCATGCTCAAGGACTGGGGCTACACCGAACTGGCCGAGCACGAGTACAAGGAATCGATCGAGGAAATGAAGCACGCCGATCACCTGATCGAGCGCATCCTGTTCCTCGACGGCCTGCCGAACCTGCAGCACCTGGGCAAGTTGCGCATCGGCGAGAACGTACTGGAATCGATGCAGGGCGACCTGGACCTGGAGCTGGCCGCCGTGGTCGACCTGCGCGCCGCGATCGCACACAGCGAAGGCATCGCCGACTACATCAGCCGCGACCTGTTCAAGGACATCCTGCACGATGAGGAAGAACACATTGACTGGCTGGAGACCCAGTTCAGCCTGGTCAAGGACATCGGTGCGGAGCGTTACCTGCAAAGCAAGATGAGCAGTTGAACCCTGCTGTGAGCGCGCGATGCCCGCTGACGCTCCCAAGCGTGCGCCTGTTCCTTGACGCTGTGATCGCGACGGCGCTATACCTTCGGTTTTCCCGGAATGGCCCGCATGGCTTCACGACCACCGCCACGCTTCGTCGTGCGACGGCATGACGCTGCCGGCCAGACCCGACGTTGGCTGTGGTTTGGTCTGGCGTGGCTGGGCAGTCTTCTGGTGCTGGGATTGATTGTCGGCGAATTGAGCAGACACGCCACGCCGGCGGCCGTTGATCAGCGCCAGCAGCGCATCCTGCTGGGCCAGGTCGCGGACCTCAAGCAGCAGGTCGCGAATCTGCAGCGCGGCGCGCAGGTCAACGAGGTCGCCACGCGCTCCTTGCGTGGCACGCTGGCCCAGCGCGAGGAGGAACTCAGCGGCCTGCGCGCGGACCTGGGCTTCTACTCGCGACTGGTCGGTGGCGACGGCCAGCGGCAGGGCCTGCGGTTGCAAGAGGTCAAGCTGCAGCCGATCACCGGTTCGCGCGGCTGGAACCTCACCTTGAGCCTGATCCAGAACGCGAAACGCGGCGAAGAGACTACCGGCAACGCCACGATCAGCGTGGAAGGCTTGCGCGGCGACAAGGTCGTGACCCTGGACTGGTCCGCCCTCGGCAATGCCACGGAGAAGGACGGCCTGCCATTTCGCCTCATGTATTTTCAGCAGCTGCACGGAACCATCGTGCTGCCGGCCGATTTTCGCCCCACGCGGCTGCGCGTCAGCGTTCAGCCCGCCAATGGCGAGGCGGTCAACCGCGCCGTCGCATGGGGCGCCGCACTACGCGGCAACATCACCAAAACCGAGGAAGATCGCGATGTTCAACCGTAGACGCAACGAGCGCAGCCAAACCAGTCACGAGACCAGCCTGATCGCCCGCGGCACGGTGATCCGTGGCGACCTGCGCTTCAGCGGCACGCTGCATCTGGACGGACGCATCGAAGGCAGCGTGCTGGGCGAAGGCGACGATGCCATGTTCACGCTCAGCGAGCAGGGCCAGGTGCACGGCGAGATCCATGTGCCGCACGCGGTCATCAACGGCCACGTGACCGGCGACGTGCACGTCAGTGCCCGCCTGGAGCTGGCGCCGAACGCGCGCATCGACGGCGACCTGCGCTATCACACGCTGGAAATGGCCGCTGGCGCACAAGTCAACGGGCGCATCTCGCGTCAAGCCGGGGACGCGCAGCGGGAGTTGCCCGCGCCGGATGCGGAACTCGACGACGCCGTGCCGGCGTGAAGGGAAGTATGCTTGCGCTTGTCTGTCACGGCCCCATCTAGGTGACCATGGAAACTATCGTCGCGATCCCCGATTACCGCAGCAGCGGCGCGCCCCTGCTGTTTACCGCGGCTGCCGCGCACAAGGTGCATGAGCTGATCGCCGAGGAAGGCAATCCGGCACTGAAGTTGCGGGTGTACATCAGCGGCGGTGGCTGCTCGGGGTTCCAGTACGGCTTCACCTTCGACGAAGCCCAGGCCGAGGACGACTTCGCCGTCGAGCGCGAGGGCGTGACCCTGCTGTGCGATCCGCTGTCGCTGCAGTACCTCACCGGCGCGCAGATCGATTACGCCGAAAACCTCAGCGGCGCGCAGTTTGTGATCAGCAATCCGAACGCCAAGACTACCTGCGGCTGCGGCTCCTCGTTCACCACCTGAGGACGCCTCCGATGGATCGGGCCAAATTGCCGCGCCCCAATACCTTCGCCGGGCTCAGCCTGAGCCTCGACCGGATCGCCGAACGGCGCGACGAGTCGGCCTGGATTGCCGAACAGGCGCGGTCGTCCGATGCGCGCTACCTGCTGCTGGATACCGCCGGTGAGGCCTTCATGCGCCACGATCGGGAGGCGCTGCGCTGGCTCGACAACCGGGAGCGTGAACAATGGCTCGGCCACCTGCCGCCGACCCTGCTGGGCATCGCCGAACAGCGCCCATACTTCCTGCTAGTGCTGGACGATACCGCCGATATCGATACAATCGAGCGGATTCTCGACGCCCGTCGCATGAGCTTGCGCAACGCCGGCCTGCAATTGCCGGCCGAGGAGGCCGGCCTGTTCGCCTATGCCAAGGGCCTGTCGCACTGGCAGCGCGAGACGCGTCACTGCGCCCGCTGCGGTGCAGCGTTGCAGCTGGTCGCCGCCGGCCATCGCGCGCAATGCACCAACCCGGACTGCGCGCGCCTGCATTTCCCGCGCACCGATGCGGCCGTGATCATGCTGGTCGAGCACGACGGCGCCTGCCTGCTCGGTCGCCAGGCCGGCTGGCCACCCGGGCGCTATTCGACGCTGGCGGGCTTCGTCGAACCGGGCGAGTCACTGGAAGACGCCGTGCGCCGCGAAGTGGCGGAGGAGTCCGGCGTCATCGTCGATGAGGTGCGCTATCACTCGTCGCAGCCGTGGCCGATGCCTGCCTCGCTGATGGTCGGCTTCATCGCCACCGCCGTGTCGCGCCGGATCGCCATGCGCGATCACGAGCTGGAAGACGCCCGCTGGTTCACCTCGCAGCAGATCGTCGACGGCATTGGCGATGGCAGCTTCCTGCCATCCACGGCCTTGTCGGTGTCCTACCAGTTGCTGGCGCACTGGCTGCAGCTGCGCGCCGGGGTGGACCTGGATTCACTGATCGCCGACGTTCCCGCGCGCTGATCCGGCTGCGCGAACTTCACGCGGACCGGCCTGCCGCAGTCGCTTCCACTGCATGGATCGACAATGGCATACGGAAGCGCTCCACGACATCAGCCAGACCCACATGGACGATCGAGCCAGCGCGCGTCGCGGCATCATCCTCGGCGGCGTCACCGCGCCGTACCTGGCCAGCGTGGCGCTGATCTTGCGACCGGTGCCGCCCTATCGGCCACCGCGATTTTCAATCACTGATACCGCCGCGCGGTGCCCGCGATGAACGGCGGCGAGGTCGATCCGTCGCTTACAATGCAGCCACTGTCCGCGGGTTTTCCCTTCATGGCCATCAGTCTGCTTGTTGCTCTCATCGCTCTCGGTCTGCTGCACGTCATGCCCCAGTTGGCGAGCTGGCGTGGCGATGGCTTGTTCCGGCGCTGGGTCGCGCAACTGGCGGACACCAGCGGCCCCGCTCGGGTAGCGCTGGCCCTGGCGTTGCCGCTGGCGCTGTGCGCGCTGTTGTGGTGGTTGCTCGATCGTTCGCCACTGGGCGAATTGCTGCAGCTGCTGTTCTCGCTGGTGGTGCTGATGTATTGCCTGGGCCCACGCGAATTCGAGAGCGATCTCGAGGCCATCCTGGAAGCCCCCGATGGTGCCAGCCGCGAGGCGGCCGCCCAGGCGCTCGCCGACGATGGCGCCCCAGTGGCCTGGAACGCGGCCGCCTTGGGCGTGGTGATCGCCTACGCCGCGCTGCGGCGGCGCTTCGCCGTGCTGCTGTGGTTCTTCCTGCTCGGTCCCGTCGGTGCACTGCTGTACCGGTTGGCGCAGACGCTGGGCCGCGACGACTCGCTGCGGCTCGACCCGGGCAGCCGCAGGGCGGCGCGGTATGTCGCCAACGTGCTGGATTGGCCGGCGGCGCAACTGCTGACCTTCACGCTGGCGGTGGTCGGCCACTGGGAAGCTGTGATTGGCGCGTGGCGGCGCTGGCACGCCCAGGCGGCGGCCACCAGCTGGTACAGCGAGGGCCCGGGTTTTCTCGGCGCCGCCGCGCAGGCCGACGTGTTGATCGACATCGAGGCCGGAGACGGCTACGCCGACGAACGCAGCGATCCACTGATTGAATTGCGGCGCCTGCGCAGCGCCCTGCTGCGCGCCTTGCTGGCATGGCTGAGCGTGGTGGCGCTGATCGTGGTTGGCGGCTGGGTCGGCTGAGAGGCTTGGTCCGCAACCGGCCTCCAGCCTAAGCCAGCTCGCCGCGCAATTCGCGCACCCGTGCTTCCAGTGACGCTGCGGTGATCTGCTTCGACGCGCATGGCGCGTCGACGACCAAATCGACCTGCGCACGAAACCGCCGCGGCAGGCGCGCCCGACCCAGCCGTGAATCGCGCCGACTCCACATGCTGCCCCACAGCCCGCGCAACGCCATCGGCACCACCGGCACCTCTCGTCGCGCCAGGATTTTCTCCACACCCGGACGAAATGGCGCGATGTCGCCATCGCCGGTCAAACCGCCTTCGGGGAAGATGCATACCACTTCACCCGCCGCCAGCGCGTCGTCGATCGCATCGTAGGCCTGCTGCAGCACGTGCGGATCTTCCTTGTGGCCGGCAATCGGGATCGCTTTCGCGGTGCGGAACACGAAGCGGAGCAGCGGCGTATTGAAGATCTTGTAATACATCACGAAGCGCACCGGCCGCCGCAGGTTCGCCATCAACAGCAGCGGGTCCATGAAGCTGATGTGGTTGCACACCAGCAACACCGGACCTTCGTCAGGAATGTGCGGCGCCCCATCGGCACGCACCCGGTAGAGCGTGTTCACCAGCGCCCAGGTGATGAAACGCATCACGAACTCGGGCACCAGGGTGAAGATGTACCAGGCCACCAGCACGTTGAGCAGCGCCGCAGCGAGGAAGATCTGCGGCGCGTTCAGCCCGAGCGCCCCAAGGCCCAGCCCGAAGCCGGCCGCCAGTACGATCAGCAGAGCGTTCAGGATATTGTTGCCGGCAATGATCCGCGACAACTGGTCGCGCGGCGCACGCGCCTGCACGAAGGCAAACAGCGGCACCACGTAGAAACCAGCGAACAAGCCGATCAGGGTGAGGTCAAGCGCGATGCGCCAGCTGCCCGCGCCGTGCAGGAACCCCAGCCAGTCCAGCCCGCGCACCGCGGCAACACCATGCCGCGCGAAATACAGGTCGACGCCGAACGCGGTCAGACCAAACGCTCCCAGCGGAACCAGGCCGATTTCCACCCGGCGGCCCGACATCCGCTCGCACAGCAGCGCGCCCACGCCGGTGCCGATCGAAAACAGCATCAGCACCAGCGTGTTCACCGAGCCATCGCCACCCAACGTCTCGCGGGTGTAGATCGGCAACTGCGCGATCAACACCGTACCGAAGAACCAGAACCACGAGATGCCCAGCACCGCATTGAACACCGCACGATCGGCCCGCGTGATCGCCAGCACCCGGGCGGTTTCGCTGAACGGGTTCCAGTTGAATTTCAGCTCCGGCGCGGTCGCCGGCGCCGGCGGAATCCGGCGGCAGGCCAGATAACCGGCCACTGCCACCGCGATGGTCGCGCCGGATGCCAGCAGCGGCCCTACGCCAGCCACCAGCATCAGCGAGTTGCCAGCGATCATGCCGACCAGCATCGCCATCTGCGTGCCCATCTCGACCAGCCCGTTACCGCCGACCAGTTCGGCCGGCTTCAGCGCTTGCGGCAGGATCGCGTACTTAATCGGCCCGAACGTGGCCGAGTGCATCCCCATCATGAACAGCACGATCAGCAGTAGCGAGGTGTGGTGCGTATAGAAACCGTACGCGGCCAGCGCCATCGCGCCGATCTCGAACAGTTTCACGTAGCGGATGATCCGGCTCTTCTCGTACTTCTCGGCCAGCTGGCCGGCCGTCGCGGAAAACAGAAAGAACGGGATGATGAACAGCGCCGGCGCAAGATTGGTGTAGAGCGACACCGTGTGGTCATCCAGCCCCATCTGGAACGCCACCAGCATCACCAACGCATTGCGGAACGCATTGTCGTTGAACGCTCCCAGCGCCTGGGTCCAGAAGAACGGCGCGAAACGCCGTTTGCCCAGCAATGCGAATTGGCTCATGGGGTGTCCTGGAAGAATAATTCCGCAATTAGCCCTCAGGCCTCTGCGGCTGATGAGGTTATCGTCGCACTGAAGTTGCAGGCACAACGAACATGGGTTCATGTCCTACGCGGGGGCTCGTGGCATTTCGCTGATTCCGCTATTTTTCCACAAAAAAACCGCCGGGATCCCCGGCGGTTTTTTTGAAACATCAACAATGTACTTGCTACGTCAGATCATCAGAAGTCGTACGAAACACCGAAGCGGACGTAACGCGGCGTCATGGAGCTGTACGGACGCCGGTAGCTGGCGCTCAACTCACGAGGGAAGAGCTGCGTGGTGGTCTGCTTGTTGAACACGTTGTAGACCATGGCGTTGAAGGCCAGCTTCTTGTCCGCCCACTCCGGCCGGTACTCGGCACTCAGATCCAGACGATAGGTCCACGGGTTGCGCTTGGTGCCTGGCGGGAACGGCGTGCCGCCACAGAAGTGGTAGTAGCCACCGTTGTAGGCCAGGCCGGGGTTGGTCTGACCTGCGCCGTACAGGCCCAGGCAGGTGATCGGCGAACCAGACGCGATCGCCACGTTGCCGGACACCATCCATTCCGGGGCGATCTGGTACGAGCCGTAGGCCTTGATCTGGTGACGACGATCGTTGGCCAGCGCGCCA
>JBEPVP010000167.1:0-7966 GCA_041690935.1 Rhodanobacter sp.
GCTTTCGGTGAACTCCAGCTCGAGCATGTGCGGATCCACGCCATGGCGTGCGGCGGCCGCTTCCAGCCGGGTCACCAGATCGGCGCCCAGATCGGCACTGGACACGTTGAGCGACAGCTGGATGTCGATGCCGTCGCGCCGCCACAAGGCCAGCTGGGCGACGCCGTGATCGAGCACCCACTGGGTCAGCGAGCGCATCAGTCCGGCGGATTCGGCCAGCCGGATGAACTCGGTCGGCGGCACCATCCCGAGCGTAGGATGGCGCCAGCGCGCCAGCGCCTCCACCGACACGCAACGGCCGCTGTCCAGGTCGATGCGCGGCTGGTAGTGCAGATCCAGTTCGGCGCGCTCGGTCAGCGCGGCGGCCAGCTCGGTGACGAGCAAGAACTCGTGCCGGTGCCGCTCGTCCTGCGCGCGGTCGTACAACGCCCAGCCGCGCTCGCTGTGCTGGGCCTCGTGGGAGGCACTCATCACCAGGCGCAGCGCGTCGCCGGTGCGCAGTTCGGCTGCGTCGACCTTGAGCAGCCCGATCCCCGGCTGGATGGTCAGCGGAATGTTCAGGCATTCGAACGGACGGCGCAGGCGCGCCACCAGATCGTCCAGCCGGGCGGTGTCTAGCAGTCCATGCGTGTTGCTCAACAGCACCGCGAAGCGGGTCACGCCGACCTGATACAGGCGCATGTCGGGGGTCAGCCAGGACTGGATCCGCTCGGCTGCACCGCGCATCAGCTCGTCGGCGTAGGCATGTCCCATCGCCCGGATGAAGGCATTGAAGCGTTCGACCGGGGCCACCTCGATCGCGGTGAGCCAGACGTGGTCGATGCCATCGTGAAGCTGCGCGCGCAAGTCGCCGAAAAACGCACTGCGATGCGGCAGCTGGGTCACCGGATCGGTGCGCCCGATATAACTGCCCAGTACCACGCTGGCACCGGCCAGGGCGGCGGCATCGCGCAGCGCGGTGCGTTCGGCTTCGCCCAGCTCCGTATGCGGCTGGTGATCCATCACGCACAAGGCGCCGACCTGCCGGCCGCTGAGCGTGAACACCGGCTCGCTGGCGAAAAAGCGGATCGGTGCCGAGACCGGCCCGGTCGCCAGCGTGGCGTGCATGAAACGCTCGTCGCCGCGGGTATCCAGCACCACCTGCGCGGTGCTGCAGCGCGCCGCATCGAGGTACAAGCCGTCCAGGTGCGGCGCGGCGTGTGCGGCGTCGTGCGGAGCGCCGGTGAACCAGAACGCGCCCCCGCCGCTGAGTATCAGCGAGACCAGCGGCACCTTGAGCGAGCCGGCGGCCAGCCGCGCCACGGCGTCGAACCCGGGTACGGCAAAGTGCTCGTCCGGCGCAAGCTGGGTACTGGCCGAGACCGTCGCCACCGCATCGTCCTGCCGTCCCGCAGGCGCCGAACCGGAGTCCCTATCCGTGGTCGAGTGCATCGCTCGCCTCCTGCTTAGCGGGGGAATCGCATCGCTGCGTTCTGGCAGGCTACTGCGGGGGACAGGGCACCGCAATGCGCCGGGGGAGGGCGTGGCGGGGAACGCGTGCCGCCGGCGCCGGCGGTGGCGCCGGCGATCACTCCGGTCGGTGCGCCAGCGCCAGGTAGGCCTCGCTCTGCATTTCGATCAGCCGCGATTCGGTGCGGCCGAATTCGGCGCGCAGGCGTTCGCCGTCGTACAGCTCGGTGATCGGTGCGGCGGCGGACAGCACCAGCTTGACGTGGCGGTCGTAGAACTCATCCACCAATTGCACGAAGCGCTTCGCCGCGTCCTCGCTGTAGCGGGTGAATTGCGGCACGTTGGAGACGATGATCGTCGGGCCGGCCTTGGCCAGTGCGATGTAGTCGGCGACCGCGCGCGGGCCTTCGCACAGCGCCGCGAAGTCGAACCAGAGGATCTGCCCGGCGCGCTTGTGGAACGGAATGTCGCGGCCGTTGAGGTGCAGCACGTTGTCCGTCTGAATCGCGCCGTCGGCCTGGCTGGCGAAGATGCGCTCCAGCGCGCGATGCGCCTCGGCACCGGGCGGCGTGAGATAGACCGCCGCCTGGCTCAGCGCGCGCAGGCGCCAGTCGCGCGAGGAGGCCATCTCGATCACGTGGCAGCGCTGCTCGATCAGCGCGATCGCGGGCAGGAAGCGGGCGCGCTGCAAGCCGTCCTTGTACAGGTTCGCCGGTGCTGTGTTGGACGTGGTGACCAGGGTCACGCCGCGCGCGAACAGCGCGTCCAGCAGGCCGGACAGGATCATCGCATCGCCGATGTCGTTGACCAGAAACTCGTCCAGGCACAACACCCGACAGCGTGCGGCGAGGCCGGCAGCGACCTCGATCAGCGGGCTCTGCCGCTCGCCCAGCGCGCGCAGGCTCGCGTGCACCTCGCCCATGAAGCGATGGTAGTGCCGGCGCAGCGCGATGCCGTGCGGCAGGCTGGCCACGAACAGATCCATCAGGAAGGTCTTGCCGCGGCCGACCGTGCCCCACAGGTACAGCCCGGGCACCGCTGCAGGCTGATCGTTGCCGAGCAGCGATTTCAGCCGTCCAAACAGTCCGTTGTCGACGGGCGGTTCGGCACACAGTGCCGCGTGCATGCGGTCGAACTCCGGCAGCAGCGCCAGCTGGGTGGGATCGGATTCCCAGCGGTGCGCGGCAACGCCTTCGTGGTAGCGGGCGGAGGGGATAAGCGTGGCGGTCGGCATGGTTGGACGAGAGATCAAGGCGGTGGAAGGTGGCGATGAGCGCCGCTGCGGTCGGGGGCGTGCCGCTCGCTACTCGTCCCGTGTCTCTCGCGTCCCTCGCGCCTCGGGCAGCCACCCGCGCACGGCGTGCTTGATCGCGCCACGCAGGTCCATCAGCCGGCGGTGAAAGAAGTGGCTGGTCTCGGGCATGCGTACCAGTTCGGGCTTGTGCGGCAGCGCGTCGACCCAGTCGAACACCGCCTGCGGCTCGACCACCTCGTCGGCCTCGCCCTGCACGATCAGCCAGGGGCAGGTCGGCAGCGCGATCGCCTCGAACTCCCAGCGACCGACCGGTGGCGCGATGCTGATCAGCGCGTCGGCGCGCAGGCGCACCGCATTGCTGATCGTCACGTAGCTGCCGAACGAGAAACCGGCCAGCCACAGCGCATCGTGCGGACGCACGCGGCGCACCCAGTCGACCACCGCGACGAGGTCGTCGCTCTCGCCATGGCCCTTGTCGTAGGTCCCGGCCGAATTGCCGGCACCGCGGAAATTGAAACGCACCGTGTCGAGCCCGGATTCGCGCAGCGCGCGCTCGGCCATCGTCACCACTTTGTTACGCAAGGTGCCGCCTTCGGGCGTCAGCGGATGGCAGATCACCGCCACGCCGCGGCGCGCGCTGGACGGTTCGGCGACATCGCTGACGGTTTCGAGCTTGCCGGCAGGGCCGTCGAGCATGAAACTGGCGGCGACATCCGGAAAGCTGGCAGGTTCGGCGGGGAGCTCGATGGGATTCATGCACACGATGATAACCGCCGATCGAACCGGCTGCCGCGAGCGGCGCCGGTGAACCACCTGGCGCATGCGCTGCTGGCGGGCGACGACGAGGCGTTGCAGCTGGGCGGCATGCTGGGCGATTTCGTGCACGGCCTGCCGGATGCGTTGGCGCTGCCGCCGCGGGTGGTCGACGGCATCCGCCTGCATCGGGCCATCGACGTGTATACCGACGCCCATCCCGAGGTGCTGGCGGCCAAGGCGCTGCTGCCATCGCCGTATCGCCGCTATGCCGGGATCCTGCTCGACATGTGGTTCGACCACTGCCTGGCGCGCGATTTTTCGCGCTGGAGTGCGCAACCGCTGGCGCCGTATTCCGACGCATTGCGCGCGTTGCTGTGGCGCCAGGACGCGCTGCTGCCGCCGCCGTTGCGGCGCTTCCGCGGCTACATGGATTTGCATGGGCTACCGGCCGGCTACGCCGATCGCGCGGTGCTGGCCGAGGCACTGGCCGGCATTGGGCAACGGCTGAGCCGGGCCAATCCGCTGGCGTCGGCGTTGCCGCTGCTGGTCGAGCGTGAGGTCGAATTGCAGCAACGCTTCGAGGCATTCTTTCCGGAGCTGCAGGGGTTTGCGCGGGCGTGGCTCAAGACGCATGCAGAGTGACCGAAGCCGTGCTCCCGCTTTCCTCCCTCCCCTGCGCGCAGGGGAGGGTTTGGGGGGTAGCTTTTGATTTTCGCGCCAGTCGTGCTCCAGCTTTGCTCCCTCCCCTGCGAAGCAGGGGAGGGCTGGGGAGGGGTAGCTTTTGATTTTCGCGCCAGCCGTGAACCCCCTTCCAACTTCCCCCTGCAGAGCAGGGGGAAGGGCGAACGAAAACGCCGCCCGAGGGCGGCGTCTGATTTTGCTTTATTGAAGCTGGGGTCTTACTTGGCCTGGTCGACGATCCAGTGCACGGCGTTCGTCATCTGCTCGTCGGTGAGCGCCGGATTGCCACCCTTCGGCGGCATGAAGTTGCCGTCCGGGCCGTGGTAGCCCTCGATCGCATGCTTGACCAGGACGTCAATGCCCTGCGCGATGCGCGGGCTCCACATGGTCTTGTCGCCGACCTTGGGTGCGCCGGCCACGCCGGAGGTGTGGCAGCTGGTGCACAGGTGGTCGAAGATCGCCTTGCCGTCGGTGGTGCCGCCGTAGGCGACCTGCGAGGCGGCGGCCTTGGTGGCGGCGTCGGCGGCGGCCTGCATCGCGGCGCGGCCGGTGTTGCCGGCATACGCGGCGCCGGCGGGTGCAATCCGCGCGGCGGTGCTGGCCGACTGGTTCGGATTGGTTTCCTGCGGCTCGTGCTGGTAGATCGCCCGTGCGGCGAAGATCAGCACCACCGTCAGTACCGCCAGACCGCCGATCATGATCGAAAACTGGCGCAACACGCTCTGATCGGATTTGCTCATGGGACCGCTCACGCACGTACTCCTGTCAGTGGACCGGGCGGAACGCCACAATGGCTGCTCCGACCTGTCTGAATGCCTGTACTGTCGCACCGGTCTGGCGAACCCATCCGGCGTGGATTGCCGCACCGTAGGCATACGGCACGAAGGCTACCTGCCGCCAGACCCCGATGTGGAGTCGGGCAGGCAACCAGTCGCCGATTATAAACGAAGCAAGTGGCAAGTTTCAGTGCGCCGTGGCGATCCGCAGCCGTGACCGTCATCGCCGCCGCAGCCCGCGCCACGCCTCGACATGACCGTGCGATGGCGCGCAGCCCTGCCATCGGTCATGGCTCACCCATGTCAACCGGCATTGTTCAAGTTCGTTCCACTGCCCCTATGCTTTCATCCCAGAGAGGCGTTTGTCGGCAGTGTTGCGAACGGGTACGGCCCCGGCAGACGTCCACATTCCCAAGACGCTTGTCGCGTCGCCGAGTGCCGGTTGACCGCACCGTTCCGTTCAGTCCAGGAGTTTTACATGTCGCGTTTTTGGAAGATCGCGTTGATCGTCATTGTCGTGATCGTGGTGGGTGTCGTGGGTTTCCGCCTGTTGCACAAGCCGGCCGGCGCGGCGTCGGCGCAGACTGCCGGCAAGGACAAGAATGGCAAGGACGAGACGCCGCCGGTGCCGGTCACCGTGGTGCCGGTGGTCAAGCAGAACGTGCCGGTCTACCTGACCGCACTGGGCACGGTGCAGGCGCTGAACACGGTCACCGTGAGTCCGCAGGTGGGTGGCCAGCTGCTCAGCCTGGAGTTCACCGAGGGCCAGCCGGTCAAGAAGGGTCAGGTGCTGGCGCAGATCGATCCGCGCACCTACCAGGCCGCGTATGACCAGGCGCAGGCGAAGCAGCACCAGGATCAGGCGCTGCTGTCCACCGCCAAGAGCAATCTGACGCGCAGCCAGGATCTGGCGGCCAAGGGCTACATCTCCAAGCAGGATCTGGACACCTTGCGCAACACGGCCAGCCAGTACCAGGCCGCGGTGGCCGCCGATGCCGCCAGCATCCGCGACAGCCAGGTGCAGCTGGCCTATACCAAGGTGATCTCGCCGATCGACGGCCTGGCCGGCATCCGCGGCGTGGATCCGGGCAACGTGATCACCACCACCACCTCGATCGTCACGCTGACCCAGTTGCAGCCGATCAACATCATGTTCACCCTGCCCGAACAGAACCTCGACCTGGTGCGCGCCGCCGCGGGCCAGGACAGCGCGGCGCTGCAGGTGACCGCGCTCGACCGCACCGACGCGCACCCGATCGCCAGCGGTGGCGTGCTGAAGGTGATCGACAACCAGATCGATACCACCACCGGCACGTTCCGGCTGAAATCCGAGTTCCCGAATGCGAAGAACGAGCTGTGGCCGGGCCAGTTCGTCAACGTGCAGCTGCTGGTGAACACCGTCGACGGTGGTCTGGTGATTCCGGCGCAGGCGGTGCAGCGCGGGCCCGATGGCGACTACGTCTACCAGGTGCAGGCCGACAGTACGGTCAAGATGCAACCGGTGGTGATCGCCGGCGAAGTGGGCGACAGCCACGTGATGATCAGCAGCGGCCTCAAGTCGGGCGACCGCGTCGTCACCGAAGGTCAGTTCCGCCTGAAGCCGGGCAGCAAGGTCAACGCGCTGAAGCCGGGCGAAGTGCCGGCCGCACCGACCACGGCCGAGCTGGAGAAAGCCAAGAAGAACCCCAGCGGCGGCGGTCGTCGCCACTGATTAACACGTCGGCGCGCCGAAGCGCGCGTCGGCAACGCGATCGCGCTGAACCTGGCGGCGCTGCGCGCCTGATCGCCGCCGAAGCCGCTACACCACGTTACGGATAGCCATGGGATTCTCGACCCTCTTCATTCGCCGGCCGATCGCCACCTCGCTGTTGATGGTGGCGGTATTGCTGCTCGGCATCCTCGGCTACCGCCAGTTGCCGGTGTCGGCGTTGCCGGAGATCGAGGCGCCCAGCCTGGTGGTGAGCACTCAGTATCCGGGTGCCAGCGCCAACACCATGGCGTCGCTGATCACCACCCCGCTGGAACGCAACCTGGGGCAGATCTCCGGGCTCACCATGATGAGTTCGGACTCCTCCGCCGGGCTGTCCACGATCATCCTGCAGTTCGCGATGGATCGGGACATCGACATCGCCGCGCAGGACGTGCAGGCAGCGATCAACCAGGCGCGCGGCACCTTGCCGGGCAACCTGCCGTATCCGCCGGTGTACAACCGGGTCAATCCGGCCGATGCGCCGATCCTCACCCTCAAGCTCACCTCCGACAGCCGCCAGCTGCGCGAGGTGAATGATCTGGCCGACTCGATCATCGCGCAGAAGCTGTCGCAGGTGCAGGGCGTCGGGCTGGTCTCGATTGCCGGCAACGTGCGCCCGGCGGTGCGCGTGCAGGTGAATCCGGCGCAGCTGTCCAACCTCGGCCTGACCATGGAGGATGTGCGCAGCGCGCTCACCCAGGCCAACGTCAACGCGCCCAAGGGCACGTTGAACGGCAAGACGCAGAGCTACTCGATCGGCACCAACGACCAGCTGTCCGATGCGGCCGAGTACAAGAACACCATCATCAGCTACAAGAACAACGCGCCGGTGCGGCTGTCCGATGTGGCCAACGTGGTCGATGGCGTCGAGAACGACCAGCTCGCCGCGTGGGCGAACGGCCAGCCGGCCGTGTTGCTGGATGTGCGCCGTCAGCCCGGTGCCAACATCGTGCAGACGGTGGCGCAGATACGCAGCGTGCTGCCCGAGCTGCGCGCTGCGTTGCCGGCCGACGTGCACCTGGATGTGTTCGCCGATCGCACGGTGACCATCCAGGCCTCGGTGCACGATGTGGAATTCACCTTGCTGCTGACCATCTTCCTGGTGGTGGCGGTGATCTTCGTGTTCCTGCGCCGACTGTGGGCCACCATCATTCCATCGGTGGCGGTGCCGCTGTCGCTGATGGGCACGTTTGGCGTGATGGCGTTCACCGGCATGTCGCTGGACAACCTGTCGTTGATGGCGCTCACCGTGGCCACCGGTTTCGTGGTCGACGATGCGATCGTGATGATCGAGAACAT
>JBEPVP010000168.1:0-7898 GCA_041690935.1 Rhodanobacter sp.
TTCACCCACACGCCGGCATCCGCCCTCGGAGGCCGTCTCGTGGGCTCGGAGATGTGTATACGAGACCGGATCAAGGGTGACGACTGGGGTTACGGCTACCAGGTCGGCGGCTTCTGGAAGCTGACGCCGAACGACAAGCTGGCGCTGAACTACCGTTCCAAGATCAGCCATCGCCTGCAGGGCACCGGCAAGTTCACCACAACACCGGGCTACGATTTGCTGCTGAGCAATCCGGCGCTCGCCAGCAGCATCCCGCCGTTCGCCAACACCACCGGCACCGCTGGCTTCACCACCCCGGCCGTGGTCAGCGCGAGCTACTGGCACCAGGCGGAGAAGTTCGGTCTGGGTATCGACCTGGCCTACACCAAGTGGGACGTGTTCAAGGAGCTGCGCGTCAAGTACGGCAACGCCGGCCAGCCGGATACGTCCGAGACGTTCAACTGGCGCAACACGATCTACGCCTCGGTCGGTGGCGACTACTACCTCAACGAGAAGCTCACCCTG
Source organism: Rhodanobacter sp. (assembly GCA_041690935.1). GTDB lineage: Bacteria > Pseudomonadota > Gammaproteobacteria > Xanthomonadales > Rhodanobacteraceae > Rhodanobacter. The sequence goes on from JBEPVP010000168.1 coordinate 505, forward strand.
CGTGCCGGCATCGCGGTGGACACCACGCCGAGCTACAGCACCGTGCGTGACGTGCGCGTGCCGGACTCCACCCGCAAGCTCGCCACCGTGGGTATCGGCTACAAGGCCAGCGAGCACTTCGAACTCAACGCCTCGTACGCGCACATCTTCGTGAACCAGGCGCATATCAACAGCACCAGCTCCACGGGCGATGTGGTCAATGGCAACTTCGATGACTACGGCAACCTGCTGAGCCTGTCGGCTATCTACAAGTTCTAACCGACCACGCGGTATCGGTCATAAAAAACTCCCCGTTTGCGCGGGGAGTTTTTTTATGTGCGGACGTTGTGCCTCAACCGCGGTTGAGCAGCAACTCCAGCATGCGTCTGAAGCGTGCGCCATACGGCGGATTGAGCAGGCCGACGCCGTTGAAGCGGGCCTGCCGGAACACCGGTTTCAGGTGCGAGAACGTGCGGAAGCCGGCCTCGCCGTGATAACCACCCATACCGGATGCGCCCACGCCGCCGAACGGCAGGCCGTGCTGCGCGATGTGATACAGGGTGTCGTTGACGCTGACGCCACCGGCCTGGGTGCGCGCCAGCACGGCGTCGATGCGGCCTTGATCGTGCTCGAACAGATATAGCGCCAGCGGATGCGCGCGAGCGCCGACATAGGCGATCGCCTCGTCCAGCGTGTCATAGGGCACGAGCGGCAGCAGCGGGCCGAAGATCTCCTCGCGCATCACCGTCATGCGGTCGTCGACTCCGCTTAGCAGTATGGGCGGCAGCAGCCGGCGCAGCGGATCCGCAGCAGTTTCACTGAGCGGGTGCACGCTCGCGCCTGCGGCCAGCGCCTCATCGCGCAGGCCGGTCAGGCGCTGGTACTGGCGGTCGGAGACGATGCTGGCGTATTGCGTGCTGCGCTCAAGTTGCGGATACATCCGCGCCATCACCTTGCCGGCCAGGTCGATGAATTCCGTCATCCGCGCGCGCGGCAGCAAGACGTAGTCCGGCGCGATGCAGGTCTGCCCGGCGTTGACCAGCTTGCCGAACAGGATGCGCTCCACCGCATGCTCGAAGCGCGCGCCGGGGCCGATGATCGCCGGTGACTTGCCGCCCAGTTCCAGCGTCACCGGGGTGAGGTTGGCCGCCGCAGCGCGCATCACGTGATGGCCGACCGCGGTGGAGCCGGTGAACAGCAGATGGTCGAACGGCAGCGCGGAAAACGCCTGCGCCACCTCGGCGTCGCCGGTCACCACGAGCACTTCGTCTGGCTGGAAACAGCGTGCCACCTGCTCGGCGAACAGCGCCGAGAAGCGCGGGGTGAATTCGCTCATCTTCAGCATCACCCGGTTGCCCGCGACCAGCGCATCGACTAGCGGACCGACGGCCAGATACAACGGGTAATTCCACGGCACGATAATGCCGATCACGCCGCGCGGCTGCGGCAGCAACACATTGCGCGCAGGCAGAAACGCGAGCCCCGCCAGCGAGCGGCGCGGCCGCATCCAGCGCCGGCCATGACGCAGCGCATGACGGATGCCGGACAGACTGGGAAAGACTTCGAGAAGATGGGTTTCCTCGACCGGACGCTGGCCGAAGTCCGCGTTGATCGCCGCGGCGAACGCCGCGCGCTGCTCGCGCAACATCGTCTCCAGCGCACGCAGTCGCTTCGCGCGAGTAGCCCATGACGGCATCGGATCCGCGGCCTGGGCGCTGCGCATGCGCTGCAGGGATTCGGTGAGCGTCGGACTGGGAATCTTCATCGGGTTCTCGAGAGGCCTGCGCAGCTATCCATAGCATACCCATACGCGGCACAAGCGGCAGATCATCGGAATGATCTGCCGCTTGTGCACGACGGAGCGACAGCGGACGCTAGACGTGCAAGGACAACCGCTCACTCGGCGCGGATGGCGCGACCTACTCGCCGATCGTCAGCAGCGAGGCGTTGCCGCCAGCGGCGGTGGTGTTGATGGTGAGCGTGCGTTCGCCGGCGAAGCGCAGCAGGTAGTGCGGCCCCCCGGCCTTGGGGCCGGTGCCGGACAGGTTCTCGCCGCCGAACGGCTGCACGCCGACCACCGCGCCAATCTGGTTGCGGTTGACGTAGCAGTTGCCGACTCGGGCATGGGTGGCGATGTATTCCACGGTGTCGTCGATGCGGCTGTGGATGCCCAGGGTGAGGCCGTAACCGGTGGCGTTGATCTGCTCGACCACCTGCGCCAGCTCGCTGCCCTTCCAGCGGATGATGTGCAACACCGGGCCGAACACTTCGCGCGTTAGCGTGGCCAATGAGGGAATTTCGTAGGCACGCGGCGCGAAGAAGGTACCGTGCGCGGTGGTCGCCGGGTCGAGTGTGACTTCGCCGATCTTCTCCGCCTCCTTGTCCATCCGCGCGGCGTGGTCGACGAGGATTTTCAAGGCATCCGCGTCGATTACCGGGCCGACGTCGGTGGACAGCTGGCCGGGGTCGCCGACCTTCAGTTCGGCCATCGCGCCGGTGAGCATCGCGCAGACCTTGTCGGCGATGTCTTCCTGCACGAACAGCACGCGTGCGGCCGAGCAGCGCTGGCCGGCGGACTGGAACGCCGAGGCGATCACGTCCTTGACGATCTGCTCGGGCAGCGCCGAGGAGTCGGCGATCATCGCGTTCTGGCCGCCGGTCTCGGCGATCAACGCGGCGATCGGCGCATTGCGCGCGGCGAGCGCGCGGTTGATCGCCCACGCGGTATCGGTGGAACCGGTGAAGGCCACGCCGGATACGCGTGGATCTTTCGTCAGTGCAACGCCGACGGTGGCGCCGTCGCCGGGCAGGTATTGCAGCACGTCGAGCGGGATGCCGGCGTCATGCAGCAGCTTCACCGCGGCGTGGCCGATCAGAGACGTCTGTTCGGCCGGTTTGGCGATCACGCTGTTGCCGGCGGCGAGCGCGGCGCTGATCTGACCCAGGAAGATCGCCAGCGGGAAGTTCCACGGGCTGATGCAGACGAACACGCCGCGGCCGTTGAGGAACAGTTGATTGGTTTCGCCGGTGGGGCCGGGCAATTGCTCCGGCTGGCCGAACAGCCGGCGCGCCATCGTCGCGTAGTAGCGCAGGAAGTCGGCCGCCTCGCGGATCTCGGCGATTGCGTCGGGCAGGCTCTTGCCGGCCTCGCGCACGCACAGCGCGATGAACTCGCCGCGACGCGCCTCCAGCTGCTCGGCGGCGTGTTCGAGGATCGCGGCGCGGCTGGCCGCCGGCAGGCGATCCCAGTTGCCCTGGGCGGCGACCGCGTTGCTCAGCGCCTTGTCGACAGTGGTGCTGTCGGCGCTGACATAGCTGCCGACGGTCTGGCGGCGATCGGCCGGATTGGTCACCTGCACGGTCGGCCCGTTGGCGCTCGCGCCGGGCACCAGCGGAGCGGCGGTCCACGGACCGGCATGCGCGTTGACCGCATCGGCCATCGCTTTCAGTTCGTTGTCGTTGGAGAAGTTGACGCCCATGGAATTCTTCCTGGATACAAAATTTGAATGCTGCGCAAGCGCAGCATTCTCACCGTAGAGATTCACCGGCAGCGGGATGCGCGGGTGCGGAATGGAAACGAAGCTGCGCACGGTCTCGCACGGATCGGCGACCAGTTCACGCACCGGCAGCGTTTCGTCCACCACCCGATTGACGAAGCTGGTGTTGGCGCCGTTCTCGAGCAGGCGGCGCACCAGGTACGGCAGCAGATCCTCGTGCGTGCCGACCGGCGCGTACACGCGGCACGGTACGTTCAAATTCTGCGGACCGATCACCTCGGCGTACAGGTCGGTGCCCATGCCGTGCAGGCGCTGGTATTCGTACGGCCGGCCTTGTGCAAGGTGATGCACGGCGGCGATCGAGTGCGCGTTGTGGGTGGCGAACTGCGGATAGATCAGTTCGACGCCGGCACCAAACAGCTTGCGCGCGCAGGCGAGATAGGACACATCGGTATTCGGCTTGCGCGTGTACACCGGATAGCCGGCCAGGCCGTTCTCCTGCGCGCGCTTGATCTCGGCGTCCCAGTACGCGCCCTTGACCAGCCGCACGTACCAGCGGCGGTTCGCGGCGCGCGCGGTCTCGATCAGCCAGTCGATCACGAACGGGGTGCGCTTGGAATACGCCTGCACCACGATGCCGAGGCCGTTCCAGCCCTGCAGCGAGGGATGCGCAAAGACGTCGCCGATGATGTCCAGCGACAGTTCCAGTCGATCCGCTTCCTCGGCATCGACCGACAGCGCGATGCCGTAGTGCATCGCCAGCTGCGACAGTTCCAGCAGCTTCTCGCCGAGTTGGCGCCGGGCCAGTTCGCGTTTGGGCACTTCGTAGCGCGGATGCAGCGCCGACAATTTCACCGAGATCGACGGCGCCTCGGTGTGATTGGCGAACGGGCCGCGCGCGCCGATCGCGGCGATCGCATCGCGATAATCCTGCTGGTAGCGCTCGGCCGTCTCGCTGGTCAGCGCGGACTCGCCCAGCATGTCGTAGGAATAGCGATACACCGCGTACTCCTTCTTGGCACAGCGGTCCAGCGCCTCGTCGATGCTGCGGCCCATCACGAACTGATGGCCCATGATGCGCATCGCCTGGCGTACCGCCAGACGAATCGCCGGCTCGCCCGCGCGACCGACCAGCCGACGCAGTGCGCCGCCGAAATCGTGCCTGGTGTTTTCCGACAGATTGACCAGGTGGCCGGTCAGCATCAGCCCCCAGGTCGAGGCGTTGACGAACAACGACTCGCTCTGACCCAGGTGCTTCTTCCAGTTCGCCTCACCGAGCTTGTCGCGGATCAGCTTGTCGGCGGTGGCCTTGTCCGGGATGCGCAGCAGCGCCTCAGCCACGCACATCAGCAACACGCCTTCCTCGGAAGAAAGGTCGTACTGGCGCATGAAGGACTCGACCGCGCTCTGGTCTTTCGAGCGCGCCCGCACGCGGGTGACCAGGCCAGCGGCGAGGTCGATCACCTGTTCGCGCTCGACCGGCGGCAAGCTGGCCTGGGCGAGCAGATCGTTGACCGTTTCGGTCTCGTCGCGCAGCCAGGCGGCGGTGATGCGCGCACGCGCGGGCGTGCTGTCGAGGGGAAGTTCGGGGCTGAGAATGGGTTGGGTCACGGGCTCGTCGCAAGGATCCGCAGCTGCGGAGGGGAGCGCGGAATTGTACGCTGGCCGCCGCAGCTTGGGGCAGGCAGACAGCGCCTTGCGCGGGCAACGGCGGCATGTGCGGGCGCTTTGCTGGCGGGCTCGCGAGGCTGCCTGCACGCGTCGTCCATGGGCTTGATCCAGGTCAACCGGGTGCGACATTCTTGCCCGCTGCCTCGCCGCGGCCTATCATTCCGGCGTTCCAGGCACGCCGGATCATCATGATCGTGCTTCGACCAGTTACCGCCAGCTTGCCGTGCGTGACGATGTGGCTAAGGCCAAATCGCGCGCTCAGCCGGCGCGGTCTGCGTCGACTGATCGTGGTTCTGGTGGCACTGGCGCTGATAACGGCTGGACTGGGTGCGTGGCAGGGGAATGTGTTTGCGCCCCTGTTTGCCCTGGTTGAATCCGCCGCTGTGGCTGTCGCATTGAGCGTGGCCTGGCGGGCCGGCGATCGCAGTGAGCGCATCACCCTCGACGCCGCGTCGCTGGAGGTGCAATCCCTGCCAGGCCGGCGCCGCACGCATTTCCAGGCGTACTGGGTGCGCGTGTTGCTGGAGCCGGGCAACGGACGCCAGCGGCTAGTGCTGTCATCGCACGGTTGCGAGTTGGAAATCGGCGCTTTCCTGGCGGAACAGGAACGCGTCGAGCTGTCGAGAAAACTCATGGTGTTGCTGGCTGATTTCCATGGCCAGCCACGCAAATAGTTCAACAAAGGTGCAAGACATGACATCTGGCGGCATCAGGCGATCACTCACGGCAGCGGCGACCCTCGCCCTTGCATCGTTCGGCAGCGTGGCCCTGGCCGCTCCCGGTCCGTGGCAGCTGAACATGGAGCGCGGCGCGAGCACCTGGTCGCAGGTGCCGTATCACCTGAACAACATCTCGCTAGGCGTGTGCACCGTGATCGGCGTGCTGGTGTTCGGCGCGATGTTCATCGCGATGTTCCGCTTCCGCAAGTCGCGCGGTGCGGTGGCCGAGAAGTGGTCGCACAACACCATGGTGGAAGTCGTGTGGACCACCATCCCGGTGATCATCCTGGTGGTGCTGGCGTGGCTGGCCACCGGCGGGCTCACCACGTGGGCCGATACCACCGGGTCGCAGATGACCGTCAAGGTCACCGGCTTCCAGTGGAAATGGCGCTACGACTATGTCGAATACCTGGGCAAGCCGATCGACAAGGTCGGCTTCATGTCCAAGCTCGACTCGCAGAGCAACCAGACCCGCCAGCTCGGTTCGGGCATGGATCCGTATGCGGTCAAGGTGGGCGACGAAAGCACCTACCTGCTGAATGTCGACAAGCCGCTGGTGGTGCCGGTCGATACCAAGATCCGCTTCGTGATCACCAGCGGCGACGTGATCCACTCCTGGTGGGTCCCGGCGACAGGCTGGAAGATCGACGCGATCCCCGGAATCATCAACGCGGCCTGGACCAACTTCAAGACGCCGGGCACCTACCGTGGCCAGTGCGCCGAACTGTGCGGCCAGGATCACGGCTTCATGCCGATCGTGGTGGTGGTCAAGTCCAAGGCGGATTTCGCCACGTGGCTGGCCGGGAAGGAGGCGCAGTCGGCGGCTCCGGCGGCAGCTTCCAGCGCCGCCCCTCCGCAAAAAACCGCCCGGATCGCCACCACACCGGCCGCGCCAACACGGGGCTGATCCCTGCGTTGCCCACGCCATCCCGACACACACGCTTTTTCACGCAGTCGCATTCAATATTTCAGGTTAGAGGTGCACGGCCATGTCCTACGCAGCCACCCATGATCAGCACGACGATCACCACGGCGCGCCGAAAGGTTTCTTCCAGCGCTGGTGCATGTCCACCAACCACAAGGACATCGGCACGCTGTATCTGATCTTCGCGCTGACGATGTTCTTCATCGGCGGCAGCTTCGCGATGGCGATCCGGGCCGAGCTGTTCAAGCCCGGCCTGCAGCTGATGCAGCCGTACTTCTTCAACCAGCTGACCACCCTGCATGCGCTGATCATGATCTTCGGCGCGATCATGCCGGCCTTCGTCGGCCTCGGTAACTGGATGATTCCTCTGATGGTCGGCGCGCCGGACATGGCGTTGCCGCGCATGAACAACCTGTCGTTCTGGATCCTGCCGTTTGCGTTCCTGCTGCTGCTGTCGACGCTGTTCCTGCCCGGCGGCGGCCCGTCCGGCGGCTGGACGATGTACCCGCCGCTGTCGCTGCAGAGCGATTCGCTGGCCTATGTGGTGTTCGCCATCCACCTGATGGGCATCAGCTCGATCATGGGCGCGATCAACATCATCGC
>JBEPVP010000169.1:0-7743 GCA_041690935.1 Rhodanobacter sp.
CGTCGCCGATGCGGACATCGTCGGCGTCGAGTGAGCCCGACCACACCGACACATGCAGTTTGCCCAGCGTCACCTCGCGCCCGAGTGCCTGGCCCAGCGAGGCCTGGATCTGCGGGCGAAAGTGATTGACATCGACCAGCAGCAGCGCGCCCACGCCGAGCACAACGACCACCAGTACCGCGACAAGGATTCCGATCAGCAGGCGTTTCATGGGCCGTCCTCCCGCAGGGTTGCCGACAACACACGCTGGTTTTCGATACTAGGACCAGCCGCAGCCGAACGTCGAGCGGCGAAACCATGCCATGCCAGTTGTCGATCTTGCCGACGCTTATTCGTCGTATGGAAGACCCCACCACCACAGGCAATCCCCGATGACCCTCAAGCTGTACGCCCACCCGTTTTCGTCCTACTGCCAGAAGGTGCTGGTCGCGCTGTACGAGAACGCCACGCCGTTCGAATGGCGCGTGCTCGCACCGGACAACCCCGATGCAACGGCGGAGTTAGTGGCCCTGTGGCCGCTGCAGCGCTTCCCCCTGCTGCTGGACGCAGACCGCGCGGTAGTCGAGGCGAGCATCATCATCGAGTACCTGCAACTGCAGCATGCCGGATCGGTGCAGCTGATCCCCACCGACCCCGTCGCCGCGCTCGATGTGCGCGCGATGGATCGCTTCTTCGACAACTACGTGCACACGCCGCTGCAAAAGATCGTGCTCGACCGTCGTCGTCCCGAGGCGGACCGCGACCGCGTCGGTGTAGCTGAGGCACGTGCGATGCTCGACACCGCCTACGCCTGGCTCGACCAGCAGATGGCCGCACGCCAATGGGCCGCCGGCGACGGCTTCAGCCTCGCCGACTGCGCCGCCGCCCCGGCCTTGTTCTACGCCGACTGGGCGCACCCGATCCCGGCGACGCATGCCAACGTCACGGCCTACCGGCAACGCCTGCTGGCCCGCCCCTCGTTCGCACGTGCGGTCGACGAGGGACGGCCGTATCGCTCGTACTTCCCGCTGGGTGCGCCCGACCGCGACTGAGCTGATCGGACGGGCAACCTCACTTCACCGGGAACAACTTGCGGAACACCCCGGGCGATGCGCCGCGATAGATGGTGCTGTGCTGCAGGTCGGGCCTGGACTCGTAAAACCAGGTCAGGCCATGCGGTGCATCCGCCCGCAAGGCCGCTTGCAAGGCATCACTGGCTGCGCCGATATCGTCGTCACTCGCGGTGGCGAAATACAGGGTCCGCGTCAGGTCCGGCCACGCCTTCAACCGCATGGCGGCACCGCGCGCCAGCGCCATGTCGTTCCACCACAGGCTGGGGCTGAGCGCGATGTACGTGTCGAACAACTTCGGCTGCACGAAAAACGTCTCGACCACGAACAGGCCGGCGAGTGATTCGCCAACGATCGCGGTCTGGCCATCCGTTCGATAGCGATGGCACACCTGCGGCATCAGCTCGTCCGCGATGAATGCGCGGAACGCGGCCGAGCCACCGACATGCACGGCGATCTCGCGATCGCTGGCAACCGTGGTCGGGCCGGTCATGTCGCGTCGCCGCTCGGTGTTTTCGATGCCGACCACGATCATCGGCCGCATCTCGCCGGCGCGGATCGCCGCGTCGACATCGGTGGCGACGTGCGGAAAATCCTCCTGCATCCCACCATCGGGCATGTACAGCACCGGGTAGCCCGTACGACTCTGCATGTCGTAACCCGGCGGCGTATAGACATTGATGCGCCGGATTTCCTTGAGCGCCACGGAGTCGAGGGTGAATGAGGCATGCGGCGGGTCCGCCGCAACCGCGCAGGTCATGCGACCCGCCGCGATCACTGCGAACAACCACAGCGCGATCCATCTGTTCGATGGCCGGACCATTCGACGCACCGGACTACGCCCGACGCGCCTTGCGTCCCTTCCACATATAGCCCACCGCCAGCAGCACGAACCACACCGGGCTGGCGATCAGCGCCTGGCGGGTATCCGGCTGCAGGCTGAGCAGCACCAGCACGAACACGAAGAACGCCAGGCAAACCCAGCACATGACCACGCCGCCGGGCATCTTGTAGGTCGACGCCTCATGCAATTGCGGACGCTTGCGCCTATACGCGATGTAGGCGAACAGGATCAGCGACCACACGAACATGAAGAGCACCGCGGACAGCGTGGTGATCAGGGTGAATGCGGTGATCAGGTCGGGAATCAGGTAGATCAGGGCGGCGCCCAGCAGCAGACAGAAGCACGAGAACAGCAAGCCGATCGACGGCACCGCCGCCTTGGACAGCCGCGCGAACAGCTTCGGCGCATGCGCCTCCTCGGCCAGGCCGTACAGCATGCGGCTGGTCGAGAAGATGCCGCTGTTGGCCGAGGACGTGGCCGAGGTCAGCACCACGAAGTTGATCAGGCTGGCGGCGGCCGGGATGCCGGCCAGCACGAACAATTCCACGAACGGGCTCTTGCCGGGCTCGACCATGCGCCACGGCGTCACCACCATGATCGCGATCAGGGCCAGCACGTAGAAGATGATGATGCGCACCGGGATCGAGTTGATCGCCTTGGGCAGATTGCGCTTCGGGTCGGCCGTCTCGGCGGCGGTGGTGCCGACCAGCTCGATGCCCACGAAGGCGAACACCGCGATCTGGAAACCGGCGAAGAAGCCGCTCAGCCCCTTGGGGAACACGCCGCCGTCATTCCACAGGTTGGCGAACGAAGCCACGTGCCCCGACGGCGAGCGGAAACCCCAGGCGACCAGGGCGAAGCCGGTCACGATCAGCGCGCAGATCGCGATGATCTTGATCAGCGCAAACCAGAACTCCATCTCACCGAACAGTCGCACCGTCGCCAGGTTCAAGGTCAGCAGCAGCAGCACGCACAGCACCGCGGGGATCCACGGCGCCAGCCCGGGAAACCAGTACTGCGCGTAGGACGCGATCGCGATCACGTCGGCGATCGCGGTGATGATCCAGCAGAACCAGTAGGTCCACCCGCAGAAGAACCCCGCCCATGGCCCGAGCAGATCGGTGGAGAAATCGATGAACGACTTGTAATCGAGATTGGACAGCAGCAGCTCGCCCATCGCCCGCATCACGAAGAACAGCATCACGCCGATGATCAGGTAGACCAGCACGATCGACGGCCCGGCCAGGCTGATGGTCTTGCCCGAACCCATGAACAGACCGGTGCCGATCGCGCCGCCGATCGCGATCAGTTGCAGGTGCCGGTTGGACAGGCTGCGCCTGAGGTGATCGGGCCGCAGTGGATCGGGATGCTGCTCCAGCGATGCTGTCATGGTGCGCGCCTTTGGCGTTCGGGATGCGCCAACATACGCGAGAACCGGCGCACGAGTGAAGTTTCGCTCAGGCGCACGCGTGCGCCGGCACTCCACCCTGCGCCCACGCCACCCGATTGCGCCCCTGATTCTTGGCCCGGTACAGCGCCGCATCGGCGGCGTTGACCAGTTCCTCGAAACTCGCGTCGGCCGCGGAGGCAACCCCGACGCTGGTGGTGATGGTGATGGTGTGGACACCGAACGTGGCCGGCTGCGCTGCCACTTCGGCCCGCATGCGTTCGGCCAGTGCCGCGGTCTGCCGTGGATCGATCGCGGGCAGCACCAGCACGAACTCCTCGCCGCCGTAGCGCGAGAACAGGCCATCGTGCGGCAGGCCCACGCCGCGGATCACCGCGACGAAATGCTTGAGCACAACGTCGCCGGCCGCATGGCCCCAGCTGTCGTTGATCGCCTTGAAACTGTCCAGGTCGAACATCAGCACGCAGCAAGCCTGGCCACGCGCGCGACAGGCATCGACCAGGCGGCGGCCGGCATCGAGCACCGCGTTGCGATTGAGCAAGCCGGTCAGGCCGTCGGTGCGCGCCAGCAGGCGCAGATCCAGGGTCAACCGCTCGGCCAGCATCAGCGTGAAACCGGTACTCAGCAGGAAACTGCACAGGATGCCGAACAGGTAATTCCAGGTCGTCAGCAACTCATCGAGCGGCGTGTGCGCGAGCGTGCCCGGAAACACCACGACCACCGAGCGCAACACGTAGAACGCGATGTCGATGGCGAAAACCAGCGCGGTGAAGCCGCAGGTATTGCGCATGTCCCGCGGCGAGCGCCACACCAGCACCCAGATCATCCACGCATCCCAGATGATGCTGTACGCACCAAACAGCAGCGCCGCGACCGTCGGTGTCGGCGGCGACAGATAGAAGTTGATCTGGTTGGCGACAAACAAACCCACCACGGCCAGCGGCCAGCGCCAGCGCAGCGGGTAACGCAGATGCACGGCGATGCCCATCAGCATCAGCGCATTGGCCAGCGCGATCATGCCGCTGCCCACGATCGCGGAGAGCACGCTGTGGTTTTCGTCCAGACCCTGGGCGAGCGCCGCGGCGGTCAGCACCCAGAACGCGATGGCCCAGATGCGCAACGCCGGCATCCCGCGCAGTACCAGTCCGAGCAGGGTGAAGCTCATCGAGATGGCGATGCCAATGGCGGCACCGACAACGCCTAGGGTGAAGAGATCCAAGTGCATGCCTGTCCCCGTGTGCAGGCCGCGGAACGGACCCGATGCGCCACCCTGGTCACGCGCACGCGACACTTCCGGCACACACGTCGATCAAGGTAGCACGCTGCGCCTCCCTTCAAGCCTGGAACGGCGCGTCGGTTTGCCGCGGACGGCTGGCACGGCGGGCCGGGTCATCACGGCGTTCGGGCGCGATCCCCGGGAACCGCCGCGAGGCCGTGATGATCATGCCGCTGCATCATGCATCCGTTCCCGGATGGCGCTCCATCTGGCGCACTTCGCACTCCAACTCCCAGCCGTCGCCGTGAACCTGCAGGAAGCGGCGGGTGGCCTCGGTGGCTTCCTCCATCGACCCGGCCTCGATGATCGCGTAACCGCCGATCACCTCCTTGGTCTCGGCGAACGGACCGTCAACCTGGCTGATTTCTCCGCGGGAGAGCTTGACGCGCCGGCCCTCGGAAGTTGGCCGGAGCCCGGCGGTATCGACCAGGATGCCGGCCCTGGTCATTTCCTCCATCAGCTGGCCCATGTCCTGCATGAGTCGCTCGTCGGGGTGCTGGCCGCTGTTTTCGTTGATCCTGATCATTGAGAGGAATTGCATGGGTCGATCTCCGGAAGGGACGGGTTCGGGCCGGGCGCCGGATGGCTCCGCATCCTGCAAACACCACGGCTGTCCATGCGACGAATCGGCGCGTACGGAATCGACATGCCAAAGAATCCAGCGACCGGTTCCGTCGGTGCTGTCGATTTCACGCCGGCCAGTTCGTCGTGAAGGCAGGAAACCGATTTTCTGCGCGATATCACGGTGACGGCGCGCAATCGTTTTCCAGACCACCCGCAGGAGACCGACCATGCCGCATGCCCCGACCCTGGTTCCCGCCGCCGAGCTGGCGAAGCGCCACCACATGACTTTCCCCAACGAAAGCGCCGACTACCGCCGCGCGCGCAATGCACTGCTGGCGGAGGAAATCGAGCTGCGCCGGCACATCGAGCGCGTTGCCGAGCAACGTCGCGCCTTGCCGCCCGGCGGCGAAGTGAACGACCGCTATCAATTCCAGGGTGAACACGGACGGCTCGATCTCGCCGGCCTGTTCGGCGACCGGCAGACGCTGGTCGTCTACAGCTACATGTTCGGCCCGCAGCGCGAACGGCCCTGCCCGATGTGTACCTCGCTGCTGAGCGCTTGGGATGGCGAGGCGCGCGACGTCGGGCAGCGTGTGGCGCTGGCCGTGGTCGCGCGCTCGCCGATCGAGCGCCTCGTCGCGTTCAAGAACGAACGCGGCTGGCGCGACCTGCCGTTGTATTCGGATATCGACGGCCACTACAGCAGCGACTACCACGGCATCGGCAAGGACGGTGGCGACGACGCGGCCATCAACGTGTTCACCCGCCGCGACGCCGGCATCCGCCATTTCTGGAGCGGCGAGATGGGCCAGGCCAGCGCCGACCCCGGCCAGGACGCCCGCGGCGCCCCCGACCTGATGCCGCTGTGGACCATCCTCGATGTGACGCCCGAGGGTCGCGGCACGGACTGGTATCCGCGGCTCGACTACCCAGGCTGATGGTGCCGCCAACCAACAGCTGCATGCCACGCTGCAGACGACGGAGTCAGCGTGGCAACACGGCCTGGCGCCCCTGCAGAAAGCGGCGGACGGCGGGGTCGCTGGCAAGACCGATCGCGATGTCGAAGGCGTGGCGAGCGTCGGTATGGGCACCGGTCCTGGCCAGCAGTGCGGCGCGTGCCGCCCAGTAGGGCTGGTAGTCGACAAGTCGCCCGTCGGCAGCGAGCGCATCCACGATCTCGAGCGCTACGCCGGGACCTTGCAGTTCCGCGATGGCCAGCGCGCGGTTGAGCGCGACCACCGGCGAACCGGAGAGTGCGAGCAGCGCGTCGTAGAGCTGCGCCTCCGGTGTCCAGTCGGTGCGCCCGTTGCGGCGACGCTCGACATGCGCCGACTGCAGGGCCGCTTCCAGTTGATAGCGACCGATGCGACTGAGCGTATTCGCACGCAACAGCAGCGCTTCGGCCTCGTCGATCATCGCCGCATCCCACAGCGCGACATTCTGCTCGGCCAGCGGCACGTAGTCGCCAGCCGCATTGCGACGCGCGCGGCGCCGTGCCTCCGCGTGCAGCATGCAGGCCAGCAGGCCCAGCGCTTCCGGTTCCTGCGGCAGCAGCCCGGCCACCAGGCTGGCGAGGAACAGCGCTTCCGCGGTGAGATCGCGCCGGATCGCATCGGTGCCGCCGGGATCGCTCCAGCCTTCGGCGAAGGCCGCGTAAATCGCATCCAGCACGCCGTCCAGCCGTCCGGCCAGCTCGTCGCGTGCAGGGATGGCAAACGGGATGCCGGCCTGGCGGATCTTCTGTTTCGCCCGCCCGAGGCGTTTGCCCATGGCGTCCGGCGACGCGAGAAACGCCGCGGCGATGGTCTTCGCATCCAGTCCGAGCACCGCCTGCAGCATCAACGGTGCGCGGATGCCGGCATCGATGGCCGGATGCGCGCAGGCGAACAGCAGCGCGAGGCGCCGGTCTGGAATGGCGGCGTCATCCATCACCGCCGACGTGGCCTCGCCGACCTCCGCCAGGATTTGCAACTGCACCGCCGCTGCTTCACCGCTGCGGCGGCGCCGACTGCCATCGATGCCCTTGCGCCGGGCCACGGTCAGCAACCACGCTTCCGGATTCGCAGGGCAACCCTTGAGCGGCCAGTCCGCCAGCGCCGCGGCAAACGCTTCGGACAACGCATCCTCGGCCGCCGCCACATCACGCATGGCGGCGGCGAGAAAGGCGACCAGCTTGCCGTAGCTGCGTCGCGCGACGGCGTCCGCGGTACTGCGCGCCTGCGCCGCGCTATCCAACCCTACATGCTCCAGACCGGCCGCACTTCGACCGTGCCGTGGCTCGCGCCGGGACAGCGCGCCGCCCAGGCGAGCGCCGCGTCCAGGTCGGGCACGTCGATCAGGTAGTAACCGGCCAGCTGCTCCTTGGAGTCCACGTAGGGGCCATCCAGCACCTGCGACTTGCCGTCTGTTACATGCACGGTGGTCGCGGCCGTGCTGTTTTGCAGGCGGTTCGAGCCGGCCAGCACACCGGCCGTCTTTAGCGCCTGCGTATACGCCCCATAGGCCGCGACGCCCTGTTCCTGTTCGGTCGGCGTCATCTGCGACCAACTGTTCTCGTTTGCATACAGCATCAATAGGTATTGCATCGGGATTCTCCACAATG
>JBEPVP010000170.1:0-7703 GCA_041690935.1 Rhodanobacter sp.
GCATGAACGCGAGCGTGGGGGTGAAGATCAGCGGGCCATCGCTGTGCCGCGGCGGCACCGGCAGCAACCGCATGGCATCAGCCATCGGACCGACCAGGGCCACCCGCTGCAACCACTCGCTCTCGCCCTCGGCGGCATAGACGTCCACCGCTTCGGCCCCGGCGATGTCGACCAGGGCCTGCGCCAGCGTGCGGTAGACCGCCGCGGGGTCGGGTTGATCGAGCAGCGCACGCTGGATCGTCCGCTGGGCGTCGCGGTAGCGACTCATCCGCAGGTTGCGCTCCAGCAACGCCTGGTGATCCCAGAACCGCGCGAGTTCGTCGGCCAGCCGCTGCGCCCAGTCGAGCAGTTCCTCGCTGCGCAGCGGCGAGCCGGCGCGGGCGTAGACCGCCAGGGCCAGCTGGCCTTG
This sequence comes from Rhodanobacter sp., assembly GCA_041690935.1. Taxonomy (GTDB): domain Bacteria; phylum Pseudomonadota; class Gammaproteobacteria; order Xanthomonadales; family Rhodanobacteraceae; genus Rhodanobacter. Next base: position 410 of record JBEPVP010000170.1, read on the forward strand.
GTCACGGGTGGCGGCCGCGGCCACGATGCATGAGCCCAGTCCGTGTTGCCGGGCAGCTTCGCGCCACGGCGCAAACTCCGACGCGTCGATGGTTACCGCGCGCGCCCTGCCCTCGCGCAAGGCATGCGCCGTGGGTCCGCCACCACCGGGTTCGCGTTCGTCGGCGCTGATCTTCAGATCCGCCGCGTAGTCCGCCTCGATGCCAGCTGCGGCCACCACGTCGAGTGCCGACTGGTTCGGTTCGCGCCGGCCGATCCAGACCAGCGGCAGATCCACGGTGACGGCAAGGATCCTTGCCACTTCGGCCAGGGCGAGCCGGCGATCGTAGCCAGGCGCGGTGTGCAGCAGCGACAACGTTTCCGCCACGCTTTGATAAAAGCGTTCGCGAAGCTGGCCACGCGCCTGTTTTCGACTCGTCATCACCCTCGCCCCACCGTTGCGACCGCGCTCGCCACCTCGGTGGAAACTGCGGTCCTCTGCGTCCCGTTCAAACCGGCCGGCGCGCCAGCCGCCGCCTCTCCATATCACCTGCGACCCATCGCGAACGCTGCGTCGAGCATCCCCGCTAGAGTAATCCTGCGGCGACCGGCGCGGGATGCCATGACAGGTTGATTCCGAAAAAATCACGCGGCATTCGCCCCGGCTGGATTCTTCTTGTTGAACCCGCACCCAGGATGTCGCCATGGCCCGCCGACCATCTACCGCCGTTGCCATCGATGCACCGCGGCCGCCCGCCGTCGCGGAGGTGCGCGAATGAACGCGACCGCCCCGCAATGCGCCCATCCGGCATGCCGCTGCACGGTTTCCGCTGGCGACGCCTATTGCAGCGAACATTGCCGAAAGCGGGTGGAGTCGCCACTGTCCGATCAGCCCGATGGCTGCCAATGCGGGCATGTGGCGTGCGCAAGCGCGCCTGTCGACGCGCCGACGTCAGCCCCCGCCGCGCGCACTCAACGCCAGTCGAACTAGTCGTCGCTGCGGTACCAGGCGAACACGGGCGCCGAGGCCAGCTTCCGCATATCCGTGTCCCGCGCCCCGCACGCGTCGAGCACATTACCGCTGGCGTCTTTCATCGTCGCGTGAAGACGTGCGCGAAAGGTTCGCTGTTCCCATCTCAGCCCGCGAGGCAACCCTCATGACGAAGCACGGCAAACAGGCAGCATCGACGCTCGGCGCATTCGGCATGAACTGCACGCTGAAAACTGGCCCGGCAAGTTCATCCACGCAGAAGCTGCTGGACGAGGTGCTGCAGGCCATGACCCCGTATGGCGTGACGACATCCAGCACCCGCGTCGTCGACCATGACGTCAAGCCCGGCGTCAAGGCTGACGAGGGTGATGGTGATGCGTGGCCCGCGCTGCGCCAGCAGGTGCTCGACGCGAACATCCTGGTGCTGGCCACGCCGATCTGGATGGGTCAGCCCTCCAGCGTGGCCAAGCGGGTACTCGAACGCATGGACGCGTTTCTCGATGACATTGGTGAGCAAGGACGCTATCCCACCTTTGGTCGCGTTGCCGTAGTCGGCGTGGTCGGCAACGAAGATGGCGCGCATCACGTCACCGCCGAGCTCTACCAGGCCTTGGCCGATGTCGGCTTCACCATTCCCGGCGGCAGTTCCGCCTACTGGGTCGGCGAAGCCATGGGCAGCGTGAACTACAAGGACCTGAAGAGCACGCCCAGGAAACTGGCCAGCACAATCAGCACGCTGGCGTGCAATGCCGCGCATCTTGCGGCCCTGCTGAAAGAGCAGCCCTACCCCGCTCCGAAAAAATGACCAGCGCCAGGTCGATGCAACCGTGCAGGCATCAGGTCGCGTCCGACGGGGAGTGACCGGTATTCACGTGGCCGATGATCGTTTCGACCGTGTTTTTCGGATTGTACGGAACGACATCCACGGGGCGTTCGACATCGGCATCGCGGGCGCGTTTCTCGTCGTCCTCCGTCACTCGCTCCTTCGCGGCTTCATCCGCGTCACGCTGTTGACCGGGAATGCGCTCGGGCGCATTCGCGGGACGTCCTGGTGAAGGCCCGACATTGCCCTGCTTTCGCTCGGGCTCGCGTTGCTCTTTCTGTGCCTCGGTGAGCTGATTCGCACCGACGAGCGTATCCCGGCTGTTTTCGGTATCGGCGGTGCCGAACTGGGGAAGATTGGTGTTGCCCATGGGTGTCCTCCGCGGATCGCCGGCGGAATTCGCCGGCTCGCCGGAAGTATTCCCGTGCGTCGGTCTGCGCGGCGTGGACGGGATGTTGTTTGCCGGTTGCTCGCGCCGCTCATCGGCGCTGGCGGGATTCATTTCCCATGTCACGCCGCGGGCAACGCACGCCCGTTGTCGTCGCGATCTGAACAACTTCATCCCGCGACGATCACGCCGGATGTCATTTACTCGGCCACGGCGATTCCCCTGCCCCATCACGGATTCTCCATCGGAATCCGAGGAGAGCATCACATGAGCAACGAGCACGACATCAAGACCCTGAACAGCCTGATCGCAACCACGCTGGACAGCGCCGAAGGCTATGGCGAAGCCGCCAAGGACGCGAAGAGCGAGCAGCTGATCTCATTGTTCAGGACCCGCTCCACCGAACGTCGCGATGCCGCGTCCAAACTTCAGCAGGGCGTGCGGTCATTGGGTGGCGAACCCGAGGACGACGGCACCGCGCTGGCCTCCGCCCATCGCATGTTCGTGAATCTGCGGGCCAGCCTCACCTCGAAGGACAACAAGGCGGTGGTCGATGAGGTCGAGCGCGGCGAGGATCACATCAAGGCCAAATTCGAGGACGCCATGAAGGACGCCGAGCTCGCGCCGGCGACCCTGGCGGTCATCACGGACGTCTACACCTCCGTACGCAGCGGCCACGACCAGATGCGGGACATCAAGAAAACCCTGCACGGCGAGTGAGTCCGTCCGGTCCGGTGCAGCGGCGCTGCGAAAGTACGCCGCCGCGCCGGATCAGGCGCCAGCGTGCCCCCTGTCTGGAGACCACCATGATGAACGCGATACCCACCGAGCCCTGCGCGCACCCCGGCTGTGGCTGCAAGGTCGACAGCGGCCAGCGGTTCTGCAGCGACTACTGTCGCGAGCAGGGCAAACAGCATGACGCCGGCACGGAATGTTCCTGCGGCCACTCGGACTGCATCGTGGAAGAGGCACTGCACCGCATGGACCAGCAATGATCCCCACGCAACGCCGCTGAGCGAAGTTCGATTGCCCGCATCCCGCGGAGCCCGACTCAGCTGGCCTTGCGCCGTGGCGCGGGCTTCGCGGTTTTCTTCGCCGGCTTCTTCGCCGCTGCCGTCGAGGGCTTTTTCGCCGTGGTCTTGCGCACCGTCTTGCTGGCCGCCTTCTTCGCCGGCGTGCGCTTCTTGGTCGCCAGACTCTTCTGCAGCAACGCCATGAAGTCCACCACGTTGGTCGTGGCGTTTTCCGGCGTTTCGCCGTCGTCGTCGACCGGCGGCGTGACCACGCCCTTCGACTTCAGGCGCTTCTCGATGACCTTGCGCAGGCGATCGCGAAATTCGTCGCGGTAATTGTCGGGCGCCCAGTCATCGCTCATCGATTCGATCAGCTGTTCGGCCATCTGCATCTCTTTCGGTGAAACCCGGTACTTCGCGACCGCTCCCTGCGGAACTCCGTAGTCGGCGGCGTCGACCAGTTCCTGTGGGTAACGCAGCAGCATGAGCATCAAGGCGTCGCCCTTGGGCATCACCGCCGACAGATATTCGCGGGTGCGGATCACCACCCGTGCAATACCGATCTTGCCGGTACGCCGCAACGTTTCGCGAAACAGCACGTAGCCTTTCTCGGCCTTCTTGCCCGGCACCAGGATGTACGGCTTCTCGAAATATTCCGGCCCGATCGCGTTGGCGTCAACGAAAGCCTCCACCTCGACCGCCTCGCGTCCCTCGGAAGCGGCCGACTTGATGTCCTCCGGCTCCAGCACCACGTAGCTGCCCTTTTCGTATTCGAAGGCCTTGACGATCTCCTTCCACGGCACCTCCTCGCCGGTTTCCGCATTGACGCGCTCGTAACGCACCGGCGTGTTGCTGCGGCTGTCCAGCATGCGGAAATGCAGATCCACACTGCGCTCACCCGACATCAGCGAGACCGGCACGTTGAGCAGGCCGAACGAAAGTGTTCCGGTCCAGATGGGACGTGCCATGGCGGACATTCTCCGGGTAGTGGAAGTTCGATCAGGAGGCGTTCTTCGCGCGAGTCGTTCTTCCCGCGCGCGATCGTTAGTCCGGCGCCTGCGGGTACGCGGACTATTTCCCGGTGCGTGTGGAGGCGCTGTCAAATGCGCCGTGATGCCCGCTTCACCCTGGGCGCACGCCGACCCGTCTAAGGTGCCGCGCATTCCCGACGGAGTGCCGGCATGCCTGCCAAGAAACACAGTTCCCTGGCTACCAAAGCGGCCACCAAGACGACCCTGGAGCGACAGCGCGCGATCCAGGCCGCAACGGATGACGACGATCGACGCAAGGAAAAATCCGGCGCCGCCTCATCGAAAAAGACACCGGCCCCGAACCGGGACAAGCCGGCCCATCCCCTGCCCGCACAGCACCTGAAGAAGCCCGGCCTCGAACGGGATCTCGACCCGCGTCCGCAGTTCCTTGCCCCCAACTACATCGGCAGCGGCAAGCTGGCCGGCATGACGGCGCTGAGCACCGGCGGCGACTCGGGCATCGGCCGCGCGGTGGCGGTGTTATTTGCGCGCGAAGGTGCCGATGTCGCCATCGTCTATCTGTCCGAGGACGTCGATGCGCAGGAGACCAGCGACTATGTCGAAGGCGAGGGCCAGCGCTGCCTGCTGATCCCTGGCGACGTCAGGGACCCGGCGTTCTGCCGCGACGCCGTCGCGAAGACGATCAAGGCGTTCGGCAAGCTCTCCGTGCTGGTCAACAACGCCGCGTTCCAGGAACACGCCGAATCGATCGAGGACATCACCGACGAGCATTTCGACGAGACCCTGCGCACCAATCTTTACGGCTACTTCCAGATGGCCCGGGCCGCCTCGCCGCATCTGGGCAGCGGCTGCTCGATCATCAACACCGGTTCGGAAACCGGCCTGTTCGGCAATGACCGCCTGCTGGATTATTCAATGACCAAGGGCGGCATCCATGCGTTCACCAAGGCGCTGGCGGCCAACATGGTGTCGCGCGGCATCCGCGTGAATGCGGTGGCGCCGGGCCCGGTCTGGACGCCGCTGAATCCGGCCGACCAAACGGCGGAAAGGGTGCGGGAATTCGGCCAGTCCAGTGCAATGGGCCGGCCGGCACAACCGGAGGAACTCGCGCCCGCCTATGTATTTCTCGCCGCTCCGTCGTGTGCGAGCTACATCTCCGGCGCGGTGCTGCCGGTGATGGGCGGTCCCACCCCCTGAGCCATGAACAGCCTGCGGGACTACCAGCGCAAGCGCGATTTCTCGAAGACGCGGGAACCAGCCGCCGATGATGTCGTGGCACCGGACCAGCGTGCCATCTTCGTAGTGCAGTTGCACCACGCCAGCCGCCGCCACTTCGATTTCCGCCTGCAGATCGGCGATGTGCTGAAGAGCTGGGCGGTGCCGAAAGGACCGAGCTACGACCCCGACGTGAAGCGGCTCGCGGTCGAAGTGGAAGACCATCCGGTGTCCTACGCCAGCTTCGAGGGCGACATCGAGCATGGCTACGGCAAGGGTCACGTCGACCAGTTCGATACCGGCGTGTGGACCACCGCCGGCGACGCCGAGGCGCAGCTGCAGAAAGGCCACCTGCGCTTCGACCTGTTCGGCCAGCGGCTCAAGGGTGGCTGGCATCTGGTGCGCAGCGGTCGCAAGGAGCGCCAGCCGGCATGGTTCCTGATCAAGGCGAAGGACGCGTTTGCCGGCGACGTCGAGGCGGACGACCTGCTCGACACGAAGATGACCCGCAGCACCCGCGCTGCCGCGAAGACGCCGGCGACGAAGGCGGCGGCGAAGAAATCGACCGCGCGCAGGAAACCGATCCCGCAGGCAAAAAAGGCACCGCGAGCGCGGCTGGCCAAGATGGCCGCCGCGCTGGACGGCGCGCGGCCGGCGCCGGCCAGCAGCGCATTCTTCAAACCGGAGCTGGCCCGCCTGCGTGAGTTTCCGCCGGAGGGTGAGCAATGGCTGCATGAGGTGAAGTGGGACGGCTACCGCATCCTCGCCGCGATCGCCGATGGCGAGCTGAAACTGTGGTCGCGCAATGCGCTGGCATGGAACCACCGGCTGCCGGACATCGCGCAGTCGCTGGCGTCGCTGGGCCTGCACTCGGCACGACTGGATGGCGAACTGATCGCGCTGGATGCGTATGGCCACAGCGACTTCAACGGGCTGCAGCAGACGCTGGCGGGCGAGGCGCAATGGCCGCTGGTGTACATGCTGTTCGACCTGCCCTACCTCGAGGGCAGTGACCTGTCGCGGGTCGGCCTGCTGCAACGCAAGCAGCTGTTGCAGCAGCTGCTTGCGCACGCACCCAAACATCTAGCCTTCAGCACGCACGCGATCGGCGGCGGCGAAGGTGCGTTCCGGATGGCCACCGAGCAGCAGCTGGAGGGGATCATTTCCAAGCGCGTCGACTCCGCCTATCACGCCGGTCGCGGCGACGACTGGCTGAAGATCAAGCGGCTGGAAAGCGACGAGTTCGCGGTGGTCGGCTACACGCCACCGAAGGGCAGCCGCCACGGCTTTGGTTCGCTGCTGCTGGCGCGACCCGATCCCGACGTGATCAACGGCTGGATCTATGTCGGCCGCGTCGGCACCGGCTTCTCCGACGCGCAGCTGCGGCAACTCGGCCAGACGATCGCCGGCAAGGGCAGCCGCAAACCCAGCGTAAAACTCGGCGCGATCGATCCGTTGCTGCGCGGTGCGCGCTGGGTGAAACCCGCTGCGGTCGCCGAGGTGTATTACCGCGGCATCGGCAACAAGAACCTGTTGCGCCAGCCGAGCCTGAAAACCATGCGTACCGACAAGACCGCCGCCGACCTGGCCGATTCGGACCGCGCGCCTCCCGTCCGCGCGGGCAGGAAAACCTCCACCAAAACGAAGCCTGCACAGATCACCATCAGCCATCCCGATCGCGTGGTCTTCCCCGACGACGGCTACACCAAGCAGGACGTGGCCGACTACTACACCAGTGTGATGAAGTGGTTCCTGCCCGGCGTGTTGAACCGCCCGACCTCGGTGATCCGCTGCCCCGAAGGTACCGCCAAGGCGTGCTTCTTCCAGAAGCACCCGATCACCGGCCTGAAGCATGTCGGCAGCGCGAAACTCAAGGAGGAATCCGGCGCGCAGG
>JBEPVP010000171.1:0-7626 GCA_041690935.1 Rhodanobacter sp.
GACCAAGACGCTCGACAGCAAGGCCAAGCAGGCCAAGCAGCAGATGGAAGACCTGAAAAATGCGCAGGACGACGGCCAGCCCGATCTGCCGGCCGCCGCGCAACGCCAGACCGGCAACAACAGCGCGAACAGCAATCTGGCCGACGAATACGCGGCGGCCATTCAGAATGCGGTCACGCCCAACTGGCTGCGGCCGGATAACATACCGGCGGTGCCGTGTAAGGTGGATATCGTGCAATCACCTGGTGGTGACGTGTTGAGCGCCACTGTCGATTCCAGTTGTCCGTACGATGATGCTGGTCGCCGTTCGGTCGAAAATGCAGTGCTGCGGACCAAGACCTTGCCCTACAAGGGCTTCGAAAGCGTGTTCCAGCGCAAACTCACCTTCACCTTCAGGCCGCAATGATCAAGCCCATGCGCAAACTCAGCTCAAGCTTCGCCGTCATCCTGCTCGTCGTGGCGTCGTTGTTCGTCGGCCCCGTGGCGGCCCAGGCCTTGAACGTCGATATCGTCGGCGGCGTCAAGACCGCCACCCCGATCGTGGTGGTGCCGTTCGCACAGGCCGGCGGCGCGCCGCTGTCGACCGATGTCGCCGACGTGATCCGCAACGATTTCAACCGTTCCGGCAAGTTCCGCTCGCTGGCCAAGAGCGACATCGTGGAATTCCCGGCTCGCGGCGCGGACATCAAGTTCCCGACCTGGCGCCTGCTCAAGCAGGACTACATCACCGTCGGTCGCATCAGCGATGCCGGCGGCGGTTCGCTGCGGATCGAGTACGAGCTGTGGGACGTCAACAAGCAGCAGAGCCTGCTGGCCCAGGCATTCACGGTGCCGGCCGGCGACCTGCGCGGCGTGGCGCATCAGATTGCCGACCAGATCTACGAAAAGATCACCGGCGTGCGTGGTGCATTCTGGACCCGGATTGCCTACATCACCGCTGTCGGTCTGGGCAACAACACCACGTATTCGCTGCTGGTGGCCGATTCGGATGGCTACAACCCGCAGGTGGTGGCGCGCTCCAAGGAGTCGCTGCTGTCGCCGTCGTGGTCGCCGGATGGCAAGAAGATCGCCTACGTGTCGTTCGAGAGCGGCAATTCGAACATCTATGTGCAAGACATCACGACCGGTTCGCGCCAGCTGGTGGAGTCGCATCGAAAGGGTATCAACGGTGCGCCGGCGTGGTCACCGGATGGCACCAAGCTGGCGGTGGCGCTGTCGTATGTCGGCAATCTCGAGCTGTTCGTGCTTGACCTGGCCAGCCACCAGGAAACCCGGCTGACCAACAGCTTGTCGATTGACACCGAGCCGGTATGGTCGTCGGACGGCCAGAGCATCTACTTCACTTCCGACCGCTCCGGCCGGCCGCAGATCTATCAGACTTCCGCGAGCGGCGGCTCCGCCCAGCGGATCAGTTTCCAAGGCCAGAACAACGCCGAAGCCTCGGTCAGCTATGACGGCAAGCAGATCGCGATGGTGCAGGGCAACGGGAACGTGTATCGTATCGTTGTCATGGATCGCAGTCTGGGTGACCAGGTGCGACCCCTCTCGCCGGGTCCGATCGACGAATCCCCGAGTTTTGCACCGAATGCCAGCATGCTGTTGTACGCCGCTACCGAAGGACGTCGCGGCGTACTGTATGCCGTGTCAGCCGATGGTTTGGTGCGCCAGCGCCTTGTACTTTCCGATGGCGATGTGCGCGAACCAGCTTGGGGGCCATACCGGCAACGTTGATTTTTGCATGCTGCTGCGCGCAAGTGCGGCAGCATGATGCCCAGGGAGTGGGCCCGAACAGCGCCTTGCCGGCGCGTTTCGGTTTCCGGTTGTGGCGCACTTGTTGCGTCATGGCCAGTCAGGCCGGTCGTGGCGGCATGCACGGCCGTTCTTTCAGGTGTCAAAATAACAGCCGGTCAACCGGCGTCAGCTGTCCCGTAACCTCAATCGTCATCGTTTGTCGGAACTCAACTCGTTAAGGAACGTCACCATGAATAAGACCGTTCGCGTCGCCCTGGTTGCCCTGCTCTGCGTAGGCGCGGCCGCTTGCTCCAAGAAGCAGGAAGTGAAGCCGCAGGCTCCAGCTCCGGAGCAGACCACCCAGACCCAGGCTCCTGTGTCTGATGGCAAGTACACCCCCGCCGATCTCGATACCGATGCCTGCCTGCGTCAGCGCGTCGTGTATTTCGATTTCGACAAGACCGAGATCAAGCCGGAATTCCAGCAGATCATGGCGTGCCACGCCAAGTACCTGCAGGATCGCCCGACCTCGCACGTCCGTCTGGAAGGCAACACCGACGAGCGCGGCACGCGTGAGTACAACCTCGGCCTTGGCGAGCGTCGTGGCAATGCCGTCTCCAGCGCGCTGCAGGCAGCCGGTGGTTCGGCCAGCCAGCTCGAAGTGATCAGCTACGGCAAAGAGAAGCCGGTGTGCCGTGAGCACAACGAGGACTGCTGGGGCAAGAACCGTCGCGTCGAGATCGTCTACACGGCGCAGTAATGATGAAGCGACTGGCTAACAGCTTTGCAGCCAGGCTCAGCATGGTGGGCGCGATCGCGTCCGCCATGCTGTTCGCGTTTCCGGTATTTGCGCAGGACTCGCGCCTGAGTCTCGCCGACCGCGTCACGCGTCTGGAACAGCAGGCACAGAACAAGGACCAGTCCGGTATCGGCATGGTCAACCAGATGCAGCAACTGCAGGCACAGGTGCAGCAGTTGCAGGGTCAACTGGAGGAACTGCAGCATCAGATGCAGACTCTTGAGGACAAGAACAAAGCCCAGTACGGCGACCTCGATTCCCGCCTGGGACGTCTTGAGGGCGGCAATGCGGGCACCGGCGCCGCGGCAGCCAATGGCGCGCAGTCCCAGGTCGGTCAGCCGGCCAGCCCGGCAAGCAGCGCCACGCCCACCGCAGGCAACAACGCGCCCACCGCGGGCAACAACACGGCGACGGGGCAGGGGCCGCAGGCCGCTGCGAGCAGCGCCGGCGATCCGGCTGCAGCGCAGGCTTCCTATGACGTGGCGTTCAAGGCCATCCGCGCCGGCAACTATGTGGAAGCATCGCGTGATTTTCGCAGCTTCATCCAGCAATACCCGAACCACCCACTCGCGCCCAACGCCTGGTACTGGCTGGGTGAGTCCTATTACGCCACCACCAATTATCCGGTGGCGCTGGAGTCGTTCCAGCGACTGCTGAGCCAATTTCCCCAGAGTGACAAGGCACCCGATGCCTTGCTCAAGGTCGGCTACAGCCAGCTTGAGCTCAAGCAGAACGATGCGGCCAAAGCCACGCTGACGAAAGTCACCACCAAGTATCCGGGTTCCAAGGCAGCCAGCCTGGCCCAGGAACGCCTGCAGCGTCTGCAGCAGTCGGGCAACTGAGCACGTAACGATGAGCGGCAATGATGCACGCGTGGCGTCCACCACGCCCGCAGCGGTTGCCGCCGAGCGTTTGCGCATCACCGAGATCTTCCACTCGATCCAGGGCGAAGCCGATGCGATCGGCTGGCGTACCGTGTTCGTGCGTCTTACCGGTTGCCCGTTGCGCTGCGTCTGGTGCGACACCGAGTACTCGTTCTACGGAGGCGACTGGCATGCAATCGACGACATCCTCGCCGAAGTTGCATCGCACGGCGCACGCCACGTCTGCGTGACCGGCGGCGAGCCGCTGGCGCAGAAGCGCTGCCTGATCCTGCTGCAGAAATTGTGTGACGTGGGCTACGAGGTGTCGCTGGAAACGTCCGGTGCGCTGGATGTTTCCGCGGTCGATGCGCGGGTGCGCAAGGTGATGGACCTGAAGGCCCCGGATTCGGGCGAGAGCCAGCGCAACCTGTGGTCGAATCTCGATCACCTGTTGCCGCACGACCAGATCAAGATCGTGATCGCCAGCCGTGGCGACTACGAGTGGGCATGCACCATGCTGGTCGAACACGCGCTGGCGGATCGCTGCATGGTGCTGTTCTCGCCGGTGCATGGCGCGGTGCAGCCACGCGAACTGGCCGAATGGATCATCGCCGACCACTTGCCGGTAAGGTTTCAGATGCAGCTGCACAAGCTGCTGTGGAACGACGCCGCCGGGCACTGAGGCGAGGAACGAGTGGAGAGGAGTGAGAAATGAGTCGGTGCTGCTGGACATTCACTCGTTTCTCACTTCTCGTCACTCACTCCTTTTTCAAGCGCGCCGGCCTGTGTTGCCGGTGGCGTTCGCGGCCGGTGACCGGTCACTCTGAGTGGAACAAGTCATGTCTCAAAACACGTTGCGCAAAGCCGTCGTGCTGGTTTCCGGCGGCATGGATTCCGCCGTCACCATCGCGCTGGCGCGCGAGCAGGGCTATCAGGTGCATGCGTTGAGCGTGGCCTATGGCCAGCGGCACAACTCGGAGCTGGCAGCTTCGGAGCGGGTGTCGCGGATGCTCGGCGCGGTGGAGCACAAGACGGTGGGGGTCGACCTGCGCAGCATCGGTGGTTCGGCGCTGACGGCCGACATCGACGTGCCGCTGGATACCATCGACAGCAGCGACATCCCGGTCACCTATGTGCCGGCGCGCAACACCATCATGCTGTCGATCGCGCTGGGCTGGGCCGAAGTACTCGGTTCCAGCGACATCTGGTGCGGGGTGAACGCGGTGGACTATTCGGGTTATCCGGATTGCCGCCCGGCCTTCATCGAAGCGTTCGAGACCCTGGCGAATGTCGCCACCAAGGCCGGCGTCGAGGGCGCCGGCATCCGTATCCACGCGCCGTTGATGCGCATGAGCAAAGCCGACATCGCCCGTGAGGGGCAACGCCTCGGGGTGGATTTCTCGGCCACGGTCAGCTGCTACCAAGCCGATGCCGAAGGTCGGGCATGCGGTCATTGCGATGCGTGCCGATTGCGCGCGCAAGGTTTCCGCGAAGCGGGTCTGATCGATCCCACGCGTTACGCCTGAGCGGATGGGGTGCATCGTTGCTTGTGCCGCTGTCGCCCAGCCCGTAAAATTGTCGGCTTGAGTTTTGCCATGATGGGTCGTTAGCTCAGTTGGTAGAGCAGTAGACTTTTAATCTATTGGTCCCGGGTTCGAATCCCGGACGACCCACCAGTTTTTTCAGAGCGCCCATCGGGCGCTCTTTTTTTCTCGTGCGTCGACATGTGCCGGCGTGCATCGAGGGCCGAGGTCCGCTACCGGCGCGCGCATCAGTCGATGTGCCGGCCGCTTTGCCGGTAACGGCGGGTGAGCCGCTCGATCAGCAGTGGCAGCAGTGCGAGCAGGGCGATCGCGCCCAGGGGCAGCAGCACATCGCGGTGCATGAACAGGCCGAAGCCGAAGCTGTCGGTCTGGCTCATCGCATCGCCCAGACCGGCGCCGATCGACGTTTCGAAGATCAGCGTGATGGTGCCGCCGAGCCAGCTGGCTCCCAGGAACAGCCACAGCGGGCAGCGCAGCCATGCCAGCGCGACCGTGACGGCGCCGAACGGCACCACCGGCACGAAGCGCAGAAACAAGGTATAGCTCATCGGGTGCCGCTCGAAGCCCAGCCGCAGCCGCGCCACGATCGCCGGCGGCTGCCGGCTGCCGGCGCCGAACGCATAGCGGCTGGCCAGGTACAGGATCAGCGAACCCAGCGTCAGCCCCACCGACGAAGAGATCGTGGCATCGACGATGCCGAACGCGAAACCGCCGGCGAGAATCACCACGATGGTGCCGGGAATGCCGGTGGAAACCGTCAGTGTCAGCAGGCCGACATAGGCCAGCCGGCTCAGCCACGGGTGCGCGGCGATCTGCGCCTGCAATTCGACCTGATGCGCCACCAGTTGTCGGGGGCTCAACTGGTCGAGCGAACCGGAGGCAAACAACACGATGCCTGCCAGCACCAGCAGCACCAACGGCAGCGCGGCGCGCCAGCGGCTCAATACGATGGACCGCTGGCGCCGTAGGCGGCCAGCACGCTGCGGGCCTGATCGCGCAGGATGTCGCGGCGCACGGCGATGTGACGGCGCTCCAGTTCGCCGATCCAGTCGGTCGGCAGCGGGCCTTCGTCGAATTTGGTGAGCTCCTCGACGTCCTCGGCGCGGGCACCGATCAATAATTCGTCGATGCCCGCCCACACGCTGGCGCCGTAGCACTGGCAACACGGCTGCGCGCTGGTCGCCAGCACGTAGTGGCCGCCGTCCTCGTTCAGCCGATGCCGGCTCAAGCGCTGCTGCGCAATCATGATCACCATCATCTCGGCATGCGCCACCGAACAGTTTTGCGGCAGCACCCGGTTCACCCCGACGGCGACCAGCCGGCCGCTGTGTGTGTTGAACACGGCGGCGCCGAACGGGCCACCACCGCCACGCGCCACATTCTGCCGCGACAATTCGATCGCCAGACCCACGCGCTCCTCGTCGGTGTGATAACGCCGGTTGCTATCGGCGACATCGCCGATCCACGGCGGCAGGGTCAGATGGATTTGCAGGGGCAGCATGCGTTCGCTCCGTTCAACCGGCCTGTTTCGCCCACACATCGCGCAAGGTCACGGTGCGATTGAACACCGGCGCAGCGGCACGATGGTCGACGCGGTCGGCCACGAAGTAACCCAGCCGCTCGAACTGGAAACGCTGCTCTGGATCGACCTTGGCGGCGGCCGGTTCCAGCCACGCCTGCAGCACGCGCTTGGCCTGCGGGTTGACGTGGTCGAGCCAGCTTTTGCTGTCCTCCTCGCTGTCCGGTGCCGGCACGCTGAACAGGCGGTCGTAGATGCGCACCTCGGCGGCGACGGCGTGCTGGGCGCTGACCCAATGGATCGTGCCCTTCACCTTGCGGTCGGCGCCGGGCATGCCGTGGCGGGTCTCCGGGTCGAGCGTGCAGCGCAGCTCGACCACGTGGCCGTCATGATCCTTGATCACTTGTTCGCATTTGATGATGCCGACCCCGCGCAGGCGCACTTCGCCCTCGGGCTTCAGCCGGTGGAAACCCTTCGGCGGCACTTCGGCGAAATCGTCGCGCTCGATCCACAGCGCGCGCGCGAACGGCACCTCGCGCGTGCCGAAGCTGTCGTCCTTCGGGTGGTTGGCGAAGGTCAGCGTTTCCGCGTGGTTTTCGGGCAGATTGGTCAGCACCAGCTTCAGCGGATCCAGCACCGCCATGCGGCGTGCGGCGGTGGCATCCAGATCCTCGCGGATGCAGCCTTCCAGCACTGCGTAGTCGATCACGCTGTTCTGCTTGCTGACGCCCACGCGCTCGATCAACAGACGCAGCCCGGCCGGGGTGAAGCCGCGCCGACGCAGGCCGCGCAGCGTGTTCATGCGCGGGTCGTCCCAGCCGTCCACGAAGTTTTCGCTGACCAGCTGCGCCAGCCTGCGCTTGCTGGTGATGCAGTAGCTCAGGTTCAAGCGTGAAAACTCGATCTGGCGCGGCTTGGCTGGCACGGTCGGCAGGCCGACGTCGAGCAGCGGCTGCCACAGCGGCGGGTGATTCGGCAGGTCGACGTGATCGACGAACCAGTCGTACAGCGGCCGGTGATCCTCGAACTCCAGCGTGCACAGCGAATGCGTGATGCCTTCCAGCGCGTCCGACAGGCAGTGCGCGTAGTCGTACATCGGGTAGATCGGCCAGGCATCGCCGGTGTTCTGGTGGGCGATCTTGCGGATGCGGTAGATCGCCGGATCGCGCA
>JBEPVP010000172.1:0-7612 GCA_041690935.1 Rhodanobacter sp.
TTCAGGCCGGATTTTCGCGACGGCTTCCTTCACTTCCTTTTCGAGCGCGGCAAGTTCCTTCTCGAGTTGCTGATGGAACTGCCCGCCATTGGTTAGCCACTTGGAGTCCCAGATCGTAGACAGATAAGGGATAAATTCCTCCAGCGCCGGCATGAAGGGTTGTGTTACTAGCACTGTTTTTTTCACGGGAGTCCTGTCTTTATCGATGAATGAGTCCATTCCAGGGCGATGCGGAATCTTTCGCTATAGCGCCTGCTCCAGTTCTGGAAGGATCTGGAACAGATCCCCCACCAGCCCAAAGTCCGCCACCTCGAAAATCGGCGCCTCACCATCCTTGTTGATCGCAACGATGGTGCCGGCATCCTTGATGCCGGTGAGATGCTGGATCGCGCCGGAGATGCCGATGGCCATGTACAGCTCGGGGGCGATGATCTTGCCGGTCTGGCCGACCTGCATTTCGTTCGGGCAGTAGCCGGCGTCGACGGCGGCGCGCGAGGCGCCGACGGCGGCACCGATCCGGTCGGCGAACTTGTAGATGATGTCGAAGTTCTCCTTCGAACCGACGCCGCGGCCACCGGAGACGACCTTGCTGGCGCTCTGCAGGTCCGGGCGGTCGCTGCTGCCCTGCTTGAGTTCGATAAAGCGGGTATGCGTGGGCAGCGTCACGTCGATGGACAGTGCCTCGACCGGCGCGTTGTTGGCGCTGGGAGCCGCTGGCCAGGAGGCGGTACGGATGGTGGCGACGACGATGTGAGCGGCGTCGGCCTCGACCGTGATGATGGCGTTGCCGGCGTAGATCGGTCGCGTGAAGGTATGCGCAGCTTCCACGCTCATCACGTCGCTGACCTGGGCCACGCCGAGCAGGGCGGCGACGCGCGGGGCGACATCCTTGCCGAACGTGGTCGAAGGTGCGAACACGTGGCTGTAGCCGGCGGCGGCCTTGGCGATCTGCGGTGCCAGCACAGCGGCCAGTGGGTGCGCGTTCTCGACACGGGAGACGGTGAGCACGCGGCTCACGCCGTCGATCTTCGCCGCTTCGGTGGCGACGGCGTCGGGCGCGTCGGACAGCACCAGCACGTCGATGGCGTCGGGTTTTGTCGCCGCGGCGGCGCTCACGGCGCGCGCGGTGGCGGGGTTGAGTTTGCCGTCGAGGTGTTCGGCGATGACGAGAATCTTGCTCATGGGTGTCTCCGGAACGCTGTGTGTAGGAGCCCACTTGTGGGCGATGCTTTTGCTTTGGATGCTGGCCAGGAGCATCGCCCACGAGTGGGCTCCTACACGGAAATGGGGGTTACAGCAGGCCTTTCTGTTTCAACGCGGCCACCAGTTCGGCAGCGTCCTTCACCATCAAGCCTTTGCTGCGCTTGGCCGGTGCCGCGTAGTGCGCAGTCTTCAGGTGATCGTGCGATTCGATATTCAGGGACGCGAATTCGATGCTGTCGATCGGCTTGGACTTCGCCTTCATGATGTCCGGCAGCTTGATGAAGCGCGGTTCGTTGAGGCGCAGGTCCGTGGTGATCACCGCCGGCAGTTCGACCTCGATCACTTCGAGTCCGGCGTCGACTTCGCGGGTCACCGTGGCTTTGCCCTCGGTGACCTCGACCTTGCCGGCGAAGGTGGCCTGCGGGCGATCCCACAGCGCGGCCAGCATCTGGCCGGTCTGGTTGGCATCGTCGTCGATCGCCTGCTTGCCGAGGATCACCAGCCCCGGCTGTTCCTTCTCGATCAGCTTGAGGAATACCCGCGCGGCGGTCAGTGGCTGCACGGCGTCGCTGGTCACCACGTGGATCGCGCGGTTCGCGCCCATCGCCAGGCCGTTGCGCAGGTGCGCGGTGAGATCGGCTGGGCCAATGCCGACCACGATGACTTCCGCGGCGACGCCTTTCTCGCGCAGGCGCAGCGCTTCTTCCAGCGCGATATCGTCGAACGGATTGGCGGACAGCTTGACGCCGTCGGTGACCACGCCGCTGCCGTCGGGTTTGACCTGGATGCGCACGTTGTAATCCACGACGCGCTTGTAGCCGACCAGAATTTTCATCTGCGATTTTCCTACCTTGTGGGCTGCCCTTGCCGGGGCGCGAATTGCCCATTCTACCCGGCATCAAACAATCGTACGAAGTGAGCGGTTTCGGGGCGTTACGACGCAGCGATCAGCCGCTGCGCTGCGCGTATGGATACGGCGCCGTCGCGGTTTCGGTGAGGCCGAGCACGTGGGCGGCGCTGGCCGTGTGGAAACCGTGGGCGCCGACGGCCAAGCTAAAGACACGCTCGATGGCATGAGCCAAGGTCCCGTCCAGCCGGCCGGCCTCGCTCTCGAATTCCGTCGCCTCGATGTGGGCGTCCAGCAATAGGCGCAGTGCCGTCAGGCGCAGCCAGAACATGCTGCCGGCGACGAAGCTATTGTGTTCGACCTGCGCAGGCTGGATGCCAAGGCAGCGAACAAGGTAGTCGACGTTGGCGTGATTGTCGCCCCAGTAGCGGTCCAGCGGTTGCAGATGACCCTCCGCATGCACCAAGCCCAGCGTGGCATCGTCGCGGAAAGCGGCCAGAATGCCGTCGGCGCGTTCGGGCGCGAGCAACCGGTCGAGCAATTCATGGCGCCAAGTGTCGCCATCCTGGCGGTGGGTTGAACGTTTGCCGTGCAGCTTGAGCACCACCGTTACACCTTCGTCGAGCAATCGGTTGGCGACATGCAGGAAGGGAAGAATGTCGCGGCCACGGTTCTCGAACACCTCGATCTTGGCGTCGAAGCCCAACCTCGCGACTCGCTCGCGCACCTGCTGCTCGTGTTCGTGGGTGGTGGTGATGACGACGCGCCAGTCGATACCGCTGCCGCGGAGCGCCGCCGCCAGTTCATCCAGCAACTCGGGGTACCAGATGTGAATCACCGCACACGGGCGTGGGTCCGCCGCGGGCGGTGGATGCAGTGCTGCGCGCGTGGCCTCCAGCCACGCGTGGCCGAGCCGTGTGTCCGGTTCCAGCACAGCACCTTCGGCCCACTCGTTCCAGGCGTTGACGAACACCAGCGGCTGCGCCGCAAAGCGACGCTTCGCGGTGGCGATGGCATAGCGCAGCCAGTCACGGTAGCCGCGTGGCGAGGCATGGGCGAACACGCGGCCACCACCACTGCGTCGGGGTTCGTTGTCCCAGCCCGGGTTGACGCCGGGGTAACGCGGGTACGCGGGATCGGTCTGCGTCATGGATTGCTTCGCCAGCTCGCGCCAGTCGAACACGTCGCCGCGGTACTCCGGATTGAGCAGTTGCTGGCGCGCGGTGATCGGTGCTGGCGTGGTGTTGTTCGGCGGAAATTCCACGGCCGCGTCGAAGCCGATGTCACGTGGGTCGACCCGGTCGAAGCTCTGCACATAGGCAAGCCGGATTTCGCCGATACCGTTCGCGCGGCACCACTCGCGCCAGCGCGTGGCGGTTGCCCGCGGATCGGGCAGCAAGCCGGGGCGATAGACCAGCAGCAGCGGCTTGCCATCCACGCGCAGGTAGCGCGGGTCGAGCAGATAGCGCGAGACATGTTCGATGAAGGCGAGGTCGTCGGCGGGACTGTGTCGCTGACCGATCAGGATGTCATCGGCGCGACCATTCCAACGACGTGACCAGTTCTCGTTGGCCCAGCACAGGCACAGCGGCAGGTCGAGTGTGGGGTCGGTCAGCCATTGCTGCAGCGGCTGCTCCAGCAGCGTCTTGCCGGCGAACCAGTAGAAGTAGCTGCAGAACGCACCGATGCCGTATTCGCGCGCCAGCTGCATCTGTCGACGCATGACCTCCGGCAGGCGCAGGTCGTAGTAGCCCAGCTCAGCCGGCAGTCGTGGCTGCGTGTGTCCCTCGAACTGCGGCAGCGCGCGGGTCACGTTGTGCCATTCGGTAAAGCCTTCACCCCACCAGCTATCGTTCTCCGGAATCGGGTGGAACTGGGGCAGATAGAACGCCACCAGCGTGGCGGGCAGCGGCACGGGTAGCGCGCCGCTGTTTCGCGCTACATAGCCGATGGCGCGTCCGGCGGCGTGAGTGCGCGCGCGGCGCGCGGTGTGTGGGGCTTCGATGACCTGCCCGCGCGGCCCCTGCGGCAGCAGACCAGCGTGTCGATCCAGAAAGCGCTGGCGCAAGCGGTCGCGCGTGGCGATCGGCATCGGGGTCAGCCGAAAGCCGGTACGCAACACGGAGAACAGACAGCGTTTGGCGGAGTCGCGGAGTGACATGGCGGCCTATCGGTGCTGATGCCGAAGCATCGGCGTTGGCGCGAGCCTGGTCAATCCAGTACGCGACGCAGGACCGCGCTGGCGGCAGCCGCGGAGAAATGCTGCCGCACATTGTCGAGGCCGTGTGCGGACAACTGCTGCCAGAGTGGCTCATCGCGCTGCAGCCGCAGTACGGCGGCGACAAATGCAGTGGCATCATTGGCCACCAGCACATCCACGCCATCATTCAACTGCATGCCTTCGACCGCGATCGTGGTCGCGATCACCGGTACGCCATGGCTCATTGCCATGTTGATCTTTCCTTTCACACCGGCGCCGAAGCGCAGCGGCGCCAGCGTGGCGAGACAGCTGTCCAGCCACGGCGACAGCTCGGCTACGCGACCGTGCAGTTCCAGACCTGGTGTAGCCAGCTCACGCCGCACTGCCTCCGGCAGGTCGCCGAGTACATGCAGGCGGATGTCGGGCAGCGCTTCGCGCAGGCGTGGCAGAATCTCGCCGGCGATCCAGCGGATCGCATCGCTGTTGGGTGGATGGCCGTAACCGCCGATGAAGACCAGGTCCTTGCGTCCCGCATGCGGATGCCGACAGCCGTGCACATCGTGGATGTTGGACAACAGCTCTACCCGCGCCTGTGGCAGCAACTGTGCGAGCAAGGTCTGCTCGTGCGGGCTGACTACAAAGGTGACATCACATTGCTCGATCAGGGCGAGCTCGCTGCGTCGCGAGGTGTCCGCCTGGCGGGAAAGTGTTGCGCTGCCACCCAGCTCGGCGGCGCGCTGTTCACGCAGGAAATGCAGATCGACCGTGTCGAACAGCAGCCTCGCCTGCGGTGCATGGCGACGGACCAGATCGGCGTACTGGCCGGCCACGGTGTGCCGGCACAGGATCACCGCGTGCAGCTCGCTACCGTGTTCGCGCAGCCAGTGCGGCAGATCTGCCACCCACGGCCTGCACAGCACTTCGCAGCCGAGTGCGCCGAGTGCAGCGATTTCGGCGGAGCTGGCTCGGCCATCGTCGGGAAGGAAGGTCGTGCTCCAGCCCTGCTCGTCGAGCAGGCGCAGGATCGCGCACAGGCGTAGCGAGCCCGAGTCGCGCGTCGGCTCGGGCGTCATCGCATCCACCACCAGCACGCGGCCGCGTCGACGCCAGCGTATGGCACGCTCCAGTGGCGTGGCGATGGGTGCTTGCCCAGGAAGTTCGGATGCCCATTTGTCCACGAACTTGTGCTGGTTGATCACCTGGTGGCGCTTGATGCCGCGGTGGAGGTCGGTGCCCGAGCTGATGCCTTCGCAGTGGACCACCGTGCTGGCCGGCTCGTAATACACGCGCAGGCCGAGCTGGCGTACCGCGAAGGCCAGATCGGTGTCTTCGTAATAGGCCGGTGCGTAACGTGTGTCGAAACCGCCGATGCGTTGGAACACTTCGCGGCGAATCAGCAGCGAGGCGCCGGAGACGTAGTCGGTCTCGCGACGGTAGCGAAATTCGGGTTCGTCGCGCGACTCAAAACGACCCGTGGTCCAGCAGCTGCCATCGGCGAACACCAACCCGCCGGCTTCCTGCAATCGGCCGTCCGGATAGACCAGCCGGCTGCCGGCAATGCCGCAGTCGGCGCGTTCGGCAAAACAGCGCAGCAGCGCATCCAGCCAGCCGGGGGTCACCTGCGTGTCGTTGTTGAGGAACAGCAGGAACTCGCCGCGTGCGATCGCCGCACCGGCGTTGCTGCTGCCGATGAAGCCCAAATTGGCGGCGTTGCGCAGCAGCTGCAGGCCGCCGACCTGGGCCAGTGTGACGGCGCTGTCGTCGGGCGAGGCATCGTCGACCACGATCACTTCGAACGACGCCTGTGCGCCGTGCCGCGCCAGCGAACGCAGGCAGGCCAGCGTATACGCGAGCTTGCCGTGGACCGGGATGATCACCGATACCTGCGGCTGGTCGCTGACCGGCAGCGTGAATGGCGCGAACGGTTCGTCCAGCGACAGCAGTGCCAGCGCTTCATCGAGTTCGGGGCGCGACTCGAACTCCTGCCGCATGCGCGCCAGCGTGCCGCGCCAGCCGCGTAGCGCGAAGCTGCCACGCGTGCGTTGCCACAGATAACCGAGGCGTTTCAGGCGCCAGTGCAGATTGCCGATCAGCGGACTGCCCTCGACCACTCAGAGATTCTGATAGTTCGGCCCCGATCCGCCTTCCGGCGTGACCCAGGTGATGATTTCGTAGGGGTCCTTGATGTCGCAGGTCTTGCAGTGCACGCAGTTGGCGGCGTTGATCTGCAGGCGTCGGCCGGCTGCGTCGTCGACGATCTCGTAGACCTGGGCCGGGCAGAAACGGGTGCACGGGTTGTCGTATTCGGTGGTGCACTGGTCGATGCAGATGCTGGTGTCGGCGACATGCAGGTGGATCGGCTGGTCTTCGTCGTGCTCGGTGGCGGCGAAGTAGACGCCGGCGAGACGGTCGCGCGGCGGCAGCGTGCGCTGTACGTAGTCGCGTTTGGGTTCTTCCTGCGCGCCGAGCTTGTGCAATGAGGACCAGTCCGCCTTGTTCTTCAGCGTCCACGGCGACAGGCCGACGGTGGCGGTTTCCCATGCCGCGTTGAGCATGCCGAACCACAAGCCCTTCTTGAACGCCGGTTTGATGTTGCGCACCTTTTTCAGTTCGGCCATCACCTCCGAGCCGCGCAGCCTGGCGTCGAAGCCGGCCGCGCTCAGGCCGCTGGCGACGAGATGCTCGGCCGCGAGCATGCCGCTGCGAATGGCCTGATGCGTGCCCTTGACCTTGGGCACGTTGAGCAGGCCGGCGGTGTCGCCGATCAGCAGCGCGCCGGGCATCTCCACTTTCGGCAGCGACTGGTAGCCGCCGGTGACGATGGCGCGCGCACCGGCCGACAGGATCGTGCCGCCTTCCAGCAACGGCTTCACCATCGGATGGTTCTTCCACTGCTGGAACGCTTCCCACGGCTTGTATTCGGGATCGCTGTAATCGAGCCCGCTGATGTAGCCGAGCGCGATGCGATCCTTGTCCAGGTGATACATGAAGCTGCCGCCATAGGTATGCGTGTCGGCCGGCCAGCCGAAGCTGTGCACGATCTTGCCTGGGATCACGCGACCGGCCGGCAGCTGCCACAGCTCCTTGATGCCGATGGAAAAGCCTTGCGGGTCACTGTCGGCGTCAAGCTTGAAACGCTTGATCAACTGCTTGGTCAGACTGCCGCGCGCGCCCTCGGCCAGCACGGTGACTTTCGCCTTGATGTCGATGCCTTCGGTGTAGCCGGGCTTGTGCGTGCCGTCCCTGGCGACGCCCATGTCGCCGATGCGTACGCCGGCGACCGCGCCGTCCTCGTTGTAGATGGTGTCGGCAGCGGCGTAGCCGGGGAACACGTCGACGCCCAGCGCTTCGGCCTGCGGTGC
>JBEPVP010000173.1:0-7542 GCA_041690935.1 Rhodanobacter sp.
TGCCCGAATAGATCGCCTTGTTCTCCGGGCCGCTCACCTTGAGGATGCCCAGCGCGCCCTTGTTGAATGCACGAAAGATCGAGTGGTCGACGATCACGTAGCTGCCTGGCACCTGCGTGCGGAACTCGACCATCGCCGCGCCGCCGGAGGGGATCAGCGTGGTCTGAACGTTGTGTTGCTCGACGGTACCGCCCTCCTGGCGCACGGTATCGAAGATCTCGCCGATCACGTGGAAGCTGGATACGAGGTTCGGGCCGCCATTGCCGACGAACAGGCGCACCGTCTCACCCACCTTGGCGGTCAGCGCGTTGTCGCCGGTGAGCGAACCTTCGTGGCCGTTGAACAGCACGTAGGTCGGCCGCTCGTCGATCGCCTTCTCCATGTCGAACGGCTGGTGGCCCTTCTCGCGATACTTGCCAGTGGTGTAGAAATCCCCCTGCATCACGTAGTACTCGTGATCGACCTTGGGCAGGCCCTCGGGTGGCTCGACCAGCATCAATCCGTACATGCCGTTGGCGATGTGCATGCCGACCGGCGCGGTGGCGCAGTGGTAGACGTAGATGCCCTGGTTGAGCGCCTTGAAGGTGAACTGCGACTCATGTCCCGGCGCGGTGAAGCTGGACGCCGCCCCGCCGCCCGGACCGGTGACGCCATGCATATCGATGTTGTGCGGCATCTTGTTGTTGGGTGAATTCTTCAGGTGGAACTCGACCGTGTCGCCCTGGCGCACGCGGATGAAACTGCCCGGCGTGGTGCCGCCAAAGGTCCAGTAGGTATAGGTGACGCCTTCTGAAATCGGCATCTCCTTCTCGATCACCTCCAGCTCCACGATCACCTTGGCCGGGTAGTTGCGATGGATCGGTGGCGGCACGTTCGGCGGAATGCCGAGCACCGCATGGATCGGCTCACCCTGCGGCGGGCCGAAGTCGCCCTTGTCGGTGCTCAGTGCGAACGAACTGGCCGCGGCCTGCCCGATGGGCGTGGGCCCGGGTTTGCCCGAACAGGCCGCCAGCGCCAGCAGGCTGGCGACGGTAAAAACGGATAGCAGACGTGACATGAACCTTCTCCCTGGGAACCTGACAGCAGCCTAAAAGACCGCCGGTTTGCCCACTTGATCTGGGTCATGTCCGGCAACGTCTGGCTCTTCATGCGTCAAGCTGCCACAGGTGGCAGGACGGCCCCGTCACCTCAGCCCGGCTTGCCGTCCACGCGCGGGGTCAGATAGATCCACGCCGAGCGCACTACCCACGGCAAAAACGCCAGCAGCCAGCTGTAGGCCGCCACCACCAGCCACAGATACATGTCGCCGCCCAGCTCGGCGCGGATGCGCAGCAGCACCACCAGTTGCAACAGCGCGAAGCACAGCCATGGCACCGCGCCCATCTGCATCGGTCGGCCCGAGTGACCTTGCGTCACCCGCGTCACCATCGCCACCAACATCGAGCCGAAGTAGCCGATCGCCAGCGCATGCAGCGGCGCCCGCCCCAGCACCAGCGTACCGCTGGTCGCGTAGATCACGTCCTGGATCGCGTACAGCACGAACGCCAGCGGCAGCCACGCAAACGCCAGATGCAGCACCGCCAGCACGCCCGGCCGCATCGCCTTCCACGGCTGCCACGCCAGCGCATGCCAGCCGAACACCAGCGCCAGCGGCACATCCACCAGCCACAGCCAGCCCAGCGCGCCGCGCCAGTCCAGCAGCAGATGCGCCAGCAGCAACACCCACACCAGCGGCAGGCTCCAGCGCGGCCGGATCACCTTGTAACCTTTCAGCATGCCGCCGCTGAAGAACGGCAGCATGCGGTGCGTCACCGTGAAAAAGATCGGCAACAGCAGACCGAACGTGCCCAGCTTCACCGCCAGCATCCCGCACTCCGCCGGGCCGCCGAACAGAAAAACCAGAAACGCGATCAGACCCAGCGCACCCAGCCCCATCGCCAGCACGCACGAGCGCGCGTGATCGTTGCGATCGGTCGATGCACGCAGCACCGACGCCAGCGTCCAGGTGCCAATCAGATAGCCCACCAGCATCACCGCAAAACCGAGCCGGAGCAGCCACGGCAGATCCAGCAGCCCCACATTCGCCAGCACATAACCGCCGAACACGCAGCCCGCCACCGGCACATAACGCGAGCGCGGCAACGATGGCCGGTTCAACCAGCGCGGAAACACCGTCAACAGAAAACCGAACATGAAAAGCGGAAACATGCCGTACTGAATCAACATCGCATGCGCCCACCCCGGCGGCACCGACGGCTGCGGCCAGCCGCCCAAGCCGAACCGCATCCACGTCAACTCCACCGCCCACCACGCCATGCTGAGCAACACCGCGACGGAGCCGGCGAGGAACAGCAGGCGATGCGGTGCGGAGGCGAGCAAGGCCGGGAGTTCGGCGAAGGTGGCGGGCTTGGACGTGGAGGTCGAAGAGGAAGGTTCAGCCATGATGACGGCCACCCGAATGAGAATGATTCGGCATGGTGGCAGGTTGGGGATGGCTGCGGCCATGACCTGCATCAGACGCCACCCGCCACAGCGCCCGACAGGGATGCGCGCAAAACCGCGGGCGCACACCACGCCGACCTGCCGTTCAATTGACCCTGGTCAACAGCGCCCCGCACCGGCTCGCGCACGCTGTGGACATTAATTGCGGAGGCATGCTCATGGGCAGGCTCGATGGCAAGGTGGCGCTGGTAACCGGGGGCGCCGTGGGCATCGGCGCGGCCTGCGTGGCGCGGCTGGTGGAAGCGGGCGCAAGGGTTGCCATCGTCGACCTGCACGATGGGCCGGGCCGGCAGCTGGCCGATCAGTTCGGCGAGGGCGCGCGCTACTTCCACGCCGACGTGTCGGTGGAGGCCGAGGTGGCGGCGGCGATCGCCGGTACCGTGGCAGCGTTTGGACGTCTGGACGTCCTGGTCAACAACGCCGGCATTGCCGGGCCAAACAAGCCAACGCACGAGCTCACCGAGGCGGAATGGGACCGGGTCCAGGCGGTCAACGTGAAAGGCGTGTTCTTCTGCACCAAGCACGCGATCGCCCCGCTGCGCGCGGCCGGCGGTGGGAGCATCATCAACCTGTCGTCGATCTACGGCCTGGTCGGCGCGGCGGACCTGCCTCCGTACCACGCATCCAAGGGCGCGGTGCGGCTGATGAGCAAGACCGACGCGCTGATCTATGCGGCCGACCGCATCCGGGTCAACTCGATCCACCCCGGTTTCATCTGGACGCCGCTGGTGGAACAGCATCTCGCCGCGATGGGCGGCGATCCGCAGCAGCACCGTCGCGACGTCGATGCGCTGCATCCGCTCGGCCACATGGGCGAGCCGGACGACATCGCCTGGGGCGTGGTCTATCTCGCCTCCGACGAAGCGAAGTTCATGACCGGCAGCGAGCTGGTCATCGATGGCGGCTATACCTGCCGCTGACGATCCATCCCCACCGAGGAGTCCGCCATGTTCAAGCACATCCTTCTGCCTACCGACGGCTCCGACCTGTCGCTGCGTGCGGCAAAGCTCGGCATCGAGCTGGCCAAGACCTGCGGCGCGCGGGTGTATGCGCTGCATGTGGTGGCGCCATACCACACCATTGCGTACATGGCCGAGATGCTGGCGGCCACCGAGATCACTTACACCCAGGACGCCACCGTGCGCGCCGAGCGCTACCTTGCCGAGATGCAGCACATGGCCGAAGAGGCCGGCATCGCATGCTCCACCGGTTACGTATTCGATGACCGCCCGCACGAGGCCATCAACAGGGCGGCACGCGAGCAGCACTGCGATCTGGCAGTGATGGCGTCGCACGGCTGGCGTGGCATCACCCGGCTGCTGCTGGGCAGCGAGGTGCACAAGGTGTTGCTGGAAAGCGAGATCCCCGTGCTGGTCTGCCACTGAGTTGCCGCTGCCTGCAACGTCCGTGTTGGCGGCGCCATGGCGATCCACCCGAGGAGTCATCCATGTTCAAGCACATCCTGTTGCCGGTCGACGGTTCCGAGCTTTCGCTGCGTGCGGTCGACACCGGTATCGCGCTGGCCGTCGGCCTGGGCGCCCGCGTCCATGCGTTGCACGTGCTGCCATCGTTTCCGACCGCGACCTATTTCGCGGCGATCACCCAGGCCAATGAAACGATGTACGCCGAGCGCGCCATCGCCAGTGCCGAACGCGTGCTGGCCGAAGTCCGCCAACGCGCGCAAGCTGGCGCGGCGGATCGTCGACGGCGCCGCAACAGTACACATCTTCGGCGAGGACATTGCAGTGCGCGCGCAGATATGGACGATCAACGGCTTCTCCGCACACGCCGATCAACCGTCGCTGCTGGCGTGGCTGGGCAATGCACCGCGACGCAAGGTGCTGTTGGTGCACGGCGAGTACGAACGCGGCATGCAGGCGATGCACGACTGCCTCGCCGCGCGCGGCATCGCCTGCCAGCTGCCGGGGCTGCACGAGCCGATCAGGATCGACTGACTGCCACCGCTCATGCCGGCTGGCCCCGCGACGGCAGCATGCGCACCAGCGCGAGCACGGCGATCAGCAACAGCCTCAGCCAGTGCATGGCTATCGACAGCGAGCCGTAGCGGTCCGTGGCGTTGTCCCAGTTCATGGCAATCCTCGGCGATGGGGTTGCAGTCACGGGCTGGTCGCGCCGGAATCGGTGGCGAGACGGTGCCGGCATTCCATGTGGCGGGAGCGTGCGCCCACGCGGGCGCGACCGACGTGAGCCTGGTCAAGTTCGCGCTGGATCACTCTCGCGTCACGCGTTCATCGCCGGGTGCGCAGAGGCGGCGCCAGCGCCCCATTTGCGACGTTTCGCCACAGCAGCAGCACCTTCACCTGGGCCTCATGCCACCGTGTTACCGTTCGGGATGGAGAACCGCCATCGTCGATGGTTCCCATGAGTGCGAGACGCGTCGATGGAATCCACCGCCACTGTGCTCGATCTCAGCCAGCTACGCCGCAGTTGCAGCTCCTGCGCGCTGCAGGAACTGTGCCTGCCGGCCGGTATCGGCGCCGATGACCTGAACCGGCTGGACGCGACGGTCAAGGACAAGCGATCGCTGGATCGCGGCAATGTGCTGTACCGCGATGGCGACAGGTTCGATGCGCTCTACGTGGTGCGCTCGGGCTCGCTGAAAAGCTTCGTGCAGAACGAGGCAGGCGACATGCAGATCCTGGCGTTCCACTTGCCGGGCGAGATCATTGGCTTCGATGCGCTGGCGTCGAACCAGCATGTCAGCCAGGCCGAGGCGCTGGAACGCTCCAGCATCTGCGAACTGCCGTATGCCAAGCTGCAGCAGGTCACCAGCGAGGTCCCCGCGCTGCATCGGCAACTGATGCGGGTGATCAGCCGCGAAGTGGTGGAGGAGCACCGGCACTTGATGATGATGGGCAGGCAGCAGGCGCAGGAACAGCTGGCCACCTTTCTCAAGAGCCTGGCGGACCGCTACCAGCGCCTGCAGCGCGACAGCACCACGCTCACCCTGTCGATGTCGCGCTACGACATCGCCAACTATCTCGGCCTGGTGGTGGAAACGGTGAGCCGGCTGTTTTCGCGCATGGAGGAAATGGGCGTCCTCGAAGTCAATCGCAAATCGGTCCGCATTCTGCGCCCTGATCTGCTGACCAGCCTCTGCCGCAGCGAGGGCGGCAACGCCGCAGCAAAGCGAAAGGATGCCGGCTGACCTTCGCCGGACAACGCACTGCACCCGGTCGTCTCACCTTCGCATCACGCCGCGCGCACCGGTGCGATGTGCTGGTCAGTTGACGGAGGTCAACTGACAGCCGTCCGCACCGGCGTACAAAGGGATCGTGCAAGGAAGCCAAGTCGCCATGCCCGCCCGCCGGGCATCGGAGCCGCACGATCACCCGCCGGAGACAGCACCATGTCCACCCATCCACATCAGGTCGGCGCCGAAGACGCCTCTGCCAGCCACTTCGAAAAGCTGGATGGCTCGCACTGGATCGAATCCCTCGGCGATGGCACCCGCGTGCTGATCCGGCCGCTGCGGGAAGAGGATCGCGAACGCGAGGAGGATTTCATCCGCCGGCTCTCGCCGGATTCGCGCCGGTTCCGTTTCATGGGCGCGTTCAAGGATGCCAGCCCGGCCCTGATCGACCAGTTGATGGATGTCGATTACGAACACCGGATGGCGTTCGTCGCGTTGGCGCACGACAACGGCAAGTTGCGCGAAGTCGGCGTCAGCCGCTACAGCGCCACCGACCAGAAAGGCCATTGCGAATGCGCGGTGACGGTGGCCGATGACTGGCGCCAGCGCGGCCTCGGCGTGCTGCTGATGCGGCACCTGATCGACCTCGCGCGGCGGAATGGCTACCAGCATATGATCTCGCTCGACGCCGCCGACAACGAAGCGATGCGTGATCTCGCCAGCTATCTGGGCTTCCGTCGTCGACTCGATCCGGAGGATTCCACTCAGGTCGTCCACACGCTGGATCTCTGATCCATCGCAGCGCTTGTCGGAATATCCGCCATGTCCGTGTACACCGAAAGAACCGAAACCGCCGACGCCGATACGATGGCGCCGATGGCGCGCCCGGGCGACGTATTGGCCCTGGTGACCTCGACCAGCCCGTGGAGCCCCGCCGCCGTGGCGGGCATCTCGATCGCCGCGCACTGGGGCAGCAACCTGACCGGATGCTTCATCGACCCCTCGGCGCGGATGCTGCGCGATGCCGATGACGAACCCACGGTGCGGGACCTGCTGGTGGCACCACGTGCCGATGATGCCGATGCGTACGCCGAGTTCGGCGCGCTCGCGCGGCAATCGGGCGTGCGCGAAGCATCGTGGGCGGTCAGCAGCGCGGGCGTGGCCCCGACGCTGCGGCATCTCAGCGCCTGGCATGACCTGGCGGTGATCGAACGGGATATCGTCGAAGTGTCCGGGCTGCTCGATATCCTCGGCGAGGCGATCCTGGGCTGCGAGCGACCGTGCCTGGTCCTGCCTCCACGCTGGAACCGGGAAATCCGCTTCGAGCATGTCGTGATCGGCTGCAACGGCAGCATCGAATCGATCCGCGCGATCCATGCCGCGCTGCCGTTTCTGCGGATGGCCAAACAGGTGACGCTGATCGATGGCGACGTGCGCAGCTCGAACGACGCCGGCGGCCGCCTGCCGCATTTCGATCCGTTCGTCTATCTGCTGCGCCACCACGTCACCGCCAAACCGCAATACATCCGCGCCTCGTCCGACCTCGCCGGCAATATCCTGCTGAAGGAAGCGCGCAACGCGCAGGTCGACCTGCTGGTGATGGGCGCCTACGGTCACTCGCCGATGCGCGAGCGTGTGTTTGGCGGCGCCACCCGGCGCGTACTGGAAGAGGCGGATATCCCGGTCCTGATGCAGCACTAGCAGGCGGCGGGACTACGTGACCGACGCCCAACCATCGCACCACCGCATCACTCCGGCAACAACGCCTGCCCAATCGCGCGCAGGCCTTTCGGATCCAGCACCTGCAACTCGCGGCCTTCGATCTGGATGAGTTTCTGCACACGGAAGCGGCTGAGCACGCGGCTGACCGTTTCAGCGGCCAGGCG
>JBEPVP010000174.1:0-7517 GCA_041690935.1 Rhodanobacter sp.
CGGGCGAGGGAAGGACACCTGAAGGCAGTCTCGCCGCGCGCACGTCGCCCGGCGCCGGGCACGACCTGCGGCTGGACGAGTTGCGCCAGCGCCTCGATCAATTGGACGTCTGACCGGACCGACAGATGGGTGTCCATGAGCATATCGCTGCACAGGTGCTGCCATCGTGGCGGCGCGCCGTGCTCAAGGTCGGCAGCAATCTGCTGGCGGCCGATGGTGGCGGGCTGACGCCTCGGCATGCCGAGGCGCTGGCCACGTTCATCGCGACCAGCCATGCCGATGGGCGGCAGGTGGTGCTGGTGTCTTCCGGCGCGGTGGCCGCGGGGCGCGCCCTGCTGCATGCACGCGAGACGGTTGGCCGCGACCTGGCCGCACGGCAGGCACTGGCGGCGCTGGGCCAGGCGCCGATGATCGCGCTTTGGCAGTCGCTGTCGTCGCGGCCGGTGGCGCAGGTGCTGCTGACCCACGACGACCTGCGCAACCGCCGCCGCTATCTCAATGCGCGCGCCACGCTCAGCGGGCTGCTGGCGCTGGACGTGCTGCCGGTGGTGAACGAGAACGACACCGTCGCCGTGGATGAGCTGAAGCTCGGTGACAACGACAATCTCGCCGCGATCGTGGCCGCGCTGATCGACGCCGACCTGTTGCTGATCGCGTCCGATGTGGCCGCACTCTACGCCGCCGATCCGCGCCGCGATCCGGCGGCGGCACGGATTGCCCGGGTCGAGGCGATTTCGCCGGCAGTGATGGCGATGGCCGGCGGCAGCGGCAGCACGGTCGGTACCGGTGGCATGCGTACCAAGCTGGAGGCGGCGGAGAAGGCCGGTGCGGCGGGTATTCCCACGGCACTGTTCGACGGCCGCAATACGGCCACCGTGCAGGCGCTGGCGCAGGGATGGTTGCACGGCACCCTGGTGTGCGCCCCCGGCACCCGCCTGCAGGCACGCAAATACTGGTTGCGCCACGCCCCGCCGGCCAGCGGACGCATCCGCATCGACCTAGGTGCGGCTCGCGCGCTCGAGGGAGGTCGTGCTTCGCTGTTGCCCGGCGGCATCCTCGGTGCCGATGGCGAGTTCCAGCGCGGCGACCTGGTGGAGATCGTGGACGAGGCCGACCGCGCCGTGGCGCGAGGCCTCAGCCAGTATGCGGTGGCAGAAGTACGACGACTGGTCGGGCGACACAGTCGCGAAATCGAAACGGTGCTCGGCTACAGTCACGGTGCCGAAGTCGTGCATCGCGACGATCTGGCGACCGTGCCCGGCCAATCCGCTTCCGGTGCACCGGCTACGGTCTGAATCCGTTGCCCATGGCTCGCGCATTCGGTCCAGACTGGGTCGTTGCTTGAATTTCCAGGCCGGCGCCGCCACGTTTCGATGGATAAGCCATCCTCGTAGACCACGTCAGAGGACAATGACCCAGCTCAGAAAGTTTCGCCAGCAAACCGTGCCGCCATGGCGGCGAGCCGTCCTGAAGGTCGGCAGCAGCCTGCTTGCCGCCGACAGCGGCGGACTCAGTACCCGTTACGCGCTGGGACTCGCGCAGTTCATCGCGTCCTGTCAGGCCTCCGGTCGCGAGATTGTGCTGGTCTCGTCCGGCGCGGTCGCCGCCGGACCCATGCTGCTGCAGGACCATTCTCCGGAAGACACCAGCAATGCCGCGCGCCAGGCCATGGCCGCCCTGGGCCAGACGCAGACCGTAGCCTTGTGGCAGCGTCTGTTCGACCGCCCGCTGGCGCAGGTGCTGCTGACTCATGACGACCTGCGCAACCGTCGGCGCTATCTCAATGCACGTGCCACCCTGAGTGAGCTGTTGCGTTACAGCGTCCTGCCGGTGGTGAACGAGAACGACACCGTGGCGGTGGACGAACTCACCCTCGGCGACAACGACAACCTGGCCGCGATCGTTGCCGCCCTGATCGATGCCGACATGCTGCTGATCGCCACTGATATCGACGGCCTGTACACCGCCGACCCACGCAGCAACCCCGATGCCGAACCGATCGACGAAGTGCATGAACTCACTGCCGAGATCATGACCGTGGCTGGCGCCGCGGGTAGCAGCGTGGGTACCGGCGGTATGCGCACCAAGCTGGAGGCGACGGAGAAGGCCGCTGCGGCCGGTATCCAGACGATCCTGTTCAACGGTCGCGATGGCGAGGTGGTCAGTCTGCTGGCGCGCGACCTGCTGCATGGCACCCTGCTGCGCACCACCGCCACCCGCCTGCAGGCGCGCAAATACTGGCTGCTGCACGTGCCGGCCGTGCCCGGGCGTTCATGTGGATGCCGGCGCGGCGCGGGCAATCGGCGAAGAGGCCGCCTAGCTGCTACCCAAGGGCATCATCGACGCGGTCGGCGAGTTCCAGCGCGGCGATATGGTCGAGATCGTCGGCGACAGTCCGGCCGGCGAGCCTTATGTGGCCGCGCGCGGGATCACCCAGTACGGTGCGGCCGAGATCAATCAGATCGCGGGTAGCCACACCCGCGACATCAAGCAGCGGCTCGGTTACAGCTACGGCGAAAACATCGTGCACCGCGATGACATGGTCATCACCACCGAAATTGGAGTCACCCCATGAATGGATCCGTGCGCGATTCCGCGCTTTTGTGCCAACAGGCCGCCATCCAGATCGCCGAGCTTTCCACCGACCGCAAGAACGCCTTGCTGCGCTTGATGGCGGATGCACTGGAGGCGCAGATGGCGACGATACTGGCGGCCAATGCCGAGGACATGCAGGCGGCGCGCGCGAAGGGCATCGGCGAGGCCATGCTCGACCGCCTGGCACTGGACGAGAGTCGGGTGAGCGGTATCGCCGAGTCCTTGCGCCAGGTTGCTGCACTACCCGACCCGGTCGGCCAGGTGACCCGCAGCGAGCGTTCGGACAAGGGCTTCAGCATCGAACGCGTGCGCGTACCGCTGGGTGTGATCGCCATGATCTACGAGGCGCGCCCCAACGTCACCGCGGATGCCGCCGCGCTGTGCATCAAGGCGGGCAACGGCGTGATCCTGCGCGGTGGCTCCGAGGCGGTGCGCTCGAACCAGGCGATCGCCGCCTGCCTGCGCGGCGCGCTGCGCGAGGCCGGCCTGTCCGAACATGCGCTGGTGCTGCTGGACGACCTCAGCCGCGAGGCGATGCTGGAGCTGATGCAGCTGTCCGGCATCGTCGACCTGATCATTCCGCGCGGCGGCGAAGGCCTGATCCGCTTCGTCACCGAAAACGCCCGCGTACCGGTGATCAAGCACTACAAGGGCGTCTGCCATCTGTACGTGGATGCCAGCGCCGACCTCGACAAGGCGCTCGATATCCTGATCGACGGCAAGGTCTCCCGGCCGTCCGCCTGCAACGCGCTGGAAACCCTGCTGGTGCACGCCGATGTGGCCGCTTCCTTCCTGCCCCGGGCGGCGAAAGCGCTGCAGCAGCGCGGCGTGGAACTGTTTGGCGACGAGCGCGCGCGAACGCTGTATCCCGACATGCAGCCAGCCAGCTCCGACGATTTCGCTGCCGAGTTCCTCAGCCTCAAGCTGGCGTTAGGCGTCGTCGACAGCTTTGATGAGGCGATCGCCCACATCCGCCGTTATGGCTCCGACCACACCGAAGTGATCGTCACCGAGAACGGGGCCACGGCGGACCGCTTCATCCATGCGCTGCGTTCGGCGGTGGTGATGGTCAACACCTCCTCGCGTTTCAGCGACGGTGGCGAACTGGGTCTGGGTGCCGAGATCGGCATCTCCACCACACGCCTGCATTCCTACGGCCCGATGGGCGCCGAGGCGCTGACCATCGAGCGCTTCGTGCTGCGTGGTGATGGGCAGGTGCGGCATGCCGAGAGCCGCGCAACCTGAGCCTTCGCGGCAGCAGCGCACCGTGTGCGCGATTGCTCTGCGCCAGGATGATCAAGGTCATTCGCGCACAGGGTGCGCTGCTGCCGTAGCGACGACGCCAGATGGATTCCGTCAACCCAATCGTGCCCTGATCCGGTCCGCCACGCGCAATGCATTGGCGATGATGGTCAGGGTAGGGTTCACCGCGCCGATCGAGGGGAAGAAACTGGCGTCGGTGACATACAGGTTGTCGAGTTCGTGAGCCTTGCAATCGAGGTCAAGCACCGAGCTGGCCGGGTCGGTGCCGAAGCGCACTGTGCCCGCCCGATGCGCGGTGCCGCCGACCGGGATGTTCTTGCCCAGATAAAGGTTGCGTTCCAGTAGTACCGGATGGGCAGCAACCTTGCCCAGCATCTGCTCGAGCTTCTCTTTCAGGCGATGGTGCGCTTCCATGTTGTTCTCGGTAAGTTCGAGGATCACCCTGTCGCCGTCGTAGCGGATGCGGTTTTCCGCACGCGGCAGGTCTTCGCTGGACAGCCAGAAGTCCATCGAGTGCCGCGCCATCTGCTCGAATGGCATCTTCGGCAACCACTCCAGCCACGAGGGCAGCGCCTCGCCGCGGATCTGCGCCTCGTTCGATCGCGCGCACATCTGGATCAGGCCCAGCGGGTACTCCCAGTCGTCGCTGCCAAAGTACCAGTCGCTGACCGTCAGGGTCTTCTGGAACACGGTGTCGTTCGGTTCGCGCAGCAGCGCCATGAGAATCGACTGGTTGTGGCGCATGTCCCTCTGGCAAAAATCCGGCATCCAGATCGACGCGAAAATCATGCAGTTCCTCGCCGGCGATGACGTGCTGCTGGACAGAGAGTTCTTCCTGCACGACATCACCGCCAGCAAGGCGCACGTGGAAGGACTCGCCCATATCGGTGTGGTCAGCGCTGACGAGGCCGCCGCGCTGAAACGCGAACTGGATGCGCTGGCCGGGGATTTCCGCAGTGGCAAGTTCGTGCTGGATGATCGCTACGAGGACGGCCATTCGGCGATCGAGGCACGGCTCACCGAGCGGCTTGGCGATGCCGGTCGCCGCGTGCATACCGGGCGCAGCCGCAACGACCAGATCCTGGTTGCCACGCGGTTGTGGCTGAAAGAGCAGCTGGCCACGCTGCAGACGCATTGCCGCGCCATCGCGCAGGTTTGCCTGGATCGCGCGGCGCAGCCGGCGTTGCCGCTGCCCGGCTACACCCACCTGCAGCGCGCGGTGGTGTCGTCGACCGCGATGTGGTTCGCCGGGTTCGCCGAGGGCTTCATCGACAATGCATGGCGCGCGCAGCAGACGTCCGCATGGATCGACGCGAACCCGCTGGGCACCGCCGCCGGTTACGGCGTCAACCTCAAGCTGGATCGCGCGCACACCACCGAGGCGCTGGGCTTCGCACGCATGCAGGTGTCGCCGATCTATGCGCAGCTGTCGCGCGGCAAGTTCGAGATGGCCGTGCTGGAGGCGATCGCCAGCGCGCTGCTCGACCTGCGCCGGCTGGCGTGGGATCTGTCGCTGTTCACCACCGCCGAATTCAACTTCGTCCAGCTGCCGGCCGAGTACACCACCGGCAGCTCGATCATGCCGAACAAGCGCAACCCCGACGTGATCGAGCTGCTGCGCGCCAGCTACGCCAGCGTCGCTGCGGCGCGCACCGAGATCGAGCAGCTGCTGTCGCTGCCGTCCGGCTACCAGCGCGACCTGCAGTTCTCCAAGGGCTCGCTGTTCCATGGCTGCCGCCACGGCCTGGCGGCGCTGGAGCTGGTGCCGGATCTGCTCGCGCGCATGCAGTGGAACCAGGCGGCGATGCGCGCGGCGATCGAGCCGGCGATGTACGCCACCGACGTGGCGATCGAGCAAGCTGCCGCCGGCGTGCCGTTTCGCGACGCCTACCGCGCAGCGGCGGAAGCCGCCGCTTCGGCGGGCGAGGGAAGGACACCTGAAGGCAGTCTCGCCGCGCGCACGTCGCCCGGCGCGGCCGGCGACCTGCAGCTCGATGCGTTGCGCGAGCGGCTCTCGCAGCTACCGCACGGCTGAGCCGGGGTCGTCACACCGCAACCGGATGCATGCACGCTTGCGCTGCGGTCAGCGCGGCGCGATCAACCTTTGAGGTGACCGTGGGTGCCCAGGTCGTGCGGTTTCTCGCTAAGCATGGCGCGCGCGAAATCAACGGCGCGCTCGACAAAATTGCCCGACGATTCCCAGTACGAAGCGTCGCGGACGCGTATCCGCAGCACCATCAAATTCGGGTCATCCTTGCCGCCGGGAAAGAAGATGTGCTGTGCTGGCGACCACAGCTCATGGATGGTGTCGGGATTCCGGTCCATGCGCGCGCGGCCACGTACCGAAAGGTAGCGACGATCGGACTGCTGCGCGTAGGCCAGGTTCACTTCGCTGTCATCGGTCAGTTCGTCGACCTTGTGACTGTCCGCGCCGGTGAAGAAGATCAGCTCGCCGTTCGCGTCCAGCTTCAGCGTCTGCAGCGGACGACTGACCAGCGAGCCGTCGGCAGCGCGGGTGGTCATCATCACCACCTCGATGTCGGCGATGAATTCACCCAATCGGTGCAGATCGGTGTCTTTGGGGGCATCGTTTTTCATGGTGGCTCCTGTCGAGTGAGCGGCCAAGATCGCGCAGGCCACTTCAAGGCACGATGAAGACGGTGTTTTTTGACGCGTGACGTTTTGCAGATCGCTGACCCGCCAGGTGCGCTAGCTGTCACGGCTGAAATAAAACCCGAAATAGCGATCCAGCGAATGGGTGGGATGGAACGGAATATCGCAGCGCCGATCCACATTTTCCCAGCGATCCTGCAGCGAATAACCCAGCGCCTTCAGGCCGTCGACAAATTCACGTTCGGCCGTGATCCGGTACGGACAACAGGTCGCGCCCATGTTCTGCACCGTGAAATACGATGCGCTCATGTGAATAGGTACGGAGTTCAGGATCAGATGAGCCGGCGGGCGCTGCAGCTCGCCCAGCAAATCGGCGAGTGTGTAGTCCAGATACTGCAATGATCCTGCGGCGAACAAGATGTCGGCACCATCGGCGTCCGCGCGACGCTCGGTGAACGTCAGTCGCCGCCGCGTGTCATGTGTCTCTGCCCAGGTTGCACCAGCAGCGTTCACCGCTGGCACATCGAGCACGCGCCAGCGGATCGCATCCGGATAGTGGAGATAGCGCTGATAGGCGTAGTAGGCAATGCCAATGTGACCGCCCAGGTCGAATACCGAGGTGTTGCCGGCGTCGAACAACTTGGACAACCACAACATCATGGGATAGTCGTTGAGATAGACGCGGCGAGTGCGTTCCCGATAGAGCTCAGCCGAAGCTGAATTGTCATAACCCTGAGGGCGCATCGGCGGCGCACTGGCCTGGGCGTCGGCGAAACTGTCGAATACGCCGCGATACAGGTTTTTCAACAGCGAAACATGGGCATGAAAACGACGCTCGTAGCGTGATTCAAGCATGTGCCGGACACCGGGAAATCCGGTGGCAAGTTTCGCCGTGGCGCGGATAGCAGAATGAATAGCCATGGGATGGTGTACTCCGTTATCAGTTCCATTTGTGGTCGGTACCCACCCGCGTCGCGGTCAGCCGGCAACGTGTGTGGCGGTATGCACAATGATCGTGGACGGATTCAACTGCAAAATGCGACCCC
>JBEPVP010000175.1:0-7449 GCA_041690935.1 Rhodanobacter sp.
CGCGGAGAACGGCCATGGATGGCCGTGGCTTTGGGGAGCGAGGAAGTCGAAGCGTTCCCGCAAGGCCCTTCGACTTCGGCCTTGCGGCCTACGCTCAGGGAGAACGGGGAAAATTTACGTGCTCTGAGTTCGCCGCACCGGCGCTACATCAATACCGATTTCTGCAATTTTTACGGGGCAGCGCCGCGGCGGTCGCGCGGATCCATGTCTGGCGTGAGCGACTGACGTGCCCGCTTCTGCACCGCCACGATGCGACTGCGCAACAACCAACATGGTCCGCCAGCTGTTCACGTTTGTGAGGAGCGGATGCTGCGTGCTGTGACCAGCATCACCCGGTGTAGGAAAAAATCAGATGGTTACAGTTCAACGCAGGGAATAACGTATCTGGATTCGTCATCGGGGAGGTTGACGGATGATTCCTTAGCGGCGCCGTTGCCGTTTTGCAGTTACGCGTCCACGCGCTGCCCTTGCAGGGATTGCCAGGGGGAAGGCAGCCGAACTGGGCGTATTTTGGGATCGCTAGACAGCAAACCACACAGGGGCCGTGTCCTGCACGGCAATTCTTGCATGAGGTCTACGTGGCCGCATCGGGCCCGTTTGTCCTGAAATATTGTCTAGGAGTTTTTTTAAATGCCCAACCATTTCCGTCTGAAACTGCTGGTTGCCGCCATTGGCATGGCCACCGCGTCGGTGGCGACTGCCGCCACCACACAGACCCTGCACGCACAGAAT
The DNA here is from genome assembly GCA_041690935.1 of Rhodanobacter sp. GTDB lineage: Bacteria > Pseudomonadota > Gammaproteobacteria > Xanthomonadales > Rhodanobacteraceae > Rhodanobacter. Next base: position 733 of record JBEPVP010000175.1, read on the forward strand.
CTCGGTGCGATACCCGCCAGTTCGCTGGCCGCCCATTTGAACCTTGGTCAGAACATGTCACTGGTGCCACGCAGCTCGGTGGCCATCGCCGGTGGTCATCACGTCGTGCGCCAGCAGCAGATGTTCCGTGGCGTGCCGGTTTACGGCCGCAGCATCGCCGTGGTGCAGGACGCGCAAGGCAATGCGCTGCGTGCCACCGGTGAGCTGATGCAGAGCGCGCAGCTCGACCTTGCCTCGGTCGCCCCCAAGTTGACTCCGGCCAAGGCGCTGGCGGCCCTGCAGGCGCACGTGCATACCACGCTGATCGGCGGTGCCACGCTGAGCAACCAGCAGACCGACCTGTTCGTGTATCCGCAGGAAAACGGCCCGGCCCGGCTGGTCTATCGCACTTCGTATTTCGTCAACAGCACCAACCCGACCCGACCCACCGCCATCATCGACGCCAATACCGGCGCGGTGATCCAGAGCTGGGATGGCCTGACCGACGCATCGGCCACCGGTCCGGGCGGCAACACCAAGACCGGCAAATACATCTACGGCACCGACTATGCCGCACTCGATGTGACCCAGTCGGGCAGTACCTGCACGCTGGTCAACACCAACGTCAAGACCTACAACCTCAACCACGCCACCAGCGGTGGTTCGGTGGTCAGCTTCACCTGTCCGAACAGCGACACGGATGCCATCAACGGCGCTTATTCGCCGGTCAATGACGCGCATCATTTCGGTGGCGTCGTGCACGACATGTATACCGCCTACACCGGCGCGCCACCGTTGAGCATTCAGCTGCGCATGAACGTGCACTACAAGAGCAACTACGAGAACGCGTTCTGGGACGGCACCGCGATGAACTTCGGTGACGGTGCCAGCACGTTTTACCCGCTGGTGTCGCTGGACGTGACCAGCCACGAGATCAGCCACGGTTACACCGAGCAGAACTCGGGCCTGCAGTACACCGGCCAGTCCGGCGGCATGAACGAGGCCTACTCGGACATCGCCGGTGAAGCGGCCGAGTACTACGATCGTGGCGTGGCGGATTTCCTGGTCGGTCGCGACATCGTCAAGACCAGCGCCGGCATCGGCGATGCACTGCGCTACATGTGCAACCCGCCGCAGGACGGCGGCTCGATCGACAACGCGGCAAACTACACCTCCAGCATGGACGTGCATTACACCAGTGGCGTCTACAACAAGTCGTTCTGCCTGCTGGCCAAGACCAGCGGCTGGGATGTCAAGAAGGCGTTCCAGGTTTACGCACTGGCGAACAAGTCGTACTGGACGGCAACCTCGACCTTCAACACCGGCGCCTGCGGCGTGGAATCGGCAGCGACCGATCTGGGCTACAACGCGAACGACGTGATCACGGCGTTCACCGGTGTCGGCGTGACCTGCGCGGGGACGGGCGGCGGCGGTGGCACCACCACCCAGCTGCAAAACAATGTGGGCGTCAGCGGTGTGTCGGCCGCTACGGGTGCAGACACCGACTACTACATCACCGTTCCCACCGGCGCCACCAACCTGGTGATGTCGATCTCCGGCGGTACCGGCGATGCCGACCTGTACACCAAGTTCGGTTCCGCGCCGACCACCAGCACTTATGACTGCCGTCCGTACAAGACCGGCAATGCCGAGAGCTGCACCGTGGCCGCGCCGGCCGCCGGCAAGTACTACATCAAGGCACATGCCTATGCGGCGTACACCGGCCTCACGGTCAAGGCTTCCTACACCGTTGGCGGCGGCGGCGGTGGCGGTGGTTTGCAGAATGGCGTGGCGGTAACCGGTCAGGCCGGTGCCGCAGGTCAGGAACTGAGCTACACCGTGGTGCTCCCGGCCGGCAGCACCAAGCTGACCATTGCCAGCTCGGGTGGCACGGGCGACGCGGACATGTACGTCAAGAAGGGCTCCGCGCCGACCACCACCAGCTACGACTGCCGTCCATACGTGACCGGCAACACGGAAACCTGCACGTTCACCTCGCCCGCAGCAGCCACGTACTACATCAAGCTGCGTGGTTACACGGCATTCTCCGGCGTGTCGCTGAAGGCCACCTGGTAAGCCCCGAAGCGGGTCAGGGATGACCTGCTTTTTTCAAACGTGTCGTCAAAACAACGCGGGCCCGGTCGGATCGACCGGGCCCGTTCTTTTGCGCGCGACGTGGGGTTACCGAGGTGAGCCTGCGGCTTCCTCGAAGCGGTTGGCGTCGCGGTTCTTGCGCACTTTTGCCGGATCCCAAACGCGCCCGTTCATGGTGATGTAGACCCCGTCGGGCAAGGTTTGCACCGCCGCCACCGCGCAACCGATATTGAACACCGCGTCCGAACCCTGGAAGCGCGCCGGGTTCAACGCGCCGGTCAGCACGATCACCTTGCCCTCGATACCGGCCAGTTCGCGCGCGGTCTCGACCATCGTGTCGGTGCCGTGGGTGATCAAGACATGGCGATGCGGCTGCGCCTCGATCGTCGAGCGCACCAGCGCGCGATCCTCGGCGCCCATGTGCAGGCTGTCCTTGCGCAGGATCGGGATCACGTCGAACTGGAACGCTACGCCGAGCTGGCCGAGGATCTCGCCGATCTGCGGCGCACCGATCTTGTAGTCCGACTTGTCATCGAAGTAGATCTTGTCGATGGTGCCGCCGGTGGTGACGATGGTCAGATGCTGCATGCTGGTCGGCCGAGGAGGGAGTCACGGCATTTTAGCCCGTGCTGACATGGCGCGGGTTGCGGCCCCGTTTTCCGCAGGGGCCCAGCAGCTTCGTGGGGCGGTGCCCGCCCTACGGGTACGCGCTAGCTCAGCAGCAGCGCGGTGTTGTCCGCATCCGGCGTGACCAGCCGATCGAGCCCGCGGCCGACGAAGCGATGCAGTGCCGCGGCCGGCCGCGGATCGCCATGACGACTCGACCACGTCGCCTGGCGTGCCAGCAATGCCGCCGCCGCACAACGCGCCAGCGTAAACGCGAGGCCGCGGGCGCCAGCTTCCAGCGTGTCACGCGCGGCGGCATGCTGATCGAGCCAGCGTGCGGCGGCATCCAGCGTCTGCCGGATCGCGCTGGCCGCATGCATGTCGTCGTTACCATCCAGCCAGGTGGCGGTCGCCATGCGTAATGCATCGAAACTCTCGCCCGCCAGCGCGCGCAGACTGTCCAGCGACAGCACATTCGTCGTGCCCTCCCAGATCGCATACACCTGCGCGTCGCGCAGCAGTTGTGGCAGGCCGGTGTCCTCGATGTAGCCGGCGCCGCCGAAACACTCCAGCGCTTCCGAGCAGAGCTGCACCGCGAGCTTGCCGGTCCACAGCTTGGCCAGTGGGGTGAGCAGGCGCAGCAGCGCGGCTTCGTACGGCGCCGCTGTGCCGTGCTCGACGCGACCGAGCAGATGCGCGACCTCGAACGCCAGCGCAAACGCGCCCTCGAACTGCGCCTGCATGTCGGCCAGCGTCTGCGCATGCAGCGGCTGTTCGATCAATAGACGTCCAAACGCCCGCCGCCGCGTGGCGAAGTCGCGCGCCAGACTGATCGCTCGCGCCATGCTGGCGATCGCGCAGATCGCATTCCAGGTGCGGGTGACGTTGAGCATCGGCGCCACCTGGCGCACGCCGTGGGCCAGTTCGCCCAGCGGCCACGCGGGCAGGCCGTCCAGATGGATTTCCGCGGTGGGCAGTTCCTGCGTGCCGAGCTTTTCCTTCAGCCGGTCGATGACCAGTTCCGGTTTGCGCTGCGCGCCGTCCATCGTCTCCACGTAAAACAATGCCAGCGCCGCGGTGCCGTGGCCCGCGCCTTCCGGTCGTGCCAGCGCCAGCGCCGCCTCGCCGACCACGGCCGCACTGAACCACTTGCGGCCGTACAACCGCCACTGCCCGTCGGCGTCCTGCCGCGCGATGGTTTCGGTGTTGCCCACGTCGGAGCCGCCGGTGGTCTCGGTCATCCATTGTCCGCTGAGCCAGAAGGTCGATGCGTCACGGCTGAGGAAACGCGGCAGCGCGCGTTCGATCAGCTGGCGGTTGCCGGACGCCTTGATCGCGGTGGCGGCGCCGTCGGTCATCGCCAGCGGGCAGGTATAGAACTCGCTGGCGAGGTGATACAGGTAGACGCGGGCGAACTCTTCCAGCCGCGCATGTTCGCTGTCCGTGTGGCCGGCGGCGAGTACCGCGTGGCGAGTGGTTAGCTGCGGACCTTCCTGCCAGGCCGTAGTCAGCTCGATACGATCGACGCGGCGCCCCCACGCGTCCCACTGGGTCAGCACCGGCTTGCGCCGCGTCGTCGTGCACGCGCGCTGCCATGCCATCTGCGCATAGTCACCCAGCGCATCCAGATCGACATCCAGCGCCCCACGCCGATCGGCCGGCAGCGCGCGATCGAGCAAGGCCAGCAGTGAGCGGTCGCTGCGATACGGGCGCGGCAGTTGCGGTGGATCCTGCAGGAAGGCCATGGCGCGTTCCGTCCAGAGTCGAGGTGTCGAGTATAGGCATGCAGGCATTCGACGCGTTGCGCTGGCATCATCGAAAGCCATTCCTCCCGCGCAGGCGCAACCCATGCGATTTTCCGAAGCGATGCAGACGGTCACGCGCCACGGTGATGGCTGGCAAGCCACGGTGAGCGAGGACTGGCTGCAGGGGCGCAGTGCCTTCGGTGGACTGCAGGCGGCACTCGCCCTGCGCGCGATGCGCGAACTGGTGCCGGCGGACATGCCGCTGCGCAGCCTGCAGACCACCTTCGTGGCGCCGGTGCCGGCCGGCACGGTGGGCATCCGCGCGCGGTGCATGCGCGAAGGTCGCAGCGTGATCCAGGTCGAGGCCAGCCTGTGCGATGGCGATCAGACGCTGTGCCAGCTGGTCGGCGTGTTCGGCAAGGCGCGACCGTCGATACTGGATTTCCAGCCGGTGCAGCCGCCGGTGACAAGCACGACAACAGCTCCGGAACTTCGCTACGTCGAAGGCCGCATGCCCGCCTTCACCCAGCATTTCGGCGCACGCTGGCTGCGCGGCGACCTGCCATTCAGCGGCGGCCATCAGCGCGAAAGCGTGCTGCGGCTTTCATTGCGCGACGAAGGCCCAGTCGACGAAACCCACGTGCTCGCCTTCGCCGACTTCATCCCGCCGATCGCCCTGTCGATGTTCGCCGCGCCAACCCCCGGCAGCTCACTCACCTGGATGATCGAACTGCTGCGCGACCGCTATGACGACCTCGGCATGGACCACTGGCGCGTCGACGCCGACCTCATCGCTGCACGCGATGGCTATACCAACCAGAGTGTGATGCTGTGGGGGCCGGGTGGCGAGGCGGTGGCGTTGAGTCGGCAGAGCATGGTGGTGTTTGGGTGAACTGACTGCAGTGCCTCGCATAGCGATGTTCGCGTAAAACCGACTTGCGGACAAAACGATGCGGGAGTGGATTGCAGGATCAGGCTGCAGCAAGATGATCAAGCCGTTGATTCATCCTGATTCTTGCGGCAGTGTTGATGTGGAAAGCACGGGATAGGCTGCAGGAATACACTGCACTTTGAAATCAGGACCTCGTTAGGAGCACCAACCCATGCTCGGATTCCTGAGCCGCAAGAAACCAACATCATCGTCCGCGGGTAGCGATGGCGTAGTGCCGCTTTACTTCAAGAGCGGCGAAGCCGCATTGGAAATGGCATGCAAGTATATGGATTGTTCCCTTACTGAGGGCAGTTTCCTACCGGCGGTAGTGCTGGACTCGCGCAAGCTCTTCGGTACGGAAGCCTCTGTAAAGATGCAGGCAAATGGAATACAGCTCGCAATGCTCCGCGTCGCATCTACGGACGGCGGATTTCTTGTTGCGGCAAACACAGCAAATCCAAGCGGACCGAGTTTGGAGCCTGGCCAACTAGTTGTGTGGCAAGCAATGAGTTACATGCCCGAAATGACCGAGGCAGGTGCTGCTGACGAAAGATTCGGCTGGATAGGCTTGATCGTTGGCACACTCAAACCAGAGTTTGTTGATGGAAGTTGGGTGGGTGACAAGCAGTTTTTGCCCTAACCGATTGTCCAAACGGACGGCTACGCCGCCGGTCAACTCCAGCGTTAGGACTCTCGCATGGACAGCAACGATTTCTTGAAGAAACTTCAGCGTCATCTGCACAAAGCCGATGACATTGAGTTCATGCTGCTGAAGGGCCATCTGATTCTTGAGCAAGCTCTGAGTCAAATGTTGCTCCTGCATATCCATTCCGAAAAAAGCTTGAACGACCTGTCTCTTACATTCGCAAGAAAGCTAGATCTGTTTGTCGCGCTCTCGGGAACGGAGTGGGATGAGATCCGTCACTTGCGGGAGATCAACAGAATTCGTAACAAGCTGGCGCATCAGCTGGAGTTCGCCAAGTTTCACCCAGACTTGAAGCGCTGGGCGTGCGGAGTCCTTGGCTACACTCCCAAGAGTCTCAATAGAAGGCTCACATACCGCAATACATTGAGCAAGGCCATTTACATGCTATGCGGCATGCTAGTTGGTAGAGCCAGTGCAATGGCCAACAAGGCCTAACTATCCCGTAAGAGCCTTCCCGTCAATGCCGAGCGCATAGGGCTTTTGCCCTGAGCTTGCGGGGCACTGTCGCTCATCGCCATAGGGCAGTCCATCCGGTGCGTCTGCGGTGCCGATCCACTCCCTGCGGTTTCCCCTACAGCACGCATCGCACCCGGCCCGCACGACCTCCTTGCTACGCTCCCCACGCCGCCATCTGGGCGGCTTTTTCTTGATGCGAG
>JBEPVP010000176.1:0-7380 GCA_041690935.1 Rhodanobacter sp.
CATCGAGCAGATCCGCGCTGCCGCCGCGCGCATCGCGCCGCATGCGCGGGTGACCCCGGTGCTGCGCAGCACCGTGCTGGATGCGCTCAGCGGCGCCGAGTTGCATTTCAAATGCGAGCACCTGCAGCGCGGCGGTGCGTTCAAGTTCCGCGGCGCCTGCAATGCGGTGTGGTCGCTCAGTGACGCACAGGCCGCGCATGGCGTGGTCACGCATTCCTCCGGCAATCACGGCAACGCGCTGGCGCTGGCCGCTGCGACCCGCGGCATCACGGCGCACGTGGTGGTGCCGGAAGGCGCAGTGCGCGCGAAGCTCGAGGCGATCGAGCGCGCCGGGGCGATCCTGCATCGCTGCGCGCCGAACCAGGCCGCGCGCGAGGCGATGTGCGCGCAAGTGCAGCGCAGCACCGGCGCGGAGCTGGTGCATCCGTATGCCGATACGCGGGTGATGGCGGGGCAGGGCACGCTCGCGCTGGAACTGTTGCAACAGGTCGCCGGGCTGAATGCCCTGATCACACCGGTCGGTGGTGGCGGACTGGCCAGCGGCGTGGCGATCGCGGCGCATGCGCTCGATCCCGCGCTGGTGCTGTTCGGCGCCGAACCGCAAGGTGCCGACGATGCGGCGCAATCACTGGCGCACGGCAGCCGGGTCAGCACGGTGGTGCCCGACACGATCTGCGACGGCCTGCGCGCGCTGGTTGGCGAGCGCAATCTCGACGCGCTGCGTACGCATCACGTCGAGCTGATCACGGTCAGCGACGCGGAAACCATCGCCGCGATGCAGCTGTTGTGGTCCGAGCTGAAGCAGGTGGTGGAAGTATCCAGCGCCACCGTGCTGGCGGCGATTCTCAAGCAGCCGCAGCGGTTCGCCGGCAGGCGCGTGGGTGTGGTGCTGACCGGCGGCAACGTGGACCTGCAGGCCTTGCCCTGGTAAGACGCGTGCCGCTCAGCTGGCCACGGCTTCGGTCGTGGCTGGGTGGCTGCTCGTGGCCGGCTCCGGCATGCCCTCGGTGGACGAAGCGTGCCCGAACGCATGCAGGTCCAGCTGGCTGACCGGGATCGGCGTGTAGTCCGCGCCGAAGGCCACTTCACCCGGCCTCCAGCCGGCAGGGCGACGCACCGCGCCCCAGAAGCGCTTCAACGCAACCCAGTGCAGGCCGATCAGGCCGTAGTTGTTGTCCGCATCGACGCTCGGGTCGCCCACGCCGGTCAGTCGTGGCGGCTCGCCGTAGAGCGCCGTGCCGAACAGCACGTCCCAGACCGAGAGGACCTGGCCGTAGTTGCAGTTGTGCAGGGTCGGTCGTGACGGATCGACCAGCATGTGATGCAGGCGATGGAACTTTGGCGCGACGAAGATGTGGTCGAACACGCGACCGAAGCCGAGCCGCACATTCGCATGCGAGAGATTCTGTACCAGTTCGCCGATCAGCATCAGCCAGGCAAATTCGTCCGGGTCCACGCCGATCACCAGCCCCACCGTGGCCAGGATCATCGACTGCAGGAAGCCATCGACCAGACTGCCGCGATCATTGGTCCAGCAGCTCATCTGGCGCTGGCTGTGATGCATGCTGTGCAGGGCCCACCACCACGGAATCGCGTGCTGGGTGCGGTGCATCCAGTAGTACACGAAGTCGTAGATCACGTAATAGAGCGCAAACAACAGGTAGGGATGCTGGTTGAACCACGGCAGCCAGTGCACCAGCGCCAGTGGCGAGCCGGTGCCGGAGTCGGCGGCGGCGCCGCCACCGCCGAACAGATGGCTGAATGGCATCAGCACCAGATAGGTGAACAACGGAAAGATGCCGAGCAGCATCAGCAGTGTGTAGTTGCGATCGACCCGGGTCAGCCGGCGATCGGTCCACGGCTCGGCGGGAAACCAGGTTTCCAGCGGCCGGAAGATCAGGCCGATGATGCCCACCTGCAGCGCGGCGATCAGCAGCGCCGCGGCAATGTCATCGGGATTGCCGGTCAGCCCCGTCAGGTGCAGCGCATCCAGCAGCGGCACCACGGCGTGGCCGCTCAGCCAGCGGATCAGGTGAGCCCACCATTGGGAAAGATCGAGCATCGACGTTTCTTCCGTTCGGCAGCGTCGCATCATATCGCCGCCGCCGGGTCCACAGGCTGAATCAGCCGCTCAACTGCGGCGTCGCGCCCCCACCCCGCTGATAGCGACCAGCCCCAGCAGCACGAACACGATGCCGAGCAGCTCCATCGCCGATGGCTGTTCGTGCAGGATCAGCCACGCCAGCAGCACGCTGACGATCGGCACGCCGAGGCTGGACACGCTGGCCACCGTGGTGGACAGCCGCTGCAGCACGATCGACCACAGCCACCACGCCAGGCTGGAGGCCAGCACCACGCTGTAGACCAGCGCACCGATGAACGCCCAGTTCCAGTCGATCGAGCGCTGCGGCACTACCAGCGCGACCACGCCGAGCGCGATGCCGCCGACCAGCATCTGCCATGCGGTAAGCCCCAGCACCGACGGCGCATGCTGGCGGAACAGGTGCTTGCTGAGCACCGCGCCGGCCGCCCACGCGACACCACCGACAATCGCCAGCACGGTACTCAGCGCGTCGCCCATGCCATGCCAGGGTTCGATGATGCACAACAAACCCAGCGCCGCCAGCGCCAAGCCCAGCCAGTGTCGCGCGGTCGGCCGGTCGCCCAGCAGCAGCCACGCCAGCAACACCGCCCAGAACGGCATGGTGTAGGCGAGCAGGGCGACGTGGCCGGCGCCGCCATGCAGCAAGGCCCACTGCTCCAGCCCCTGGAACGCGGCGGTCTGGCACAGGCCGATCAGGATCGTCGGCAGTAGCGGCGGCGGCCGCAGCGATTGCCGCGTCAACAGCAACACCGCAAACAGTACGCCTGCGCCGAGCAGGTAGCGGATCGCCGCGAAATCGAACGGCCCGGCATGCGCCAGCACCTGCTTCATCACGATCCAGCTATAGGCCCAGATCAGGATGGTGGCGAGCAGCGCAAACAGCGCGCCGCGCGGGGGCGAGGCGGGGGATGAGGAAGAGGGCGACATGAAGGGAGATACGCGGATGGGGCGACAAGTCTAGCGGTGTCCGTTACGGTGTGCGGCACCCCACGACTACGTTCCCGCCATGAGCCAACCCGCCGAACGGCAGCGCTGCCACTGGGCCACCAGCGACGAACTGCTGCGCCACTACCACGACACCGAATGGGGCGTGCCGCTGCACGACGATCGCGCCCTGTTCGAGTTCCTGTGCCTGGAAGGCGCGCAGGCCGGCCTGTCCTGGCGCACCGTGCTGGCCAAGCGCGACAACTACCGCAAGGCGTTCCACCGCTTCGAGATCGCCCGGGTTGCCGCGATGACCGATCGCGAGCTGGAAAAATTGCTGCTCGATCCCGGCATCATCCGCAACCGGCTGAAGGTAACGGCTACGCGCGACAACGCGATCGCGGCGCTCAGGGTGATCGAAGAGTTCGGCAGTCTGGACGTCTATCTGTGGTCGTTCGTCGACGGCAAGCCGCTGCGCAATCGCTGGCGCGACAAAAGCGGCGTACCGGCCAGCACCGAGCTGTCCGACCGCATGAGCAAGGCCATGAAGAAGCGCGGCTTCCGCTTCGTCGGCAGCACCATCTGCTACTCGCTGCTGCAGGCCACCGGCATGATCAACGACCATCTCGCCGGATGCTTCCGCCACGGGGAGGTATAACCGCCGCGGTCAGTGGCGTGCGGCGGCGCGCACCTGGTTGGCGTCGCTGGCCGGGTCTTCATGCAGCAGGCGCCGGGTGACGCCGTTGGTCCAGCCGAAGCCATCCTGCAGCGGGTATTCACCACCGCCGCCGCCGTGCGCACCGTCGGCCGCTGGCATCAGCACGTATTTCTCGACCAGCTTGCTGTCGCGCTCGTACAGGCTGCTGACGGTGCGCAACCAGCGCCGGGCGATCTCGCCGGCCAGCGGATCGTCGTAGTGGCGAAGGCCGCCGATGGCCAGCCACTGCAGCGGCGCCCAGCCATTGGGCTCGTCCCACTGTTCGCCGCTGCGGTTCTCACTGGTGCCGATGCCGCCGTCCCGCAGCAGCCGTTGGCGCAACGCCTGGCTCACCCGCTGTGCCTGCTCGGCGGTGGCGAGGTGGACGAACAGCGGTGCGACCGTGGCGGCGTTGAGCGCTTCACGCGCTGCGCCGCGCTGCCAGTCGTAGTCCAGGTACGTGCCGGCTGGTTCGTTCCACAGCATGCGATCGATCGCCGCATGGCGCGCTTCTGCGCGCTCGCGAAACGCGCGCGCCTGTTCGTGCTGCCCACCGGCTTCGCTGAGCAGGCTGATCTGCCGTTCCAGCTTGTACAGCAGGCAGTTGAGATCGACCGGCAGGATCGCGGTGGTGCGGATGCTGGCCAGCGTGCCGTCGTCGCACCAGCGCGAGCTGAAATCCCAGCCCGAGGCGGCGCCCGCGCGCAGTTCGCGATAGACCTCGTGGGCCGGGCGGGTCGACTGTTTCGCGGTGGTCACGTCTTCCAGATACGACTCTTCGCGCGGCGTGTCGCGGTCGTCCCAGTAGCGATTGAGGAGGCTGCCGTCCGCCAGCCGCACGCAGTGGCGCCGCGCCTCGCCCGGGCGCAGCTCGCCGGCGCCCTCCATCCACCAGCTGTGTTCCTTGCGCAGGCACGGCAGGTATTCCACCGCCTGGCCCACGCCGTGCTGCTCGAACAGCTCCACCATCAGCGCGAACACCGGTGGTTGCGAGCGGCTCAGGTAATACGTGCGATTGCCGTTGGGAATGTGGCCGTAGGTGTCGATCAGGTAGGCGAAGTTGTTGGCCATCGCACGCAACAGATCCTGTCGACCGCTCTCGGCCAGGCCGAGCATGGTGAAGTAGGAATCCCAGTAATACAGCTCGCCGAACCGCCCGCCGGGCACCACGTAGGCGTGCGGCAGCGGCAGCAGCGACGAGTTTGCCGGGTGTTCGTGCGGATGCCGGGTCAGCACGTCCCACAGGCTATCGATGTGCTGCTTCAACGACTGCCCCGGCACCGACACGTAATGGCTCGTATGCAGCGGCGGCGGGGTGAAGTGCTGCGCGACGAAGACGGCGAGGTCGAAGCCGGGCTGCTCGTGCTGCGCGCGATAGCGCTCGAGGATCTGCTCGGGGTCGCCGACCGGTGCGCAATCGACGAAGGTCTTGCTGTCGGGAAAGACGCGTGTGCTCTGCACCGCGACGAACAATTTCTGGTACCTGTCGGCCGGTGTCAGCGTGTCCGCCGGCGCCACGCTGGCGGCTTTCGCCGCGTTATCGGTCCGATCCAGTTCGCTCATCGGCGCGCTCATTGCTCCGTATAGTTCCACAGCAGGCCGCCGTCGACGACGATCGTGCTGCCGGTCAGGTAGGCGGCATCGTCCGAGGCGAGAAAGGCCACCGTGCCGGCGACGTCTTCGGGCGTGCCCAACCGCTTCAGCGGGATGTTCGCCAGCAGCGCCTTGAGCAGTGCCGGTTCGCTCATCAGGTGCGCGTTGATCGGCGTCTGCACCGCGCCGGGCGCGACGTTGTTGACGGTGATCCCCAGCGGCGCCAGCTCGATCGCGAGGTCGCGCATCAGCATCTTCAGCCCGCCCTTGCTGGCGCAGTAACTGGCGAAATGCGGAAACGGCAGCTCCTCATGCACCGAGCTGATGTTGATCACCCGCCCGTCACCACCGCGCTCGCGCACGTGCCGGGCAAACGCCTGGGTGAGGAAGAACACGCCTTTCAGGTTGACCTGCAACACCAGGTCGTAATCGGCCTCGCTGGCATCGAGGAAAGCGGCGCGCCGCTCAACGCCGGCGTTGTTCACCAGGATGTCGATCCGGCCCATTCGCGCGACGCCCTCGGCGATCACGCGCTGGTCGTCCTCGACCTTGCCGACATCGCCGATCAGCAGGCTGGCGCGGGCGCCGGCCTTCACCAACTGATCGAGGGTTTCCTTGGCGCGGGCACTGTCGAGCCGATCCTCGACCAGGATGGTGGCGCCTTCGCTGGCCAGTCGCAGCGCGATCGCGCGTCCGATGCCCTGCGCGCTGCCGGTCACCAGCGCTACCTTGCCTTGCAGTTTCATTCACGACCTCTTGGGAACGAGAGGTCTTCGAGTGTAGATGCCGGTGGCGTGAACGCTGCGCGAGCAGACGTGCGCAAACGGTTGGAAAAACCGTTCGGGCTGAGCGTAGCGCCGAAGGCGCGAAGTCGAAGCCTCGCGGCAACCCCCTTCGACTTTGCCGCTGCGCGGCTACGCTCAGGGTGAGCGGTGGACGGTGGACGGCAGGCCGGTACTGGGCTTAGCGCCGCCTCGACCCGCGCAGGTTGTCGATCGAGAAGCTGGCGATTTCACCGCCGGCGATGCGGCGGGGCTGGCCGGTCGGCGGACCCCACGCGTGTGCGCCAACGACTTCCCAGGTGGCGGGAATACGGCCGTCCATACGCATCGTCTCGTAGGCGGCGAGCATGCGCCGGTAGCGTGACTTGCCGGTGAGGCCGTGCTCGCGGCTGCGATCGGCGTTGGTGGCGCCGAGGCCTTGCAGTTCTTCCAGCAGCTTGCGGGGTTCGCTGTAGGTCAGCGTGTAGCGGAACACGTCCAGCACCGGGTCGCGCAGGCCGGCGCTGAGCATCGCATCGCCGACATCGTGCATGTCGAGGAAGCGGCCGACGTGGGGCGACTGGTCGGCCTCGGCCCAGGCCGCGCGCAGTTCCTTCAGGGTATCCGGGCCGAAGCTGGAGAACACCAGCAGGCCGCCGGGTTTCAGTACGCGCACGCATTCGCCGAACAGCGCGGGCAGATCGTCGATCCACTGGAAACAAAGGTTGGAATGCAGCACGTCGACACTGTGGTCGGCCAGTGGCAGGTGGGCCGCCTCGGCGCACAGGCGCATGAATGGTTTTAGCCAATTGCTGTGCTGCTTCGCCGCGCGCAGCATCGGCAGCGCCATATCGAGCGCGATCACGTCGGCCTTGGGATAGCGCCGCTTCAGCAGGGCGGTGCCGCGGCCGGTGCCGGCGCCGACATCGACCACGCGTTGCGGCGTTTGCGTATAGAAGTCCAGACGCTCCAGCAAGGCCGCCTGCACCTCGCGCTGCAGCACGTCGTGCTGCTCGTAGCTGCGGGCTGCGCGGCCGAAGTGGCGGCGCACCAGTTGTTGGTCGAGTTCGAACGTCGTCATCAGTCAGGCCCGTTGCGCGGTGGCTGTCAGCAGCGGTTGCAGCGCCTGTACCACGGCGTCGGCATGGCCGAAGAACGGCGCGTGGCCGGCCTGTGGGATGTCGTCGTAACTGCCGGCGCACTGGTTGGCCGACCACGCCATCGCCTGCGGCTGCACCAGGCGGTCGCGGCTGCCGCTGATCCAGGCGCTGTGCACGCTCAAGTACGTCATGTCGGTGCGG
>JBEPVP010000177.1:0-7347 GCA_041690935.1 Rhodanobacter sp.
GAGGAATTCATGGGCGGATCACGGCGGACGGGAGCCGCATGCTGACGCGTCGGGCCCCGCACGGGAAAGCGTTCATCCTCATGCGCCCACCCGTCGCCGCACGGCGTCCATGTCGCGCACCGGTCGGATCTCGATCGCACCGGTCCGCGCCCACGGGAACTCGGCGGCGATCCGCACGGCCTCGTCCATGCTGTCGGCCTCGATCAGGTTGAAGCCGCCCAGGTATTCCTTGGTTTCGGCGAACGGTCCGTCGAGCACCTGCGCGCGGCCGTTGCGCACACGCAGGGTCTTCGCGGTGACCGGCCCTTCCAGTTGCTGCGAGCCGAGCAGGTGACCCTGCTCCTGCAGTTCGTCGGCGTGCGCGAAGCAGCCGTGCATCATCGTGTCAAATTCGCCGTCCGGCAGTGCGTCCAGCAAGGTGTCGTCGCAATAGATCATCACGAGGTATTTCATGGCGTCCTCGGCAGGGGAAGGTTCATCGAACCGTGGGAGGAAGTACGAGGATGGATAATGCCGCAATCTCCACCGCCGTGACCGTCATGCACGATACCCCCAACGCGCTTTCCTGCCAGCCCATCGCGTTCGTGCGCTCACCGTATGCGCGGCGCATCGACGCGCCGCATCAGTCCACCGTGGTGGCCGGCACCGAGACGCAGGCGCTCGCCGAGGCCATCATCGAGTTCGTGGCGGAGTTTCCCGCCGCCGCGTTTCGCGACCTCGCCGGCTTCGAGCGGATCTGGCTGGTGTTCGTGTTCCATCGCAGCGAGGGCTGGAAGGCCGAGGTGCGGCCACCGCGCGGCGGCGGCAAGCGCAGCGTGCTGGCCACCCGCTCGCCGCATCGGCCGAACCCGATCGGCCTGTCCGCGGTGGAGCTGGTGGCGGTCGACGCGCATTCGCTGCGGGTGCGCGGGATCGACCTGCTCGATGGCACGCCGATCCTCGACATCAAACCGTACGTGCCCTACGCCGATGCGTTTCCGGCGGCGCGCGCCGGCTGGATCGACGCGATCGACGCGACGCAGGGGCGGCACTCCGCGCCGGGACCGCGCAGGCCACGCCGGCCGGGGCCAGCCGCGGCCGATGACGACGCCGGCACGGCATGAGCCGTTGCCGCAGCTGTCGCTGACGTGGATCTGCCGCGGCTCGCCCATGCGGCCGGTCCGTAGCCACAGCCCTGCAGGGCGCGATGAGCCGGCCCGATAACTCCGTCCCAGTCCGTGCGACGCGTCGCCGCTAACCTGTCCTGGTCGTGACGGATCTGCGTCGACGGCCCCGATGCACCTGGCAGTGATCGGTTCGCCCCCCTTTGCCGCGCCCGGCGCATGCCCGGCGCGGCTTTTTTCGTCAGTTGCGGCGCGCGGCGTTACCCTGTCCCGATCACCGTCCCCGGAGGCCTGCATGAAAGCCTTGCTCTGGTTGCTCCCGCTCACGCTCGCCGCCTGCATGACCGTGCCCGATGCGGCCACCGCACCCCACGGCGATGCCGCGGCCACGGTCTCCCTCAACACGCTGACGCATCATCAATGGCAGCTGCAGGACGCCGTCGACGGCAGTAACCAGCGCCTCGACGCACTGTTCGGCGCGCCGGACAAACCGCTGCAACTGGATTTCACCGCCGACCGGATCCACGTGCACAACGCCTGCAACAGCATCAGCGGCAGCTACCACATCGTCGAAGGCCATCTCGTCACCGCGCAATTGCTGCAGACCATGATGACGTGTGCCGACCCGACCCTGATGCAGCGCGAAACCACCATCAAGGACGTCCTGCAGGGCACGCCCACGCTGATCCTGTCCGGCACCGACCAGATACCTTTGCTGACCCTGGCAGCCCCCAGCGGGCAGACCCTGACCTTCGCCGGCGTACCCACCGCCGAGGCGCGGTACGGTGGCGCCGGCGAGACGGTGTTTCTCGAAGTGGCCGCGCAGACCACGTCCTGTCAGCACCCGTTGATCCCGCGCAAAACCTGCCTGCTGGTGCGCGAACGCCACTACGACGCGCACGGCCTGCGCAGCGGCGCGCCCGGTCCATGGCAACCGTTGCCGCAGGACATCGAGGGCTACGTGCACGAGGCCGGCACGCGCAACGTGCTGCGCGTGAAACGCTACCTGCTGAAGCAACCACGCGCCGACGCGCCATCCACCGCGTACGTGCTCGACATGGTGGTGGAGAGCGAGGCCGTCAAAGCCGCGAACTCCGCCGACTCACCGCAGCCGCCCTGAACCGGCGCAGCGATACGGCCCGCCATGGAGCGCGTGACCGTTGTCGCCACCAGGGCTCCAGCCGGCGTCCTGCCCCGAACTACAAACGCGTCTGACCTTCGGCCGGCTGCACGCGACGACGGCCCCACATGTTCCCGCTGGCTGGCGCGTCTTTGGCGCGCTCGCGCAGACGCAGGAACGGGCGCTCGATCAGGTAATGCAGCGCCGCGCCCAGCAACAGCACCGCCAGTGCATAGCTCGCGAAAGCCACCACAGCGTGCCCCTGCAGCTGCGCGCCGAACGTCGCCTGCACCAGATGGAAGGCGATCTTGTGGCTGAGATAGAGGCTGTAGGAAATCGCGGCGATCCAGCCCGCGCCGGGCACGCGCCAGCGGCCGAGCAGGCTGCGCCGATCCGCGCCGGCAAACACCAGCAGGCCGAAACCGAACGACAGCAGCGGCCAGCCGAGCGCATTGGCGAGCAGGCCTGTGCGCTCGCGGAACAGCCAGAACGCAACACATGTCACCGCCAGACCGCCGAGCAGCACGGCATTCGAGCGCCGCTGCCAGCGAGCCCAGGCCTGCGCTCGCCAGACCCGCAGCGTGGCGAGCACGACGCCCATCAGCAGGCCGTCCAGGCGCATCCAGGTTGGGTAGTAGAGGTCTTCGAGAAACCAGTTGCGCGGCGGATCGAGCGCCGTGTCGTGCAGCCACACCGTCGTGCGCAGGACGATGCCGGCCACGACCACCGCCGCGCAGACGCCGATGAAGGTCGACGCCGACGGTCGACGTGTCAGCCACCACGCCAGCAGCGGAAAGACCAGGTAGAAGTGTTCCTCCACGCAGAGCGACCACGCATGCGAGAACGCCGGGTTGTGCGCCGAGTCGATCGACAGGTTCAGCGTGAACGTGGCGAACTGCCACCATGACTGCAGCCCCGGCACTTCACGCAGCGTGGGGAAAAACACGTATAGCGCCAGTACCACGCCGAACGCCGGCAGGATGCGCCAGGCACGGCGCGCGTAGAAACCGCTGAACGAAAACGGCTCGCCGCGCTGCAACGGCCGCAATACCTGGCTGCCGATCAGGAAGCCGCTGAGCACGAAAAAGATGTCCACGCCGGCCCAGCCAAAACGCGACAGCCACGCAAAGTCGGGACCGAGTCCGCCGACGATGAAGGAGTGGAACAGCATCACCCAGACAATGGCGATGGCGCGAAGCAGGTCGAGGCCGGGCAGGCGTTGCATGGACGTCCTTGTCGTGAGGCGGGGATGGCGTGCGATTTGATCACACCGCAGCCCCTAGCGCGCGGCCACCACCGGTGGCCCGTTTCAGCTGGTCCGCTCAGCTGACCCGCGATGCACGCTTCTGATACAGCCGACGATCCGCTTCGGCCAGGCCCTGCGCCAGCGGCACGCCCTTGCCGAACGTGGCCCAGCCGAGGGTGAACGCGATCGGCGCGTCGGCGCGGTCGTGTTCGATGCGCGTCACCACGCTGTCGGCCAGGCCCTCCTCGGCATCGCGCAGCAGCACCAGAAACTCGTCGCCACCAAGCCGGATCACCGCATCCCCCGGCCGCACATGGCGGGACAGGAAGTGCGCCATCGCGACCAGCACCTCGTCACCGCGCTGGTGGCCGCAGGTGTCGTTGACCTGCTTGAAGTGATCGAGGTCGATGACGATGCAGCCCCACAGATCCGGCTCGCGGGCGGTTGAAATCTCGGCCAGAAAGCGCCGGTTGAAACAGCCGGTGAGCGGGTCGCGGATGGACAGCTCGCGCAGGTTCAACTCCTGCTGATGGCGCTCGGTGATGTCCTGCGCATGCCCGAGCACGTAGGGCTCCTCGCCATCGTCGTCCAGCACGTTCTGGTATTGCCAGATGCGCAGCGCGCCGTCCCTGGCGACCAGCTCGAGCCGCCCCTCGTCGCGGTCTTGGGTGACCATGCGCAGCATGTAGGCACGAAACGCCGCGTGGCGCTCGGGCCGGATGAAATCCGTCAGCGGCCGCCCCTCCAGTTCGCCGACCGAGTAGCCGAGCGAGCGGGCGGCGGCCGGGTTGACCGACAGCAGCACGCCCTCGTAGTCGTGCGTGCAGATCAGCCCGAGGCTGTACTGGAAAAGTTTGCGGAAGCGGCGTTCGCTGGCTTCCAGCGCCGAGACGACGCGCTTGCGGATGCTCACGTCCTGGATGGCACCCATCAGGCGCAGCGGCTGCCGGTCGTCGGAAAACTCGACGCTGCCGATCACTCGCACCCAGATCTTGCGCCCGGTGGCGGTCAGCAGCGGCAGTTCGAGATCCCAGCCCGTACCGTCGCTCATGCCCTTGCTCACGGCGGCCTGAATCACGCCGCGTGCTTCGGGCGCATAGAAGTCCAGCGCCTGTTCCAGCGTGGGCCGATAACCGACCGGCAGCTCGTGGATGCGGCAGGTCTCATCGGACCAGGTGATTTCGCGCGCCCCCACGTCGAGCTGCCAGCCGCCCACGCCGGCCAGGCGCCCGGTGCGATCGAGAAAGGCCTCGCTGGCGCGCAGTTTCTGTTCCAGCTGCCGCGCGGCGTGTTCACGCTGACGCGCCGTTTCCGCTTCGCGCTCCATTGCGGCGTGCCGGCTCAGCGCGAGCACGCGCAAGTCCAGCGCCTCGGCTGCCGCGAGCGCCAGTGCCTTCAGCACGTTGCGCTGGGCCTCGTTGAGCGAGCGCGGTTCGCGATCGATCACGCACAGCGCGCCCATGCGCAGGCCGTCGCCAAGCTCGATCGGCGCGCCGGCATAGAACCGGATGTGCGGCTTGCCGGTGACCAGCGGGTTGTCGGCAAACCGCGGATCGCGCTGCGCGTCGGCGATTTCCAGCAGCTCGTGGCCGAGAATCGTGTGCGCGCAAAACGCGCTGGTGCGCGGTGTCTGCGCGGTGCCGGCGAGACCGACGTTGGACTTGAACCACTGCCGCTCGGCGTCGACCAGGGTAATCAGCGCGATCGGCGCGCCGGTGACCAGCGCGGCGGCCCTGGTCAGCGCATCGAACAACGGCTCCGCGTCGGTATCCAGCACGGACAACGCATGCAGCCGGGCCAGCCGTGGCACTTCATCGACGGGGAGCGGAGCCGGCATGCAGGAACTTTCCGTGAGGCGTGGGAACCGTCCATCATGGCGCTTGCGATCTCAAGATACTGTGACCTGCGCGTAATGCTGCCGGCGCGTTCAGCCGGCCGGCGCCGGTGCGATCGCGGCCACGACGCGCGCTGCGGGCAACTCCGCCCGACCCGCCGCTCATCAATGGGCGTCCACCCACGTCGACTCGATGTCGGCCTTGATCGCCTCGTCGAGATTCGCGGCGGGTGCGTCGGGCAGGACATGCACGCAGCCGTGGCGCATGCCGGCGTAGTCGCCGTGATGGCGGAAGGTCGCCGTCCAGTGAACGCGACTGGCGCTCGGCGGCTGGTAGTCCGCTTCGTAAGTGAAGCCGTTGCCGGTGGTGCCGGAGACATTGCCCATGGCGGAAACCTCGTAGCGTGGTGGCATGGGCAGCATAGGCCCTTGCGCGCCGAGCATCCGCGGATGCTTCGCCAAAGAGATGCAGACACATCCGCCGCCGCCACGCCCTGCACCGAATCTTGACCCGAGCTGTGTCCTGCTGGATGACCCTTGCCGGAGTCACGCCCATGTCCAGCCCCCTGCCTGTTGCGCCGCTGCTCTATCGACCGTCCTTCGAACAGCCCGAGGAAGACGAAGCCGGCACCATCCACGCCTTGATCGAAACCCTGCAGAAGATCAACGAGACGACCTATCGAGATGACGCACACGGCCTGCGCGCCGTGCATGCGAAAAGCCACGGCCTGCTGACCGGCGAGCTGCGCGTGCTGGACTCGCTGCCGCCCGTGCTGGCGCAGGGCCTGTTCGCACAGGCCGGCACGTATCCGGTGGTGATGCGCCTGTCGACCGTGCCGGGCGATCTGCTCGACGACAGCGTGTCCACCCCGCGCGGCCTGGCGATCAAGCTGATCGGTGTGCCGGGCGAACGCCTGCCGGGCGGCGAGGGCGACACCACGCAGGATTTCGTGATGGTGAACGGTCCCGCGTTCGGCGCGCCCGACGCGAAGCACTTTCTGAAGAGCCTCAAGCTGGTCGCCGCCACCACCGACAAGGCCGAGCCGTTGAAGAAGGCGTTCTCCACCCTCGCCCGCGGCGCCGAGAAAATCGTCGAGGCGATCGGCGGCAAGAGCGGCACCCTGATCGCGTTGGGCGGCCATCCGGAAACCAACATCCTGGGCGAGACGTTCTACAGCCAGACGCCTCAGCTGTATGGGCCCTATGTGGCGAAATTCTCCATCGCGCCAGTCTCGCCCGAACTGAAGGCGCTGACCGCCGCGCCGGTCGACCTGCACGACAAGCCGAACGGCTTGCGCGATGCGGTGATCGCCCACTTCGCGCAGCACGGCGGCGAATGGGAGCTGCGCGTGCAGCTGTGCACCGACTTGGAGAGCATGCCGATCGAGGACTCCTCGGTGGCGTGGCCCGAAACGCAGAGCCCGTTCATCGCGGTGGCGCGCATCAGCGCGCCGGCGCAACCGGCGTGGACCGAGGCACGCTCGCGCGCCATCGACGACGGCATGGCGTTCAATCCGTGGCACGCGCTGGCCGCGCACCGGCCGATCGGCTCGATCATGCGTGCGCGCAAGGTCGTCTACGAGGTGATGGCCGGGGTGCGTTCACGCCAGAACAAGACCCCGATCGACGAACCGACGGCGTTGCCGCCGCTGTAGCTGCGCGGCGCTATCGACAACATGCCTTTGCTCAGCTGCAGCTTCCGCAGCAGTCGCTGCCGCCGCTGACATGGATCTGCCGCGGCTCGGACATGCGGCTGGCCGCATAGCCGATGCTGCGCAGTGCCGCGAGCACCTGCTCGGACGTCAACTGTCCGGACACGTCGACCTGGCCGGCAGTCAGGTCGCACGCAATTGTTGCGCGGGCGTCATGCACGCGCAGGACGGCGAGGATGTCGCCGGTGTTCTCGGTAAGGCCGTTCACTTGAAACAACATCGGTCGATTCTCCAGGGCCATGACAAGCCCAATGACGGGACATCCGCCAGCGCCGAGGATGCCGATTCGTCGATCGTCGCGCCCTGATCCTGGTCAACCGGGCCGTGGTTGG
>JBEPVP010000178.1:0-7325 GCA_041690935.1 Rhodanobacter sp.
GCGCTACGCAGCGCATCGACCGTACCGGCGTCGGCCGCCAGCGCGGCCAACTGGCGACGCCACTCCAATCGAGCCACGTCAGGCAGGTAGCGCAGACCTGCCGCTTCGGGCATCTCTGCAATGAAGTCGGCCAGGCCTGCGCCGAAGTGCTGCAGGTTGCCGCTGGTCGACGGATGCTCTCGGCGGTAACGCGCGGCCATGGCGTCGAAAAAATCCTCGCCGACCAGGGCAAGCACGCCGGGGAAGCTGTCGCGCAAGGCGGCGGTCAAGGTGGCGGCCACCGAATGTTCGTAGATGCGCAGGCGCGCCGCCGGCTCCAGGCCGGCACCGACCACCCAGTCCGCCGCGCTCCCGTCCCGCCCCAATACGGCATCGACGAAGCCTTGTTGCAGTTCACGCAGTCGCGGTGTGGCAGACATGCAACTGCTCCTGGGCGCGGGCCGCTTCGGCCTGCAGCACTTCAAGTTCGGGAATGTCCTGATCCCATTCGATCAGGGTAGGCTGTGGGCCGCACAGGATCAGCGCTTCGCGATAGAGCGCCCAGACCTCGTCAGCTACCAGCGCACTGTGACTGTCGATCAGCAGCGGTACCGGCAGCTGATCCTTGCGCGTGAAGCCGGCCAGATGAATCTCGCGCACCGCGTCATGCGGCATCGCCTGCAGGTATTCCTGCGCATCGAAACCGTGGTTCACGCTGTTGACGTAGACGTTGTTTACATCCAGCAACAGGCCGCAACCACTGCGGCGTACCAACTCGGAGACAAAGGCCGACTCGGTCATCTCCGCATGCTTGAAATCCAGATAACTGGAGACGTTCTCGACCAGAAATTCGCGACCAAGCGCGTCCTGCACCTGTTGCACACGTGACACCATCAGGTCCAACGCTTCGGCGGTGCGCGGCAGCGGCAACAAGTCATTCAGATGAATGCCGCCGACCGCACCCCAGCAAATGTGATCCGAGACCAGACCGGGCTCGTAGCGAGCAACCAATTGCCGCACGCGCGCCAGGTGTTCCCGATCCAGCGGATCAGCCGAACCCAGCGACAGACCGACGCCATGCAGGCTCAGCGGGTATTCGGTGCGAATGCGCTCCAGTGCAACGTGCATCGCACCACCAGCGGCGAAATAGTTCTCGCTGTGCACCTCGAACCATGGCACCGCTGGGTGCTCGTCCAGCACACGTGCGATGTGCGGTGCGCGCAAACCGATCCCAGCGGCTGCCGGAATCGGGTGCTGCACGCGAGGCAGCGTATTGCTCATGCTTCGACTCAGCTCTTGTCAGCCGGCGTGGTCGAGCCGCCGTCGATCTTCTCGCACAGGCCGGCCGGCACGGCCACGAACGCATTGGCGTCGCGAGACTTGGTGTCCTGACCGGCACAGGAATGCCCCACCGACTTGCAGTCGTTCTTGTGTGCGGCATTGATGCCATAGCACTTGACCATGCTCATCTTGCCGCTCTTCATGTCGTTCGCGCCGTTCGGCGCCGGACTCGCGGTGGCGACCGATGCCACGCCGAGGGTCAGCGCGCCGGCCAGGGCAACTTTGAGCAGATTTTCGTAGTTCATGATCAGTATCTCCGTGAAGTGGGCCGGGGTGTCCGGCACCTCATAGAGCAGACCGGGAGGCAAAAGGATTCATTGTTCCCTCGTGAAGACGCACTTCACGGTCAGCCGAAAGGACCAGCGGCGCCGACTGCGCTGCCGCGGAAACATAGACCCGCGGTGCAAGCGGTTGGTGCGAGCGCATTGAGCCGCTGCCGAATGGCGATTGCAACGCCACCATCGATGGCGTCAAGCTGCATGAGTGAACACCCGCCTGGCACAAATCTGGCACTCCTACCGCAGCCTCCCCGGCTGGGTACAGCTCTGGGTCGGTTTCGTGCTGATACCGGTCAACGTCTTCCCGTTCTTCCTGCTGGATAGCTGGAGCGGCCGTGCCGGCGCCGTGGCCGCCTTGTTCGTGGTGGCCACCAACGTACCGATCATGTGGGCCGCCTGCGGCATGAGCCGGGCAATGTCGCTGCCGCATCTGCTGGCCTGGATTCCACTGGAGATTGCGTTGGCGCTGCGCGTAGCCGGTGCGGCCGGAAGCTTGCCGCCGTCCACGGCCGAGCTGACGCTCGCGCTCGCGCTGTTGATCGTCAACGGCATCTCGTTGGTGTTCGACGCCATCGACTCGTGGCGCTGGTTGCGAGGACAGCGCGACGTTCCTGGAAGTGCTGCGTGAAATTCGCTGGACCGCGCACATCATCAGACTCGCGTCAGCATTGACTATCGATACACGTTGAGTTTTTTCTGGTCCGTGGCCGGTACGAGTTCGAAGACCGGCAAGATCACTGCCGCCCCACGCCAGCCGGCTCTGCAACACTCATGGCGGACGGCTCAGCCGGGGCAGCCTGCTCATCGCGCAGCTCGCGCAGGAAGTTCCGAAACTCCGGCGCCTCGGTCAACAATCGCCCGGCCAGTGCGCGCAGGGAATCGACCTGGTCCGGCTGCAGGTGAAATGTGGTCGGCATCGCATTGAATCGCTTTCGCTCGGCGGGCTCCCTGATCTGGTTGAAGGTCAGCACGGCAAAGTTCACGTCGACCTGCGCTGCTCCCGGCGCACGCATGGCGTTGCCGTGCTGCGCCCACATCAGGAAGCCGCTTTTCGCCAGTGATGCCGTCTCATTGTTGAGAATGCCCAGTGAAGCATCGAACGAGGCGCGCAGGGTGCCGGCGAGCCCCGGTTCGCGACCCGTTTCGGACCATGGGTAGGGCGAATAAACCTGGGCATTGGCAACGATGACCAGCACATGCCGCACGCGACGCAACTGTTCGGGCGTAAACGCGCCCGCCATGTCGGGCACGTTGCCGTACTGCGCCACCGGACTCATCATCGAGCCGCGCACGCCCAGGTTGTCGGTGACACCACCATCGACCAGGCGCAGCACTGGCATCTGTTGCGGATCGTCGTAACGGGATAGCGCCAGCGCTACCGCATAGCGGCGTGACAACAAGTCGTCATGCGCCAGCGACTGCACTACCCACGGCTGATGGCGCTGCGGGCAATCGGAATAATTGCGCAGCGCGATCACGGCAAACGGCCCGGGAACGGCCGCCGACGCCATCACCGCGTTGGCCACCGGATAAGTCGACAAATCCGAACACAGAAAATCGAACTGCTGCTGGATAAAGGAAAACGTGGTGGCGTTGTTCAGGTCGCTGGCATTGAGGATGACCATCGGCAGACCTGCCGGCGACATATCGGCGAAGGTCTTGCCATCCAGCAGGGTGCGGTTGAGGTAGGCGGCCACCAGATCGCTGCGGTTGTAGTCACCGCTGGCAATCGAAAGCAGATGATCGGGACGCCGCAGCAAGCCGAGCAGCTCGCCTTGCCAGTTGCGGTACAGAAACCGGCTGCGGAAGTCGTCAAAGATGCGGTCGCCAAACAGCCCGTAGTAGGCAGCGGTGTAGCTGCCGCCGGAGACCGAGGTGATCACATCGACAAGATCAAGCAGTCGTGTCGATTGGCCGCCCGAGGGGACGTCGGTATCGCGCAGCTTCTCCAGCACGCCGTAACTGAAGGCGGCTGCACGGGTGCCGCCACCGGAAAAGGCCAGCACGACGAAGGTATCGCGGGGAACATGCGGGAATCGCGTGTTGAACTCGTAGCGATCCTCTACGCCAACCGGCTTGATCCGGGTGTTCCAGGTTCGGGTGGCGCAACCGGCGAGTCCGCACAGGGCCACGCAAAGCAGGAAGGCACCCGGCCAGCGACGAGCCAACGCCCGTTCACGGGTCACGGCCACCATGTTCCCCTGCTCCGGCTCACGTCCGTTTCATGGCTGCACGACCACGCCATGCCAGAACGCCACATGCCCGCGGATCTCCGCGGCTGCCGCCTTGGGCTCCGGGTAATACCAGGCCGCCGCGGGATTGATCTCCTCGCCGACGACGACATCGAAATAGCTGGCGGTACCCTTCCACGGACACATCGATTGGCGGGTGCTGTCGCGCAGGTGTTCGCGCTTGAGCGACTCCGCGGGGAAGTAGTGATTTCCCTCGACCTCGATGGTGTGATTGCTCTCGGCGATCACGTGGTCTTTCCAGATGGCGCGCATGCATCGGTCTCCGCAATGATGGTTTTGAAGGCACGCAGCAAAGCTCAGTCGGATTTTCCTAGCGCGTCGCTTTCGGCAGCATGCGTACGCACCTTGATCTCCCCGCTCAACGCGCGATGCACC
Source organism: Rhodanobacter sp. (assembly GCA_041690935.1). GTDB lineage: Bacteria > Pseudomonadota > Gammaproteobacteria > Xanthomonadales > Rhodanobacteraceae > Rhodanobacter. The sequence goes on from JBEPVP010000178.1 coordinate 4,226, forward strand.
GGGCAACGATCGGCGATGCTTATCAGTTGCTGGGCGATGGCTGGGTCGAGGCCCTTTGGCAGTCGGATCGTGCGCTCGATCTCCAGCACCTTGCCTTCACTCGACTCGCAGTCTGCGCAATCCTGCGCGTGGATATGTTGCTGGCTGAGGGTGACCTCGACCGGGTCCAATTGCCAGCCGTTGCGTTCGGCCACCATGCGCAAGGTCATCGTGGTGCAGGCGCCCAGCGCCGCCAGCAGATAATCGAACGGCCCTGGGCCGGCGTCATCGCCGCCGACGCTGGCCGGCTCGTCCGCGATCAGCTCGTGACGCCCTGCCTGCACCCACTGGGTGTAGCGGCCGGCGCCGCTCTCGAGCGCGCGCACCTGACCTGCGGCCAAGGCCGGCCGCGGCAGCACGGCAGGTAGCCAGGGTTGCACCCATGCAGCGATCACGCCTGCCGCATACGCGGCGTGCTCGCGACCAGTCAACAAATGATTGGCGCCATCCAGCGCCACAAAACTCTTCGGATGGCGGGCGGCCTTGAAGATCCGGCGCGCCTGGTCGATCCCGACCATCTCGTCCAGCGGCGCGTGCATCACCAGCAAGGCACGCCCGAGTTTGGCAATGCGCTCATGCAGATGCTGTGCCTTGAGATCATCCAGAAATTGTCGCTGGATGCGAAACGGACGCCCGCCCAGCGACACGCCCACTTCCTGCTCGGTATCGAGTTTCGCCAGCACCTCCGCGCCCATCTGCTCGGCCACGTGGAGTGGCTCGGACGGCGCGCCGATGGTCACCACCGCACGCACTTCGGCGATGTCCTGCGCCGCGGACAACACCGCCGCACCGCCCAAGCTGTGCCCGATCAGTAACGTGGGCGCCTGATGCTGCTCACGCAGAAAATCCGCCGCCCGCAGCAGGTCGGCCACGTTGGAACTGAAGTTGGTGTTGGCAAACTCGCCTTCACTCATGCCCAGCCCGGTGAAATCGAAGCGCAACACCGCAATACCCTGCGCGTTCAATGCCGCGCTGATGCGGGAGGCGGCCAGAACATCCTTGCCGCAGGTGAAGCAGTGGGCGAACAGTGCGTAGGCGCGCGGCGGGGTCGGCGGCATATCGAGTCTTGCCGACAGGAGGCTGCCGTCATGACCTGGAAAATCCACGCGCCGTGTCTTCATGACTGCTGCTCCGGTATGGCTCACTTGCGATATGAGGGTCGAGGTTACGCGGTAAGTCGAGTGAACATGGATGTCTCCTGCTCGATTCGCGCCGTGGATGCCTCGGCCGGTGAGATACCGAGCCGCCGTTCAATCTCGGTTCGCGAGATCAATCCGCGAATTTCGGTACTTTGATCGTCCTGCCGATCCGTGACCAGCAAGTGGGTTTGTCGGGTCTTGCGAAATGTCTCCACGATGTCGCCGATCCGCGCATAGCGGACGTCTTCAAAGCGCAGGGTCGGCAAGGTCCCCACTGGCGTCATGATGTCGGCAACCTCGATATCCTCATGCCGGCATTTCGGGTGAATGCAGTCCGAGCCACGCAGGAACTGCAACGGTTTCTGCCCCTGGATGTCGTAGGCGGTGATCAATCCGGTCATGTGTCTATCGACCACGACCAGCAAGGTACGCACACCTGCGCCGATCATCTTCTGCAGAGCGGCGCCGATCTGCAGCTCGGGCTCGACCGTCAGCGGACAGGCGCGGTGGAAATCCACCATGGCAGACCGCGCCGCGTCCTCGTATATCAGTGGTGTTTCTTCGCCCGTGCGGAGTCTGGAGACGGCGACGGCGACGTCGATGAAATGGGTGGCGACAGGATGGAATGACATGAACGATCACCTCGATCTCGATGTGGCTGCTCCATCGCGTCATGGTGCAAGTGTGTGGCAACTTGACGCGCAGATTCAGCCGGCGTGGGATATCGCAAGCTGGACAAGTGAGGGCGCGCACATCAGGAACGGCAGGTTCGGCATTCACGGCCCATGGGGATGGGGGAGTGGCCGCAAAGACTTCCTGCTGTTGTACGACGCCCTCATTCGCATAGAGCGCGCTATCAGCCGATCGGATTCATCGCCGTCGACGACCGTCGCCGCTCACGATGAGCGCGAAGCACCCGGCGAACGACCGTGGATGCGCTTGAAGGCGCGGCTGAATGCTGCCTCCGTCGCATAGCCAGCAATTTCCGCGGCTTCCGCCACGCTGACGCCGCGTTCGGTCAGTGCCGACATCGCCTGCTGCATGCGCAGTCCGGTGACATATTCCATCGGAGTGATCCCGACTGACTGCACGAAGCGCCGCGCGAACGCCGCGCGCGACAAATGCACCGTGTCGGCAAGCATGGCGACCGTCCAGCGCTGTTGCGGATCGTGGTGTATGGCCAGCAGCGCCGGACCAAGGGAGGGGTCGGACATGGCCGTCAACAATCCCTGCTCGACGGTGCCGTCCGCCAGGCACTGGCGCAAGGCATACATGAACAGCGCGTCCGAAAGCTTGTCCATCAACATCATGGCGCCAGGCCCTGCCGACTCCGCCTCGGCGATGATCAACTGCAGCAGGGCTGCCGGTGCGCCGGAAATCCCGCTACCCGACGGCGGGTCATGCCGAAGCAGCAACTGCGCCGGAAGCGAAGCCAGCAGCACTTCCGACAACGGCGACTCGAACTCGAAGTAGCCGCACAACAGCAGCGTCGTGACGGCATCATCGGCATCCAGCGAAGCGACCAGAAGGTGATCCTGCGGGCGATTGAACAGCACGGCGTCACCAGCCTGCAGAATGACATCATCGCTGGCGTGGCCATGACGCATCACGCAGCGACCGCTGGCCACCAGGTGAAACATGGCCTTGCGCTCGTAGTCGCCGTCGACCACCCACTGTCCACAGTGCGTGCTTCGGTGGAACACGCGCGTCTGCAGGCGCAGGTGCCGCATCAATTCACTCAATTCGTCCACGACTGCTCCCGATCAAGACGCGGGGACAAGCATGCGCGCGTTGCGGGCATAGCTGAATTTGCCGCCAAAACCCAAAGTATGTCCAAGGCCGGATCGTCCTTCGAGCGGCCGCCCATTCATCCATCAACGGAGTATGAACCATGAGCGAATTCACCTTGCACACCCCTGAAT
>JBEPVP010000179.1:0-7241 GCA_041690935.1 Rhodanobacter sp.
GGTGAGGACACCGCCAACCTTATGCTATTGCAATACGAGACGCTGGTTAGCGATCCTGCCGCGGCCATGAAGGCGATCTACGAGTTCACCGGCGAAACCGCCTTTACCCACGATTTCGACAACGTCAGCTACGACGCCGACGAGTTCGATACGCGTGCCGGCACGCCGGGGCTGCATACCGTACGCCGGAAAATCGCTATGCGCGAACGCACCAGCGTACTGCCGCCGGACGTGTTTCGGCGTTTCGAGAACGACGCCTTCTGGCGCGACCCGCAGCTCAATCTGCGCGGGGTGCGGGTGGTCTGAGCGACCACTCAACAGTCACTACCGCTACCCGTTTTCTTCTTAACGCCGGTACGGCGCGCGGCATGACCGCGCGCCGGCCACACCCAAGTCTTATCAATTCACGCCAATGCGGGCTTGCCTCGCACGGCCTTTCAGGGGCGCCATCTCAATGAACCGTATTTATCGTCTGGTCTGGAATCGCGCCCTGGGCGCACTACAAGTCGCCTCCGAATTTGCCAGCTCGTCGCAGGGCGGCAATGTCGCCAGTGCCGCGGATCGCGTCCCCGGCATGGCCTTGCGCCCGCTGCCGCGCGCGCTGTTTGGTCTGCTCGCGCCGGTCGCGCTGGGCAGCATGGCGCTGCTAGTCGCGACCCCTGCGTTCGCGCAACCGGCGAGTGTTGTCTATACGGTCACTCAGTCCACCGATGACGGCACGGGTGCCACCGTTGGTACGTTGAGCTGGGCGATCCAGCAGGTCAACGCTGCTCCTGGCAGCACCATCAGCATCACACTCGCCTCTGGCAACACGATCGGCGTCAGCGGTCCGCTGCCCACGATCAATACGGCGACCACCATTGATGATGCCGCCAACGTGACCATCAACGGCGCCTTGCTCAGCAACGCACCCGTGACCTTGACCGGCGCCGGCACGTTGACTCTTGCCGGCGACGGAACCAGCCTGACCAGCGGCATGACCCTCGACAGCGCGTCCGCGGTGCTCGGCGGCGCCAGTGCCAGCGTGAATGTCACGGGTGCCACGGGCAGCCTCGGCACGAACGGCAGTAGCGGCAGCTCGGGTGGCTATCACAGCGCCGGGTACAACGGCGTGGCCGGCGCCAATGGCGGTGCGGGAACCGCAGCGGTCACAGGGTCGGGCTTTACGCTGGCCAATAACAGCGGTGTCACGGGCGGTGCCGGCGGTGCCGGCGGTGTCGGTGGCAGCGGTGGCAATGGTGGCAGTGGCGGGTGGTATTTCGGTGGCACAGGTGGCAACGGCGCTGGCGGTGGTGCTGGCGCTGCCGGCGCTATGGGCGTCAGCGGCGTCGGCTTCACGCTGACCAACAACGGCAGCCTTGCCGGCGGCGCCGGCGGCGTCGCCGGCGGCGGCGGCAGCGGTGGCGCTGGCGGTTACAGCGTAAAACAGTACGGAGGCATCGGCGGCAGCGGTGCTAACGGTGGAGATGGTGGTGTCGGTGCGACAGGCGTCGACGGTGTCGGCTTCACGTTGACCAACAGCGGCAATCTTGTCGGCGGAGCTGGCGGCAGCGGTGGCGCTGGCGGCGCTGGTGGCGCTGGCGGTGCTATCAACGCCGGTTGGTCCAATGGCAACTACTCGAATGGTAGCGCCGGCGGCAGCGGTGCGACCGGTGGCAATGGTGGCAGCGGCGGCGCAGGCGTCAATGGTAGTGGTTTCACGTTTACCAACAACGGCACTCTTGTCGGCGGTGCCGGCGGTAGCGGTGCTGTCGGTGGTAACGGCGGCAATGGTGGCAACGGCTACTACAGCGGCGGCAATGGCGGCAGCGGCGGGAATAGTGGTAACGGCGGCAACGGCGGCGCCGGCGTCAGCGGTGCCGACTTCGCGCTGACCAACACTGGCGGCATCACCGGTGGCGCCGGTGGAAATGGCGGTGCAGCCGGGAACGGCGGCCAGGGCGGTGCCACACAGTATTGGTGGTACGGCAGCGGCGCAAATGGTAGCCGTGGCGCCAATGGCAATGCCGGGAGCGGCGGCGCAGGTGTCAGCGGTTCGGCTTTCACCCTGACCAATACCGGCAGCATCGCCGGTGGCAATGGTGGTGTCGCCGGTAACGGCGGTAATCCCGGCAACGGCGGCGTGGGCATTGTCGCCACGGGCAACGCCACGGTGATCAATGCCGGCACGATCGCGGGCGGCTTCGCCAACGGCGGCAGCGGTTTGCAGGCCGACGCGATCGATTTCAGCGGTGGCGGCAACATGCTGGAGATCGACGCCGGCTCGACCATCGTCGGCAATGTGGTCAGCAGCAGCGGCGCGAGCAACGGCGGCGACACGCTGGCTCTTGGAGGCGACACCGATGCCACACTGGGCGGAACGCTCGGTGCACTCGGCAGTGGCGCGCAGTATCAGGGCTTCAATCAATTCGAGAAGAGCGGCGCCAGCACCTGGACGCTGACCGGGTTCACGACAGCGGTTACGCCATGGACCATCAATGCCGGTACGCTGGCGATTTCCGATGACGCCAGCCTGGGCGACAGTTCCGGGGCGCTCATCATCAATGGTGGCGCGCTGGAAAACACGGCCAGCACCACATCGACTCGTGCCGTAACCCTGGGTAGCCTGGGTGGCACCTTCAACACTGATGCCGGCACCACACTGACCCTCAATGGGACGCTTCAAGACAACGGTGGTCTGACCAAGACGGGCAGCGGTACGCTGGTGCTTGCGGGACAGAACAGCAGTGTCGCGCCGTGGTCAGTCAATGCCGGCGAGCTGGATCTGGATGGGAACGGCAGCACGTTGCTCGGCGGCGTCACCACGGCCGCAAATACCACCTTGAGCGTCGGACGTGTCGGTGCGATTGTCAGCGTCACCGGTGCGGCGGGGGGCGCCGGCTCGGCGGGAGCAGGGGGCACCACCGGCAACTCTGGTTTTTACGCCAACGGCGGTAACGGCGGCAACGGTGGATACGGCGGGGCTGGTCAGGCCGGCGGTGTGGCCGTGATGGCAGCGGGTTCGGTTATCAACAACGGGCAGATCACCGGTGGCGCCGGCGGTAACGGTGGTGCCGGTGGCAATGGCGGATCTGGAGGCAACAGCTTCAAATATAACGGCGGCAATGGGGGCAACGGGGGCCGGGGTGGCAATGGCGCTCTGGGTGGGGCGGGCATAAGCGGTACCGCGTTCACGACGCTGAATACCGGCACGATTACCGGTGGCGCCGGTGGTGCGGGTGGTGCCAGAGGAGTCGGCGGTGCGGGTGGCCCTGGCGGCACATATGGCGCAAATGGCACCAACGGATCCTTAAGTGCCGGTAGCAATGGCGCCCAGGGCGGCGCCGGTGTTACCGGTTCCAGTTTCCAGCTGACCAACACCGGCAGTATCGCCGGTGGTATGGGTGGCTCAGGTAGCGCGGTCGGTGCCGGCGGCGTGGGTGTGGTGTCCACGGGCGGTTCGACCGTCATCGACTCGGGCAGCATTGCCGGTGGCATGAGCGGTGACGGTGCGACGCAGGCCGATGCGGTGGATTTCAGCGGCGGCGGCAACACGCTGGAGCTGAATGCCGGTTACAGCATCAGCGGCAAGGTGGTCAGCAACAGCGGCACCAGCAATGGCGACACGCTCGCCCTGGGTGGCGCCACGGACGGCAGCTTTGACGCCACCCAACTCGGTGCGGTCGGCAGCAGTGCGCAATATCAGGGTTTTGCCAGTTACCAAAAGACCGGCACCAGCACCTGGACGCTCTCGGGTGTCGACAGCAGCAGCGTCGCCTGGCAGATCGACAGCGGCACCCTGGCGCTTGGCAGCACCGGCAGCATCGCCAATGCCAGCAACGTGATCGCCAACGGCACGTTCGATATCAGCAACACCGGCGGCGCATCGATCACGTCGTTGAGCGGCGCTGGGGCCGTCAACCTGGGCGCGCAGACGCTGACGCTGAGCAACGCCAATGATGCGTTTGCCGGCGTGATCGGCGGCAGTGGCGGTCTGGTTCTGGCGAGTGGCCAGGAAACCCTCAACGGCGCCAACACCTACACCGGAGATACCACGGTGCAGGGTGGCACCCTGGTGGTCGGCGACAGCAACAATTCCGGCGCGTCGGTGGCCGGCAATGTCAATGTTGCCAGCGGCGCAGTGTTGGCCGGTAATGGCACGATCGGTGGCGACGTGGATGTCGCCAGCGGCGCGCATCTGGCCCCGGGCACCAGCGGCAACATCGGTACGTTGAACGTCACCGGCAATCTGACTGTCGACCAGGGTGGCATTCTCGATTACACCTTTGGCGCACCGGGCAGCAGCTCGACGCAAGCCGGCACCGGCGACCAGGTCAGCGTTGGTGGCGATCTGACCCTCAATGGCGCAACGCTCAACATCAATGCGAATTCGGATTTCGGCCCTGGTCTGTATCGGCTGTTCACGTACGGCGGCACGTTGAATGAAACCAACGGCGGCATCGTGCTGGGCAGCACCCCGACCGGCGATGCTTTCGGCATGCAGATGTTGACGGGTCAGATCAATCTGCTCACTGCCACCGGCAGCCTTCAGTTCTGGGACGCCGACGGGCAGGCGTCGTCCAGCCAGATGGGCGGCGGCAGCGGCACGTGGTCGGTGACTTCACCCAACTGGACCAACGCGACAGCTGACTTCACCGGCCCCATGCAACCACAGCCGGGCTTCGCCATTTTCGGCGGCACGGCCGGCACGGTAACCGTGGACAACAGCGCCGGAGCGGTGAGTGCCACCGGCATGCAGTTCGCAACCACCGGCTACATGATGGACGGCGACACGCTGACGCTGGTGGCGGACAGCAACGGCAATGCGCCGGTGATCCGCGTGGGCGACGGCGCCGCGGATGGTGCGAGTGACGTGGCCACCATCAATAACGTTCTGGCTGGCACGGTCGGCCTGGTCAAGAGCGACTTTGGCACCTTGGTACTGACCGGCGCCAACACCTATGCCGGCGGCACCACGATCGAGGGCGGTACGCTCTCGGTGGCCGGCGACATCAACCTGGGCGACGCGAGTGGCGATCTGACTCTGGACGGCGGCAAGCTGGAGAACACTGCCAGCTTCAGCTCCGCACGCGCGATCACCCTGGACGGTGCTGGCGGCACGTTCAATACGGACGCGGGCACCACGCTGACCTTGAATGGCACGCTCAATGACAACGGTGGCCTGACCAAAACGGGCGACGGCACACTGATTCTTGGCGGTCAGGGCACGAGCAACGCGCCATGGGCGGTCGATGCTGGCGAGCTGGATCTGAATGGCAACGGCAGCAGCTTCAACGGCGGTATCTCGCTGGCCAGCGGGACCACGCTGCTGGTAGGCGGCGCGGGTGCAGGCGTCAGCGTGACAGGTGCTGGCGGCATATCTGGTCAGAATGGCGGCATATTCCCACCCCTCTTTTCGAGTTTCAAATACTTCTCGGGCGGCGCGGGCGGCAACGGCAGTGCCGGCGGTGCCGGTCTTAGCGGCAGCGGCTTTGCGCTGACCAACAACGGCAATATCAGCGGGGGTTTCGGCGGCGCTGGTGGCCAGGGCAAATATGCCAGTGGGGTCAGCGGCAGCGGCGGCGCAGGGGCAGCCGGTGGTGCCGGCGTGAGTGGCTCGGGCTTCAGCTTGATCAATGCGGGCGGCATCAATGGCGGCGCCGGCGGTAACGGGGGCACCGGTGGCAACGGCGTCGCGAACGCCGGCCAGGGACCGGCTGGCATCGGCTACAACGGTGGTGCGGGCGGCGCGGGCAATGACGGCGTCACGGGCACGGGTTTCACCTTGAGCAATGCTGGTGTTATCGCCGGTGGCTACGGCGGCCGCGGCGGTCAAGGTGGTTATGGCGCCCAAGGTATGGCTGACGCGAGTCAGGTCGGCGGCAACGGGGGGCTCGGCGGCAATGGCGGCAACGGCGGCGTCGGCGTGAGCGGTACCCGGTTCAGCCTGGATAACAGCGGTCTCGTTCTTGGCGGAGCAGGTGGTTCGGCAGGCACCGCTGGTCCGGGGGGCAGCGGCAGCTACTCCAGCGGCGGCGCGGCGCCCGGCAATGGCGGTACGGGTGGCATGGCCGGAGCGGGCGGCGCCGGTGGTGCCGGCGTGGCGGGCAGCTACTTCAACGTAACGAACGAAACGGCCGGCAGCATCGTCGGTGGCCAAGGTGGCTACGGTGGCTACAGCCGCCGTGGCGGCGACGGCGGTTACGCGGCAGGCGGCGGCATAGCAGGCAGCTATGGCGTGGGTGGTGTCGCGAGTGTGGCGGGTGTTGGCGGTGCGGGCGTCAGCGGCGATCATTTCGGGGTCGTCAACAATGGCTCGATCAGCGGCGGCTACGGCGGTTTTGGTAGCGAGCCTGGCGACAATGTCGCGACTGCCACGGCGATGGCTGGAGGCATGGGTGGGAGGGGCGGCGCGGGTATCAGCGGCAGCCATGCCAACGTGACCAACAATGCCACCGGCACCATCACTGGTGGCCAAGGCGGCACCGGAGGCTACGGCAGCTACAGCAACGCCACCGGAGCCACATCCGGTGCCGGCGGTACCGGCGGTGTCGGCGGCGCCGGTATCAGCGGCACTCAATTACTGATCAGCAATACAGGCGCCATCAGCGCTGGCACGGGCGGTGAAGGCCACTACGGCGCTAGCGATTCGAATGATTCCGACGCGACGTCGGCCGGTGGTGCGGCTGGCGCGGGTGGCATTGGCGGCGCAGGCGTCACGGGCTCAACCTTCAGCATGACCAACACCGGCACGGTTACGGGCGGCGTCGGTGGTGCTGGCGCCGTAGGCAACTCGGGTCCCGCGGCGAGCGGGAACGGTGCCAACGGCAATGGCGGCAATGGCGGTATCGGCGGCGCCGGCGGTGCCGGCGTCAGCGGCGCATCGTTCACCGTGATCAACAGCGGCAGCATCGTGGGCGGTGTCGGTGGCTTGGGTGGCGCCGGTGGTGCCGTTGGCAGCAACGGCACGGCGCCCGACGGAACGGCCGGCACGGACGGTGCGGGCGGCGCCGGTGGAGTGGGCGTGGTGTCCACGGGCAACTCGATCGTCACCAGCAGTGGCAGCATCGCGGGTGGTCTGGGCGCCGACGGCATGCAGGCCGATGCCGTCGCCTTCAGCGGCGGCAACAACACGCTGGAGATCGATGCCGGCTATTCGTTTACGGGCAACGTGGTCAGCAGCAGCGGCGAGACACAGGGGGGCGACACGCTGGTCTTGGGTGGCTCCGCCAACTCCAGCTTCGATCTGGGCCAGATCGGAG
>JBEPVP010000180.1:0-7223 GCA_041690935.1 Rhodanobacter sp.
ATGAGCCAGCTCAATGACGACGAGGTGGCGAACATCCTCACCTACGTGCTGAACAGCTGGGGCAACCCGGGCGGTCAGGTCAGCAAGAAAGAGGTATCCGAGGTGCGCGCCGAGCCGGCACCGGCTCCGGCAGCCGGACACTGAGGATGCGTGCGTGGCCGCTGTCGATGTTGTTGCTCGGTGCGCTGCTGGCGCTCCCGGCGGTGGCGGCGGACTACGTGCCGCTGCCGGGAGGCACGTTCACCAGCGTGCTGCCGGCGGATGGCAAGCAGGCACCGGCGCAGGTCGCGCCGTTCCGCCTGCGCGCCGAGCTGGTCACCAACGCCGAGTTTCTGGCGTTCGTGAAGACGCATCCCGCATGGCAACGCGACCAGGTCGCCAGCATCCTCGCGGATGCGCGCTACCTCACGCAGTGGGCCAGCGCCGATGCGCTGGGTGGTGCCGTGCTGCCGCGGCAGCCGGTGACGCGGGTCAGCTGGTTTGCGGCCCAGGCCTATTGTGAAAGCGAGCAGGCGCGTCTGCCGAGCTGGTACGAGTGGGAGTTCGCGGCGGCGGCCGATGCCACCCGCCGCGATGCACGCGCCGACCCGGCCTGGCGCGAAAACATCCTGGGCTGGTACTCGCGGCCTTCCACCACGGCGCTGCCGGAGATCGGCGGCGCTGCCAACGTCTACGGCCTGCGTGACATCAACGGCCTGGTGTGGGAGTGGGTCGACGATTTCAACGCGCTGATGGTGGCCAGCGACAGCCGCGATCAGGGTGATCCGGATCTGCTGAAATTCTGCGGTGCCGGCGCGCTCAGCATGCAGCAGAAGGAGAACTACGCGGTGCTGATGCGCATCGCGATGTTGTCCGCGCTGAAAGCCGCCGATACCACCAACAACATGGGCTTCCGCTGCGCGAAGTCCAACTGAGGAACCTGCCATGAAACGCCTGCTGTCATCTCTCGCGATGCTCCTGCTGCTGGGCGGCACAGCCCATGCGGCGCAGCCGCTGCCCGGCGATTCGGTCTATCAGCTGCCGCTGCAGTTGACCGGCCAGGATGGCCAGCAGCAGCCGCTGGCCGCGCGACGCGGGCGGCCGCAGCTGGTGACGATGTTCTATACCTCGTGCAAGATGGTCTGCCCGCTGATCATCGACAGCCTGCGGTTGACCCGCAATGCGCTGGATCCGGCGGTCCGCGCGCGGATCGACCTGCTCGCGGTGAGTTTCGATCCGGCCAAAGACGACGTGGCCACGCTGCGTGCCTACGCCGACAAGCGCAAGCTGGACCCGAGATTCTGGACGCTGGCCCGCGCCGAGCCGGCGCAGGTGCGGCAGTTGTCCGGCGTGCTCGGCCTGCAGTACCGGCAATTGCCCGATGGCGAGTTCAATCACAGCAGCGAGCTGATCCTGCTCGACGCCGAGGGTCGCATTGCGGCGCGGACCACGGTGATCGGCAGGCTCGATCCGGTCTTCGTGAAAGCCATCAACGACACGGTTTCCAAACCATGAGCTGATGTTTCATATGGACGTCTGCACGTCCATCGTTGCGCTAAGCGCCGCCGTCATGGCGGCGTTTTCGTGTGTGCCGGCGCGGCGTGTTGTCACAGTCGACGCCTTTGCTCTGCCGGCTTGACCGAGGTCATTTTTTTGATGCGCTGGTGTCCGCAGGATGCGCGCATCCACAAGGGGACAGCGCGATGACCACGACACGCAGGATTCTTTCCGTCGCATGCCTGCTGGCAGCGACAGGCACCACGCCACTGGCCTGGGCCGAAGCTGACCTCGCTGCAGGGCCGCAGACGGCGGCGGCGCCGGTGAACGCGCCGTTGCAGCTGGAATGGGACGCGCGCATGCGCCAGGAACAGGTCGACGATGACGCCTTCAGCCGCGACGCCAGCGCGCAGACCCTGCGTCTGCGGTTGGGCCTGCGCGCGACCTTCGGCGATGGCTGGAGCGCGCTGCTGGAAGGCGCGGGCGTGGCCAGCGCCGGCGAGCGCTACAACAGTGGTGCAAACGGCCAAACGCAGTATCCGGCGATCACCGATCCACATGGCAGCGAACTCAATCAGGCCTGGCTGGGCTGGCAAGGCGACGCGTTCGGCGCGACGCTGGGACGTCAGCGATTGTTGCTGGACAACCAGCGCTGGCTCGGCAACAGCGGCTGGCGCCAGCATGAGCAGACCTACGACGCCGTGGCGCTGCAGTGGCAGCCGTTCGCCGCGTTGACGCTGCGCTACGACTGGCTCGATCGCGTGCATCGGGTCGCCGGCCGCGATGCGCTCAACCCGCTGGCGCGCGAGCGCAAGCTGGACACGCATCTGCTCAATGCGGCGTGGACGCATGGCACGCAGCAATGGGTCGGCTATGCGTATCTGCACGACGATCGCGATGTGGCGAGCGCCTCCAGCGCCACCTATGGTGTGCGCTGGAGCGGCAAGGCGCTGCACGACGGCAATGGCCCGGACTGGACACTGGAAGCGGCGCGGCAGCGTGACTATGCCAACAATCCAGTGCGCTTCGCGCACAACTACTGGTTGCTGGAACCCAGCTGGACGCAGCACGGCGTTACCGCGAAGCTGGGCTGGGAGCATCTGGGCGGCGACGGCCACCACGCGCTGCAAACGCCGCTGGCCACGCTGCACGCGTTCAATGGCTGGGACGACCAGTTCAACGTGACCCCGCCCGGCGGACTGGACGATCGCTACGCCAGCGTCAACGGCAACCTTGGCCGGCACGGCATCGCGGCCAAGCTGGCATGGACGGTGGGTTACCACGACTACCGCGCCGAGCATGGCGGCCGCTACGGCAGCGAGTGGGACGCCTCGTTCGGGTTTCCGCTGGTGGCGGGGATCAGCGGCCTGCTGAAGGTGGCCGACTATCGCGCAGACGGTTTTGGTCACGACGACACCAAACTGTGGCTGCAGGTCGAGTGGCATGGCCAGCGCGCGCTCGCGAGCAGCCGCTGAGCGATGCCTGCGTGCGCGACGCGAACGGCGTTGACCCAGATCAGCGCGCCCACGTCGCCCATGCGGTGAAATGGCGTCATGCAAACCCGCTTGCCGTTCCAACCCGGTGGCGCTGACGACGCGGCACCGGCGGAACTCGATCTGCGTGGGCTGGCGCCGCCCGAGCCGATGCTGCGCGCACTGGCAGCTGCCGACGCGCTGACGCCGGGCCAGTCGATCCAGGTGCTGACGCCGCTGCTGCCGACCCCGCTGCTGGAAACGCTCACCGCGCGTGGCCTGCACACGGTGGCGTGCGAATTGCCCGAGGGCGGCGCGCGCGTGCTGATCCGCTGCCCCGATCCCGATGACCCGACTGCAACTTGAACAGGCGCCGGCGGTTTCCCTGCCGCGGCGCTTTTTGCTCAGTGCGCCGCTGTGGGGGATGCTGGCCGGTGCGCTGCTGCTCGTCGATGGCGATGCGGTGCTGCGCACGCGCTGGAATCCGGCCACGCTGGCGCTGGTGCATGTGTTCACGCTGGGCGTGCTCGGCAACCTGATGTTCGGCAGCGTGCTGCAGTTTCTGCCGGCCGCCGCGGCGGTGCGCGTGCGTGGCGGCGCGCGGGTGGGACCATGGCTGCACGGCCTGTTCAATCTCGGTGCGCTCGCGCTGGTGGCGGGGTTGCATGCGCGCTGGCGTGCCGGCCTGACCGCGGCGGCCGTGCTGTTGCCGGCGGCGTTCCTGCTGCTGGGCGCGATGACCTTGCCCGGGTTGCTGGTCGCCCACGGCCAGCGCCTGTTGCGCGCCGGTATCGGCGTGGCGTTGGGTTTTGCCGTGCTTACCGCGCTGCTGGGTGGCGTGCTCGCGCTGGGCCTGGGCGGAACGCTGGCGCTACCGCTGGCGGCACTGGCCGACATCCATGCCGGTTGGGGCGTGCTGGGCTGGATGGTGGTGTTGATCGCCAGCGTGGCGCGGGTGGTGATGCCGATGTTCCAGGGCACCGGCACGGTACCCGCGCCGGCGCAGGCGGCATGGCTGGGCAGCGTGCTGATCCTGTTGCTGGCGGCAGCGTGGCAGCGCTTGGCGGGCGGGCATACGCAATGGCTGGTGACCGTGGTGGCGGTCCACGCGCTGCTGTTCGCATGCGCTGCGCTTTGGCTGCAATGGCGCGCGCCGCGGTTGCGCCGCGCGCCGCTGCTGTGGAGCTGGCGCGCCGGCCTGAGCGTGCTGGCGCTGGCGGCCTTTGCCTTGCTGATCGGCACGCGCGGGGGCCTGCTGGCCGGTGCGTGGGGGCTGGGGATTGCCTTGCCGTTGCTGGTGACCGGCATGGCATTGGAGATCGTCGCGTTTCTCGGTTGGATCGACCTGCACCGGCGCTGCGGCCGCGGCATGCAGCTGCCTGGCGTGCAACGCCTGCTGCCGGAGCGCGACAAGCTCCGCGTGCTGCTGGCGCAGCTGCCCTCGGCGCTGTTGCTGAGCGCCGCCGTGCTGTGGCCGCTGCCGTGGCTGGCGCGCGCTGCCGGGCTGGCCAGCGTGCTGGCGTGGCTGAGTGTGTGGCTGGCGTTGCGCGGCGTGCGCCGGCGCGCCAGCCGTTTCCTGTTGACTGTGGAGGATCGTCCATGAGCGCCAAGCTGCCGCTCGTCTACTCCTGCTCGGGCTGTTCCAGCGCCGCGCAGATGGCCAATCACCTGGCCCTGAAGCTCGATCGCGATGGCGTCGCCGAGATGTCCTGCATCGCCGGCGTCGGTGGCGGCGTCACCGGGCTGGTGCGCACCGCGCAGAGCGGGCGGCGCATCCTCGCCCTGGATGGCTGCGTGCTGAAGTGTGCCTCGGCCTGCCTCGCCAACGCGGGCGTGGTGGCCGATGCGCATCTGGTGCTGTCCGACTACGGCGTGAAGAAACGCCAGCATGCCGACTTCAATCTCGCCGAGGCGCAACGCGTGTATGCCGCCGCGGTGCTGCCGGCGGCACGGGCGCTGGCTCCGCCTGCAGACAACGATGGCCACGGCAATGCGACCGCTCTGCCCCTCCCCCTGCGTGCAGGGGGAGGTAGGCGACCGAAGGGAGTCCTTCAGGTGAGGGGGGTGCCTTATTGCCGCGGAGGTCGTCAATGAAGTGGCCCATGCCTGAACGTCTCGCGCTGGCGCGCGTGCGCGGCGCGATCGATCGGGTCGACGATGGCCTGATCGTGCTGCTGGCCGCGCGGCGCCGACTGGTGCGCGCGGTGGCCGCGTTGAAGCCGCGTGCCGGGGTACCGCCGCGTGATCTGCCGCGTGAGCAACAGGTGCGTGCGCGCACGCAGTCGCTGGCGCGTCGGCTGGATCTGCCCGCGCACACCGCCGAGCGCGTGCTGGATCTGGCGATCGGCGATGCCTGTGGCCAGCAAGGCATCGCGATTGACCAGGATCAAGGCAGGGCGGCCCCGATACCGGCGATGATGCCGGCCATCATGCCCAGCCTGTCGTCCACTGCCTCCCTCGCGCCGCGCCTGCTGCGGCTGCTGCCGCCACCACGGCGGTTCGCGCCGCTGCTGCGCGTCATGCCTGCACGCTGGCAACACGCGTTGCTGGAGGCGGCGATGGCGCGCGTGCTCGCCGTGCCGCTGCGCGACGGCGCGCTCGATTTCATGCGCGGTCGCCGTCTCGGCATCGAGGTGAGCGATCTGCGCCTGCGCTGGGTGCTGGAGCTGCGCGACGGCCGGCTGTGCGTCGGCCGGCTGTGCGACGGCCGGCTGTGCGACGGCGAGGGCCTCGCCGAGGCCAGCGTGCGCGGTAGTGCCACCGACCTGCTGCTGCTGGCCAGTCGGCTGGAGGACGCCGACACGCTGTTCTTCCAGCGCCGACTGGAGCTGACCGGCGACACCGAACTGGGCCTCACGGCGCGCAACCTGCTCGAACGGCTGCCGTGGGAATCGGTGCCGCTGGGCCTGCGCATCGCGTTGAACCGCGGCGCGCGCTTCGCCCGCGCCGCGCGCGAAGCGCATCAGCATCAAGGCGAGGTCTGAGTCCGCGCGTGCGGCGTGGCCGCGCGCAACTTTTCCCCTCACTCCCATCCGCGGATCGCCATGCCCGACCTCGCTGCCTTGCCCGTGCCCGTCTGGCGCGATGAACTCGAACACGAATACGCCGCACTCGGCGCGCGCCTCGAACGCCTGGTGCCGTGCATGGAGTGGCCGCTGCACCTGCCGTGGATCGATGCGATCAACCGGCTGAAGCAGCAGCGCGGCGCGGTGATCATGGCGCACAGCTACCAGTCGCCGGAGATCTTTCACGGCGTCGCCGACATCACCGGCGATTCGCTGGCGCTGGCGCAGGCAGCGGCGAACTGCGACGCCGAGCTCATCGTGCTGTGCGGCGTGCACTTCATGGCCGAGAGCGCCAAGATCCTCGCCCCCGACAAGACCGTGCTGATCCCCGATCCGGATGCGGGCTGCTCGCTGGCCAGCTCGATCACCGCCGCCGACGTGCGCATGCTGCGCGCACGGCACCCCGGCGTGCCGGTGGTGAGTTACGTCAACACGTCCGCGGCGGTGAAGGCCGAGTCCGATGCGTGCTGCACCTCGGCCAACGCGGTGCAGATGGTCGAGGCGATGGGCGCGGCCAAAGTGATCTTTCTGCCCGACCGCTTTCTCGGCAGCTACGTCGCCACGCAGACGAAGGTGGAACTGGTGCTGTGGGACGGCCGCTGCGAAGTGCATGAGAAATTCACCGCGCAGCAGGCGAGGCATGCGCGCGAGCGTTTCGATGCCAAGCTGGTGGCGCATCCGGAATGTTCGCCCGAGGTGCTCGCCGAAGTGGATTTCGTCGGATCCACCAGCGCGATGGGCCGGTGGCTGGAACGCGAGAAGCCGGCGCGCGTGGCGCTGATCACCGAATGCTCGATGGCCGACAACCTGCGTGCGCAATTCCCGGCCACCGAATTCATCAAGCCGTGCAACCTGTGTCCGCACATGCAGCGGATCACCCTGCAGAACATCTATGCGTCATTGCGCGACCTGCGGCACGCGGTGGAGGTGCCGGTCGACATCGCCGCGCGGGCGCGCGTCGCGCTGACCCGGATGCTCGCGCTGGGTCGGCGCGAAAGCGTGTGATGCGCGAGCGCATGCTGCGCGCGCATCGGCCGATCGTGGTGGTCGGTGGCGGCGTGGCCGGGCTGGTCACCGCGCTTGCCGCCGCGCCGGCACCGGTGCGCCTGCTGTGCCGCGCGCACGACGGCAGCGGCAGTGGCCGCGCGCGGGCCCAAGGCGGCATCGCCGCGGCGATCGCTCCGGCCGCCAGCCCCGCCGCGCCTGCCCC
>JBEPVP010000181.1:0-7204 GCA_041690935.1 Rhodanobacter sp.
GTGGAGGTACCGGCGGCGGCGGCGGTGGTGGCAGTGGTGCTGGAAGCGGGGGTGGGGGCGGCGGCGGCGGAAGTGGGGATGGCAACTCGACGCCAGGCGCTGACGCGAAAGGTGGCCCCGTTGAAATGAATGACGTCGCGCGTCTGTCCAAGGGCGGCGCGCTGGGTCCGGGCGTGGAGGGACAAGACCCACAGCAACTGAATGGCAACACGCTCTCTGCGCCGGATTTCCGTTACGACAAGACGGGCCTGCCGCGCTATCCCGATGCAGTTTCAGGTGTAGCCAGTGCCTACACCTACGGGCCCGGCGGGAAACAGGACGTCAAGGGCAGCAGTCTGGCGATCGTCACCGGCAGCAGCTTTGACACCGCGGTGCAGTGGTACGTGAAGAACCTGCCCGCCGGATGGCATGCGCAGACGATCGGTGACTTCGGCGGGCTGGCGCAGCAGTTGTCGGTAAAGAACCTGGCGAAGCTGCTGGGTATGGGCGCAAGCGGTGACGACCAGGCCGCTTCCGCGCCAGCAGAGCCCGCGGGGCCGCATATAAGTGTGTCGATCTTTACGCCGCCGAAAGGCGCGGCCAACGAACCGGGTGTCATGATCGTTCAGAAGGATCAGGAGTCCGTGAAGATCTTGATGAAGGTCAACATGCGCTAGCGGCGCGAGCTGCACTGGCGGCTTTTCCTCGCCATTCCTGTTTTCTTTCTATGCGAGACCCTGCTCGCGACCAGTAAGGAGACCAATCATGACCTGTCACAAATACCTGCTCGTCGCAGGCGTCGCCGCAGCCTTGTTCGCGCAATCCGCATTCGCGGGCTGTCCGCCGGGGTACCTTTCCAAGGCCGGACACTGCATTCCGGGTAAGGCGCAGCCATACCATCCGCCAGTGATCGCGCCTACCCTGCTCGCAGCGCCGACCGCGGTGTCGCCAAGCGCCGGCGGCAAGGTCTCTCTGAATCCGCAGCCCATCCCCCCGGGACACATCTTGCGCAAACCATCTGCTCCGACTACTAATACGCCGACTGGCCAGACTCCGCATTGGGATCTCAAAGCGAATAAGCAGAGCTGACCAAGCCGACCATTGCTGTACTCGCACCGCTACGTAAGTAAGGGGGTTTCCGTGAACTGTCCGAAATGCCAACAGCCGTTATCCAGCGACGCCGTCTTCTGCGGAGCCTGCGGCACGCGATTGGGAACTGTCGCGCCATCGCCCGCACCGGCGCAACCCGGCCCCGTTACAACAACTCCACCGTCACCGTCGTACTCAAGCGCTTCGGGTTCGCTGGCGACATCCGGTCTGGTGGCGCGCATCAAAGGCATTCTGCTGAGCCCAAAAAGCGAATGGCCCGTGATCGCCGGTGAACAGACCAGCGCCGGTGCCCTTGTCACCGGCTACGTGTTGCCGCTGGCCGCGATCGCGGCAGTGATCAGCTTCATCCGGATGAGCGTCGTCGGCATCAGCCTTCCCTTCGGCAATGCCATCCGCATGCCATTCTCGGCTGGGCTGAAGCAGGCGGTGCTGACTTGTGTCATGGCGGTGGTAGGAGTGGCGCTGGTGGCGCTCATCATCAACCTGTTGGCGCCGACTTTCGGTGGCACACGTGATACCCGGCATGCGCTGCAAACTGCCGCCTATTCTCTGACTGCAGCATTCCTCGGATCACTGTTGGGGTTGCTGCCGATGGGCACCTTGCTGTCCCTGCTCGCCGGTTGTTACGGCATCTATACGCTGTACCTGGGGCTGCCGGTGGTCATGCGATCGAAGCCGGACAAGGCGGGGGGTTACACAGCTGCAGTGGTCGTCTGCACAATTCTCGCCGGCATACTCCTCGGTGTTTTGTCCGCCAGCTTAGGGCTTACCAACCGCACGGGGATGAGTGCATTCAGCGGTGCGATGGGAAGCGCGATGAGCCAGGAGGCCCAGCAGCAGCGAGCCGCCGATTCCGTGGGCAATGTTATTGGCAATATGTTGGGGACCGATACCAAGGGCAAGTCCGACATTGGTGCTGCGATCAACAACATGGCCAAAGCGGGCCAGAATATCGAACAGCATGACCAGGCAACCGCGAACTCCGGCGGCACTCCCGACGCGACCGACACGCAACAGGCGATGGGAGCGGCGGGCGGCTTGCTGAGCGCGCTCGGTCATTCGCTGGGTGGTGAACATCGGCACGACCCGGTGGATTTCCACATTTTGCAGGGAATGCTGCCGTCTTCGCTGTCGGGCCTGCAACGCGGCACGCCAAAAGGCGAGTCGAACGCCGCGCTGGGCATCAAGACCAGCGGCGCCGAAGTCGACTTTTCAGGCAACGGCAACGCGCGCGTCAACGTGTCGATCAAGGATGCTTCCGCCCTGTCGGGGCTCGCCGGATTGGCCGACATGGTGCAGTCGCAAACATCCGAACAGGGCGGCAACTATGAGAAGAGCGAAACCCTGTCCGGTCAAAACGTGCACGAGAAATGGGACGCCTCGAGCCGGCACGGGGAGCTGTCGTTGATCGTGGGCAAGCGATTCGGGGTGGACATCACCGGCGACAACGTCGACATGAGTGTGCTGAAGAGCGCGTTGGCGCAGATCGATCTTGGCAAGCTTTATTCAATGAAGGACGCTAATCCGACCGCACAATAAAGGCTAGCGGACCACCGGATGGAGAAGGCGATGGTCACTATCGACGATGTTGGATCGGTTGGCGGCGGTCGGTGTTCGCGCGCTCGGACCGCAATGGCGATGCACATGGCGGTGGCAGCGATGCTGGCTTCGACTTTGGCGCCGGCAGGGTTCGCTTCGGGCCGGGCGATGGCGGCCAGCGCCGACCTGTGCAAGATTGCAAGTCTCGCTGTGGTAGGCGAGGCATTGCACGCCACCATCGTGCGTGCCGAAGCACCCGATGGGGGCGGTGCCGGGTGTGAATACTCCGCCAAGGGCACGCCAGTGAATTCCGCCACCAATCACGCCATTGCCATGGCCAATGGCTTGGGCGGCGCACCGATGGATTCTCAATCCACCAAGATGATTTCGGGATTCTTCAACGGCGTACTGGGCGACGCTTCCGCCAAGCAGGAGAAGCAGGAACGCCACTCGGGCGAGATCCCGGTGCTGGTGTTCAGCGTATCGTCGGGCAGTGCGCAGGAACAAATGAAGCTCAACCGCGACACGATGGGACGTATGTCGAAGGTGACGACAGTGCCGGGCCTGGGCGATGACGCCTTTGAGACGTCGGGCAGCACACTTATGGTCCGCAAGGGCGACAAGTTCATCCAATTCCTTTACATGCAGTGCAACTGCGCATCACAGGACGTGATTCCACTGGCAAAGCGGATCGTCGCAGCGTTTTGACGTTCCCGAACAACGCGCCGGAATGCGCCTGGGCCGTACGCTCAGGTTGCGGCGCCCGGTGCTGGGAAGCCTCCGCAGGTCGGCGGAACGTCCTGGTTGATCGTGAACAGCGGGCCGCCCCAACCTTTGATAAGCGTTCCGTTATTTTCGATCTGATATTTGAACAGCTTCAGGATCTTGTTGACCAAATCCACGAGCACGGCCGGCAGCCGATAGCCAACCCCGGAATCGACGTTCGCGCCGCCGCTGGCGATATGACAATCGAAGGTCTCGGTGCCTGACTTGGCGACGTCGGCATGCATGCTGACGCCCAGGTAGACTCCGGTCATGAAGCCAAAGCCACCGAGCCCGATCATCGGCGCAATTCTCACGGCGACGCCGATTCTGTTGATGCCGAGCGAGACGCCACTGATATTTCCGATGAGCGGGGAATTCTCCTGCGAGGGCGGCACGTCCCACGCCTTTTCCCCGTTCTGGTAGCCCGCGAACAGAGTGCCGTTCAATTTCCACGCGCCACTGCTGGTTAGCGTTGAGGTCTTCGCCGCGAAGTTCGTGTGCAGATTGAAAGTAGTACTGAAGCTCAGCGCCAGCGGCAATCCCGCGATCGGGCACGGCAGTGAAAAGTCCATGGGCGTGGCCGTCGTGGCGTTGACGTTGATGAATTGATTGATGTCGCTCGTGGCCTCGATCGCGGTGCGCAGTGTGACGGAGCCCGTGATCCGCATGCCGAAAGTCTTGACGCCAGAGCTGTCGATGTCGAGCAGGAAGTCGACGTGTGGCGCAGGCATCACCATTTGACCGTAGGCGTTGAAGATGATGCCGTTCTTGACGTACGAGAAGTTGATGCCGATTCCGCCATCCGAGCCGATCGCGGGCACTACCGCGAGTCCTCCTGCGGGCAGACTGAGCGTTGGCATGTTGCTGGTGTCCGGCATCCACGGCCTGGTGGTGATCAGGTTCTTGCCGAGCTGGCTCGGCAGCTGCGTCTTGATGAAACCCGCGCGCGCATACTGCGGCTCTGATGGTTCCGGAGAAAAGCTGGCCGGCTGCTGCTTGGCGGCGTTATCGATGGTGTTGGGAAAATCCGGCGCCATGTAGATGATCAAATCCTTCGGGTTGAAATCGCTGTGCATCATGAAGGTGCCTTTCTTCACGATCTCGGTGATCTGTACTGGCGCAAGTTTCACGGTCACGGTGTCGCCGTCCCGATTCAACTGGCCGACACGCCCGACCACGCGCCCCGTAGCGAAGATGATCTTGCCTTCTGCAAACTCGGCGACGTGTTCGGCCCTGGCGTCAAACGTGAAAGTCATGCCGTCTGTCATCGCCTCGCGGATGGCTTGATCGCCATGCTCCATGAGGATGACACCCTCCTGGTAGGTCACGCGGGCGTCGCGCTTCGGTGCCATGCCGTACTTGCGCTCGGTCGCGGTGAGCGTGCGCGGATCAACGATGCTTCCCTGCGCCGCATCCGGGTATTTGCCGGGATCAAAGAAACTGTCAGCGGACTCTCCCGATTTCGAACCGGGAATCACTTTCCCCGAAGTGGACGCGGGGGCGCGCGCTTCCCGCGAAGCAGACGACGGCGCGTCAGCTCCGGCAGGTGTCGGAGGTGCGTGGTTGCCGCAGGCGGTGAGCAAGATAAAGGCCAGCAGGACGTTTAGCGCGCGCATGCGTGTTCCCCGGACTCAGCGAGCTTTGGTGATGGCCACTCGCGTCCCTGGCTTCTCGTTGCCGGACTGCTACGCGGGCTCTATAAATGAGTACCGGAATATGCCGCCGCTCCCGCCATCGCTGTTGAAGATCTCTATTCCAGGTTCTGGACCTGCTCTCTCATCTGCTCGATCGCCACCTTCATCTCTACGGCGATGCGGGTGGTTTCGAGGTCTTGCGACTTCGATGACAGCGTGTTCGCCTCTCGATTGAATTCCTGCAGCAGAAAATCCAACCGCCTTCCAGCCGCCTCGGGCGCCGACAAGGTGCGCCGTGCCTCTTCTATATGCCCGGTCAGCCGATCGAGTTCTTCTGCGACATCCAAACGATGCAGTAGCAGCACGATCTCCTGCTCAATCCTTTCCTGATTAAGCTCGCCACCCAATTCCGCGAGCCGCTCTTCCATCCGCGCTCGCACTCGCGCCAGCACTTCCGGCAATCGCGCACGAACCTGGGCGATCAGTACGGTGAGCGCATCGCACCGTTGCACAATCAATTCTGAAAGCCGCGCACCTTCGCGCGACCGTGCGGCGCTCAGTCCTGCAGCGGCTGCCGCAAAAATTTCCTGCACCGCTGCGGTGAGCGCATCGGCATCCACGGTTTCCTCGCGCACCACGCCCGGCCAGCGCAGCAGCTCGAGCACATTGACCTGTCCCTGGTTGCCGGGCAGTTGCGCGGCGAGTTTGCGGCTTCGTTCGAGCAGCGCAGCCAGCGCAGTCTCATCGACCTGAAGCGCGGCGGCGACTGGCGCGCGATGCTGGATCGTGCAATCCACCTTGCCGCGGCGCACTTCCTTCGAAAGCGCGGCGCGAAGCTCTGATTCCAGCGCGCGGCAGCTGTCGGGCAGGCGCACGCTGGCATCGAGGAATCGGTGATTGACGCTGCGGATCTCGCACACCAGGGTGCCGAAGTCACCGCTGCGTTCCAGGCGGGCAAAGCCGGTCATGCTCGAGATCATGGGTACCGTGCCGGTCTGCTGACTTGGAGCGGTGCGTAGTGTTATAAAGCCGCCCCAGTCTAACCCATTGATTTGGAGACCGCTTGCGCGTCGAACACGCCGAACTCAGCCTCGTGGGCGCACGCGAGAGCAACCAGGACCGCGTCGGGACGGTCGTCGGCAATGATGCCGCGCTGATGATCGCCGTCGACGGAATGGGCGGCCATTCCGAGGGCGAGCGCGCGGCCGAGATTGCATTGCAGGTGACGGGCCAGCGCTTCAAGGCCGCGACGGCGCCGCTACTTGATCCTCAGGGTTTCCTGCACCTAGCGCTCGGCGCCGCACACCAGCACATCGTTGGCATCGGCTCGGACATGCCGCTCGAGAATCGTCCGCGCGCGACGATCGCCTTGTGCCTCGTGCAGCGCGGTTCGGCCTACTGGGGCCACGTGGGCGACAGCCGCGCTTATCACCTGCGCAACGGCAAGGTCATCGCACGCACGCGCGATCACAGCCATGTGGAACTGCTGGTGCGCGAAGGCGTCATCCAGGCCGAGCAGGCGCAGGCGCATCCGATGCGCAACTTCGTTGAATCCTGCCTCGGCGGCGAACTGCTGTTGCCGGAGATGGACGTCAGCCGTCGTCACGCGCTAGAGCCGGGTGACGTGCTACTGGTCTGTACCGATGGATTATGGTCGGGCGTCTGTGATGCCGCGGTGGCCGGCGCGTTCGCACAACCCGCGCAGCCGCTGGGCGAAGCGCTGGCCGCGCTCGGCTCGCAGGCCGTGCTGGCCTTGAGCGCCGCATCCGACAATACTTCCGCCGTCGCCCTGCGTTTCCTGGAGTAGCCCCATGCCCGCCCGTCGCAACGATCGCGCAGCCGATGCCCTGCGCGCCGTACGGTTCACGCGTCATTTCACGCGCCATGCGGAAGGCTCGGTGCTGGTCGAGTTCGGCGACACGCGCGTGCTGTGCACGGCGACGATCGAGGATGGCGTGCCGGGTTTCCTGCGCGGCAAGGACCAGGGTTGGGTCACGGCCGAATACGGCATGCTGCCGCGCGCCACGCACACGCGTTCGTCGCGCGAAGCGGCGCGCGGCAAGCAGACCGGGCGCACACAGGAGATCCAGCGATTGATCGGACGTTCGCTCCGCGCGGTCGTCGACATGCGCGCGCTCGGCGAGCGCACGATCACGCTCGATTGCGATGTGCTGCAG
>JBEPVP010000182.1:0-7187 GCA_041690935.1 Rhodanobacter sp.
GCTGCAGCACGTTCTTGCCCTGCATGCGCTGGTAGCGGCTGATCACGTCGCCGATGGTGTAGTTGCGCACGTGGCCCATGTGCAGCGCGCCGGACGGATACGGCAGCATCGACAGGCAATAGAACTTCGGCCGGTTGTCGTCCTCGGTCACTTCGTACGCGTGCTGCGCATTCCAGTACTGCTGCGCGGCGGCCTCCACGGCCTGCGGGCGGTAGGCGGCCTCGTCGTGTTCGGGGGAGGTCGGGGCTTGAATGTCCTGCATGATTCCGGTGCCGTTGTGCGGTGGATGCGCGCCGACGAAGGCCGGCGGCAGCGAACTGGGCAGACTAGCCCAGCGCGGGCCGGGCGCCAAGTCTGCCGCGGTCAGCCGGCGGGGCAGACCGGGGTCTGACCGCTGCCGAGCAAACGCGCCGCGGCGGCGATCCGGCCTGCCAATTCGGCGATCGCGCGTTGATGCCCCTGCACCAGCGCGGGATAGCCCGGACCCACCGCCTCGCTGATGCGACTGGTGCAGGCCAGCGCACCTGGATGGGCGCCATGCAGCAGACGCACACTCCACGCACCCTCGATCAGCGCGTAACTGCCCGGTTGCGAGTCGAACCGGCGCAGGTCCAGCTTGATCCGCAACAGCGGCTGGTCGGTGCCGGGCAGGTCGCTGACATCCTGGCTGTGCAGGTCACGCGCCAGATCGGCCGACAGCGCGCTGCGCACCTCGTCGCCGAGCGGGGCGATCCAGCGTTCGTTGCCGAGCAGGGCCACGCCCTGCCCGCCTTCGCGCACCACCAGCTGCGGCTGGTCGACCTGCGCCGGCACGCTCACCGGCAGCAGTTCGAACGGCAGTGACGGCGCGACCGAAGTCGCCGATGCCGCAGCCCCATCGGCCGGTGCAACCAACCCGCCGGCGGGCTCGCCAGCCAGTGCAACCAACCCACCTGCTGGCTCGCCAGCAGGTGCAACCAGTGTGTAGTAATGCAGTGGCGCCGAGGCACAGGCGGCCAGGCCCAGCGCGGCTCCCGCACCCAGCAGTCGCATCGCGATCCGGATCATGGCTTGTTCCCTTGCGGCGTGGTGGTGGGCGGGCTCGCGAGCGGCGGGGTCGCCGGCTTTGCATCCGGGCGCCGGCCGCGGATCAACGCCTCCGGATGACCGCCCAGATAGTCGGTGAGCACGCGCAGCGAACGCGCCATGCGCTGCACCTGCTCCAGCGTGGCGCCCAGGTTCTGCTGCAGCGGCGAGTCGCCGGCCAGCGCATCGTTCGCCGTGCCCATGGTTTTCCGCACACCCTGCAAGGTGTCCTTGAACGCCGGCAGGGTCTGCCCATTGACCTGTTTCAGCGTGGCGTTGAGACCAGCCAGGGTCTGATCGAGGTTCCTGCCGATGCTGTCGAGCGGGATCTTGTCGATCTTGTCGACGATCTCGGCCAGCTGCTCCTGCAGCTTGTCGAAGCTGCCCGCCACGGTGGGAATTACCAGCGGTTTGGCGGTCTCGTCGAACGCCACCTTCGGCGCGTGCGGCGCGAAATCCAGCGCCACGTACAACTGACCGGTCAGCAGGTTGCCGGTGCGCGCTTGCGCGCGCAGGCCTTGCCCGACCAGGCGCCCGATCATCTGCGACAGGTCGGGATTCTCGCCATGCGCCTTGGCCAGCGCCTCCAGCTTGTCATACGCGGCACCCAGACGCTGCGGATAGACCACCGCGCCGACCAGCACCGGGAAGCGCTGCTTCTGTTCGTCGTAGTCGAGGCGGATCGATACCACCTTGCCGATGTTGACGCCAAGGAACTCCACCGGCGCGTCCACCGCCAGCCCGCGCACCGACTGCTCGAAGCGCATGCGGATGTAGTGCGGCGGGCCGTCCGGCGGCGCCATCGCGGTCCCCTGGTCATCGAACAATTTGTACGCGCTGTCCTCCAGCGCCGGTGTGCCGTCGTGTGGACCGGGCGGATCCTGGAACGCCACGCCGCCGGCCAGCACCGTCGCCAGCGACTGCGTGTTGAGCTTCAGCCCGTTCGCACCGATCGATACGTCCACGCCGCTGGCATTCCAGAACCGGCTGGAGCGGGTGACAAACCGTTCGTTCGGGCCGTCCACGAAGATATGCAGCGAGACGCCCTTGCCGTCCTTGTCCAGCTCGTACGTCGCCACCCGGCCGACCTGGATGCGCCGGTAATAGACCGGCGAGCCGATGTCGAGCGAGCCGAGGTCGTCGCTGTGCAGGATGAAGCTGCGCCCGGGCGCGCCGTTGTTCACCGCCGGCGGCGCCTCCAGCCCCGCGAACTCGTCCTCCGGTTCTTTCGAATCGCCGACATCGGCGCCGATGAACGCGCCCGAAAGCAAGGTGTCGATACCCGTCACGCCACCCAGCCCGATCCGCGGCCGCACCACCCAGAAGCGCGTGTCCTTGGTGGCGAAACCTTCCGCGCTCTTCTCCAGCGCCACCCGCACCAGCACATGGCTGCGATCCGGACTGAGCTGGATCTTGTTGACCCGGCCGATCACCACGTTCTTGTATTTCACCGGCGTCTTGGCGGCATCCAGGCCTTCGGCGCTCTGCAGGCTGATGGTGATCTGCGGGCCGGCCTGCAGCCAGTTGCTGACCACCAGCGACAGGCCGACCAACGCCGCCAGGGCGGGGATCAGCCAGATCAGCGAGGCATGGAAGCGGCTCCGCCTGAGTACCGGGCGCGGCAACTCGTCACCGGCCGGTGGATCCTGTTCGATGTGGCTGTCGTCAATCATCAGTGTCCTTGCCGTCCCAGATCAGGCGGGGGTCAAAACTCATCGAGGCCAGCATGGTCAGTACCACGGTGAGGCCGAAAAAGATCACGCCGGGCAGCGGCTGCACCAGGCTCAACACGCTGAAACGCACCAAGGCGGTCAGCAACGCCACCACGAACACATCCAGCATCGACCAGTAACCGATCAGCTCGACCAGCCGGAACAGCTTCGCACGCTGCAGGCGTGCCCAGTCGCTGCCAAGCTGACTGCTCAACAGCAACGCGCCCAGCGCCAGGAATTTCAGCACCGGCACCACGATGCTGGCGGTGAACACGATCACCGCCAGGTTCGGCGAGCCAGCGCGCCACAGCTCGACCACGCCGCTGATGATGGTGTTGTCGTCCACGTCGTTGAGGCTGGCGGTGCGCATGATCGGCAGCACGTTGGCCGGGATGTACATGATGAACGCGGCGATCAGCAGCGCCCAGGTGCGCGCATAGCTGTGCGGCTTGCGCCGATGCAGGCCGCTGCCGCAACGCGGACACACCATCGCATCGTCGACTCCGTCACCCTGCAGGCGCCGTTCGTCACCGGGCCCGCTGCGGCAGACCAGCCCGCAGACCGTGCAGGCGATCAGGCCCAGCTCGCTGGCGCGCCGCAGTCCGCTCATGCCAGGCCCACCAGCGGCTCGTTCCACAGCTGGCGCAGATCCACCCCGGCGAAAATGGTGATCAGCAGGGTCAGCGCCGCATACGCATAGATGCCCGGATCCGCCACTACGTCGAAGTAGGCATGCGCCTTGACGATCGCCACCAGCGCACCCAGCACGAACACCTCACTCATCGTCCACGGCCCGAAGTGATGCAACGCCACCATCAGCGGCACGAAACCCGGCGCACGCCGGCCCCGACGCGCAAACCACAGCAGCCAGCCCAGCGACAGCATCTTGGCCAGCGGAAAGAAGAACAGGGTGAACGCGACCAGCACCGACACCACCTGCGCCTGCTCGCGCCACATCGCGATGATCATCCCCCACAGCGTGGTGCTGTTGTGCTGGCCGCTCAGCCCCAGCGTCACGATCGGCCACATGTTCGCCTGCACGAACACGATCAGCGCAGTCAGGACCAGCGCCAGCAGCGTGTTGACGCTCAGCGCGTGGTGGCGCTCCAGCTCCGCCTCGCAGCGCACACAGCGGGCCACGTCGCCGTGCACCAGCGGACGCCGGCGGTAGACCGTGTCGCAGTATTCGCAGATCAACAACGCGGTTGGTGGGGTCGGGCCCATGCGCTCGATGCCTGGCTCTGGCGTGACAATCCGTGGATTCTCGCAAATCTACGGTAAACGCGCTGCTTGATATGCTGGGCGAGGGCCCTGATCTGAACCGGCATCCGCCGAGCTGGAGTTTTCCGTGACTGATGCCGCCACCGTTTCGCATGTTTTCGACGTAGATGCATCGACCTTCGAGGCCGACGTCCTGCAGGGCTCGCTGACCACGCCGGTGCTGGTCGACTTCTGGGCTACCTGGTGCGAGCCGTGCAAGACGCTCGGCCCGCTGCTGGAAAAGCTCGCCGCCGAATACAACGGCGCGTTCCGGCTGGGCAAGGTCGACGTCGACACCCAGCAGGAGCTGGCCGGCATGTTCGGCGTCAAGAGCATCCCGACCGTGGTGCTGGTGAAGGATGGACAGGTGCTCGACGGTTTCACCGGCGCGCTGCCGGAAGGCCAGCTGCGCGAATTCCTGTCACGCCATGTGCAACCGCTGGAAGCCGCCCCGGCCGATGCTGCCGAAGCCGAAGCGGAGACCGCCGAGCAGGCGATCGACCGACTGCAGCAGGCGATCGCCGCCGAACCGGCCAAGGCGGAACTGAAGCTCGACCTGGCCCTGGCGCTGATGCGCGCCGGCCAGACCGATGCCGCCGAAGCGGCCCTGGCCGCCCTGCCGATCAACCTCGCCACCGACGCGCGCGCCGTGCGCCTGCGCAGCGAACTGGAGCTCGCCCATGCGCTGAAGGACGCCCCCGCGCTGGCCGACCTGCAACAACGCGTGCAGGCCGACGGCAACGACTGGGACGCCCGCGACCAGCTCGGCGTGCGCCTGCTGCTGGAAGGCGACGCCGCCGCCGGCCTCGATCAGTTCCTGGCGATCCTGCAGCACGCCCGCGAGTGGAACGACGGCCAGGGCAAGAAACGCCTGCTCGCCGCCTTCGCCACCCTCGACGACGCCGACCTGGTCAGTCGCTACCGCCGCAAGATGGCCTCGATGCTGTTTTGAGTGCGGGACGCCAGCCGTCTCCGCCATGCCCGCTTCGCCGCTTGTCTTCCTCTCCCCCGGCCTCGCCTGGGGAGAGGGCCGGAGTGAGGGGGCTTTCCCGTGTTTGCCCCCTTTCTTCAATCCACGCCGACTGCCGCCCTGAAACCTCGCCGGAAAACCATGCGCGCCTCCACCTTTCGCCGCCTGCTCAACCTGTGGCCGCCGTTCCTGGTCAACAGCATCCGTGTGCAATCGTTGAGCGAGGACTGGACCGAGGCGAAGGTCGTACTGCGCCTGCGGCCGTGGAACCGCAACTACGTGCGCAGTCAGTTCGGCGGCAACCTGTTCGCCATGGTCGACCCGTTCTGGATGCTGCTGGCGATGCACCAGCTCGGCAACGACTACTACGTGTGGGACAAGGCCGGCGCGATCGACTTCGTGGCGCCAGGCCGTGAAGACGTCTATGCCCACTTCAAGCTCGAAAGCAGCGTCGTCGACGAACTGCGCGCGGCGGCGGCCGGTGGCGAGAAAGTGCTGCGCTGGTTCGAGACCGAGGTGACCACCGCCTCCGGCGAAATCATCGCCATCGTGCGCAAGCAGGTCTACGCGCGGTTTTAACCAAAGGCCAGGCAGCCGTAGGGCGGGCACTGCCCGCCGGCTTTTGACCTTGGTTCGTGGCGACGTGTGGAAGAGCGGCGGGCGGTGCCCGCCCTACGGCGAGAGCAGGTCTTGGCGCGGTACGCCTGTCACTCGCCCTCGAAGCGGACGATGTCGGCCAGCATGGCTTCAGCTTTTTGTACGCTGCGACCAGCCGCATTGTCCTCGATCTTGCGTGCCATGCCGGCGCGACGCATCAGCCACACCACCAGTACTAACGCGGCAAGCCCGACCAGGCTGCTGGGCATGGCCCAGAGCATGAACCCCGGCGACCACAGATCGATGTCGTACCAGGCGAGGTTCATCCACAGCACCGGAATCCATATGAAACACCCGAGCACCGCGTTCACCGGCGCCTCGACCCTCCAGCGCCATGCGCGAAGATCTGCCAGCTGGCGCTGGATCACCAGCACTGGAGCCGCGTAGTCGATGCGCTGAACCAGATACAGCACGCGCGCGGCAAATACGATCAGCAATATCCCGTAAAGGTGCACCAGCAGGCCGCAAACCAGCAGATGCACGACATGCCGGTGTGTCGTCCAGAATGCGGCCGCCCAGAAGGCAATCAATACGCCGATGGTCAGCTGGATCGCCTGCCCCCACACCAGCGGCCGCAGCCCATGACGCGCCTTGTCCAGTTTGCCGTCCCTGAACATCTGAAAATTCAACGTGTGCTGTTGCACCAATCGCTGATCCAGCGACTGCCACGCCAACTTCATCTCATCGAGTTCCATGGTCATGCTCCGATGGGCGCGGTCATCTGGCCGCGCAGTTTCTGCTTGATGCGACTGATCTTGGTCGCCACATTGGTGGCGCTGATGCCGAGAATTTCGGCCATCTCGGCGTAGTCGCGGTCTTCCAGGTACAGCAGGATCAGCGCGCGGTTGAGCGGATCGAGCTGGCCGATGAAGGCGTACAGCGCGGTCAGTCGCTCGTCGGGTTCCGCAACGTCCTCGCCACCCGCCACTGTCTCCAGATGCTGCATCTGCAGCGGCTCGAAACGGTCGGCTTCCGACCAGCGCTGACGCCGCAGCTGCGAGATCGCCACGTTCAGCGCGATGCGGTACATCCACGTGGAAAACTTCGCCCGCGCCACGTCATAGCCGCCAAACGACCGCCACAGCTGCGTGCTGATCTCCTGCACCAGATCGTCGCGATCGGCAGCAGTGCGGCTATACAGGCCGGCCACCTTGAACACGATCTTTCGATGTTCGTGCAGCAACACCTCGAAGCGTTGCTGTTGTTCCCTGGCTTTCATGGACAGAAGTTTCCCGGCGGTTCAACCCATGATTCGCAGCGTACGAAAAAAAGTCACAGGGATGGCGATGAACGCAGCAAGGCCGATAGAGCAGGGAACCTCGAATAACCAGGACTTCGTCATCCTGGCGAAGCAGGGGCCCAGTGCCCGCGATATCAGGACTTCGTCATCCCGGCGAAAGCCGGGATCCAGTGTCCGCGATGTGCCGCCAAGCCCCTGGGTCCCGGCTTTCGCCGGGCTGCCGGCAAGAGCGGTGTTTGGAGTTTGCAGGCCGCCACCGTAATGCTTTCGCTCAGCGCGGATT